>JBDLJD010000070.1:0-22230 GCA_039714495.1 Thermodesulfobacteriota bacterium
AATCAAATTTTAGATATAAGACTCAATAAACAACGTGATCCATGAAAAAAGGGTTCAACCTAATAGATCAACTCAGTTCTCAAATTCGATCTCCACTATACTGACATTGGGCTTTTCATAGGGGGAGTCAATGGAACCATATTTTCCCAGTGTTTTGCCTTTGGCTCGACGCTCTTTATCGATAGCTTCGAGTCCCGGGTGATCTTGGTAGAATATTTTATATTGATCCGTACCAGGATGGAGTTTGTTTCTGGCAAAAACAATGGTCCGCTCATCGACTCTACTCGCTTTACCCGTTATGTATCCTTTAGACCCCTTGAGGGCCCTCTGATTGGATTTGTTCTTACGAATAAAGAAATACGCGACCCCACAAGCTACCAGACAGCCAATGATCAAGGCTATTCTACCGATGCCCGTCTCAAAAAAACCAAGATCAACGACCACGAGAAAAAGGACAAAAACAGCCAGCATACCTAAAAATTGGATGGCAGCCATTAGGCTGGCCCTTTTTTCTCGCTCCCAAATCGATGAAACCAAAAAGCTGAGACCAATGAAAGCCTGGAGCCCAAGGGCGATTGCCACTAGATAAATCAATATATGGATTACTAAAACACTCATTTTTTATGTGGGGCTGATTAGTTAATTTCAAGGCGCTCTAAAGAAGAGATCCAGAACTGTCTGCTCACTTCGGCGCGTTACCTGCATGTGATCCAGGACCACATGGTGGCCTGTTTGAACAAGGGCATGATCCTGGAGGAGACCGTCAACAGTCTTGAAATGCCGGAAGAGCTGATGAATTCCAAGTGGTTGCCGCCCCTTTACGGTCATCCAGTGTTCATCGCTAAAAGTATATTTAAACGTTATGCCGGATACTACTCCGGCCGTCCGGCGGAGTTGTTCCCGCCCGATTATGCGGCACTGGGTGGTGAAGTGGTCAATCTGGCGGGTGGTGCTGCACCGGTTATCGACCGGGTGCGCGTATTGAAAGCGCAGGGCCGGATCGAATTGGCCTGTCAGTTGGCCGAGTGGCTCGTCGAAACCGAGATGGACAACATCGAGGCCTGGGAGATATACGGACTGCTGTACAAGGAGCGGGCCGGGGCCGAGTTCAACATGCAGGCCCGGGGAGCTTGGAACCAGGCTGTTCGGAGGGCTGTAGCCAACCTAATCACGCGTCATAATATGATTTATCCATTAGACCTACAATTCTAAGGGGATCGTTCAAATCTACGTATAATTGCTCATTGCCTCGGGTATTGACTTCATCACTTCTCGCTACTTTTTCATGCTTTGCTTGAATTCATGCCTCGAAATCTAGATGCTTTCTAAAAGCCTAAAACACAAAAGCCCCTCCAAAGTGGAGAGGCTTTTATCATCCCGGATCGGGCAACCTGGACCGCGGTATCTACTTTACAGTATATTATCTATTCTTTTACCTTTTGTTTATGCAACATTGGGGTTACGCTCGGACTTTTTCGCCCTTTGAATCGTAATTGCACAACGGACCAACCTTTGCCGGGATCTTCTCGCAGAAGCTGTCAATTTCAACTTCTGTTCCCGGTTTGGCCAACTCAGGTGGCAAGTAGGCAAAACCAACATTCTTCCCGATGGTGTGGCCATATCCCCCGCTTCTCAGACGAGCAACCGATTTGCCATTGTGATAAACCGCTTCGCCACCGTACAGAATACAGGCATCTTTTTCGATCAACACCGAACAGATGACTTGCTTGATGCCTTCGTCTTTGGATTTTTTAATGGCGTCGCGACCGATAAAATCACCCTTCTCCAGCCGGACGGCAAAACCCAGTCCGGCTTCCAGCGGATTTTCATCCGGTGAAATGTCCCCGCCCCAGGCCAGGAAGCCTTTCTCCAGCCGCAACGAATCAATCGCCCGATAGCCGACCGGCATAATACCGAATTCTTCACCTGCAGCCAGCAAGGCGTCCCAAATGGCAACCGAATTTCCCGCTGCCGGGTAAACTTCCCAGCCAAGCTCACCAGCATAACTGACCCGGTTGGCCTGAACCGCAATCCCGTTAACCGTGATGGTCTGAGTGGTCATATAGGGAAAGCACTCGTTGGACAGATCGGCGTCGGTTACTTTCGCTAACGTCACACGGGACTTGGGTCCCCACAGGCAAATGCAAGCGTAATCAGCCGAAACATTTTTTATCTCGACCGGATCGCCGTCGATACGATTGAATTCCAGCCAGCCCAGATCAAACGAAGTGCTGCTGGTGCCGGTAATCAACCGAAACTCGGCTTCACCCAAACGGGCAATTGTCAAGTCGCTCTGTATGCCGCCGCGGCTGTCGCAGAACTGCGTATAAGTGAGCGAGCCAACGGGCCTGTCAATATCGTTGGCAGCCATTTTTTGCAGCAGTGCCATGGCGCCGGGACCGGAGACATCAATTTTACCGAAACTGCTCATATCCAGCAGTCCAACCCGTTCGCGACAAGCTTTCTGTTCTTCAGCGGATTGATCAAAGTAATCCGGGCGATCCCATTTGAAGTCTTCCCGTTGTGCTTCGGTCTCCATTTTCCACTGCTTATCGGCTCGGAAGTAGTTCACACGCTCCATACCGTTTTTCTCGCCGAAAACCGCGCCATCCTGTTTCAGACGTTCATACAGAGGGCTGGTCCGCAATGGGCGCCCCCATGTGTAATCATCCAGTGGGAACTTCAAGTAATAGTAATACTTATAATTCTCACGACAACGGGCTGCAACATAATCCATATTCTTGTAGTGATCACCGAAGCGTCGCACATCATATGCGGTCATATCCAGGTTCGGTAATCCATTGATAATCCAGTCAGCCAGCTCCCTGCCCATACCACCACCGGTCGCAAAACCATTAATACTCATGCCTGCCGCTGCCCACAGCCCCGGGACATCAGGACAAGGTCCGACACACGGAATCGCGTCAGGTGTAAATCCGTCGGGATGGTTCACCAGCTCTTGTGCATCGGCCTGCTGCAGAATCGGAACGCGTTTCATTGCGCCTTCCAATACCGGCGTGTACAGATCCCATCTTGAACTAATCGGTTCAGCATTATGCTCCCACGGAACGCCGTCTTCGTGCCAGGTTTCCGGATTTAATTCAAATCCACCGATGAGAACCCCGCCGACTTCCTCACGAATATAGGTCAAGTTGTCCGGATCACGCAACACCGGAGTATTCGGACTAAACTTCTTGTCATCCATCGCCATCGTCGTCATGTGCTGGTGCTGCACTGGGACAATAGGCAAAAAGGAACCGGCCATCTCGGCGACACGACCGGCCCACATGCCAGCAGCGTTAACCATGATCTCACATTCGATGCGGCCCTTGCTGGTTACAACCGCTTGAATCGCACCTTTTTCTGTCAGTTCAATGTCCTGAACCTGTGTATTGGTGTAAAACGTCACTCCCATTTCCCTGGCCTTCTTAGCCATGTAAGTGGTCACTGTATGAGGATCAACCCAGCCATCCATCGGCAGGTGGATGCTGCCGGCTACCTCATCCAGGCTGATTTCCGGATAGAGCTTCTGAGTTTCTTCCGGGCTCAGTAATTCGATGTCCAGACCAATACCACGAGCCTTACTCACCGCTTGTTTCAAGCTCATCAGCTGATCGGGGCTTGAGGCCATACGAATACTACCCGTATGGTTCCAGCCGGATGCTCCGCCGTCTTCGGCATAAAACCCCTTGTACAATTCCACACTGTACTGACGCATACGCATCATCGTCAGGTTTGTGTGAAACTGTGTGACCATCCCGGCAGCTTGACAGGTACTACCGCTTGTCAGATCATGTTTTTCAACAAGAACGACATCTGTTTCACCGCCTTTGGCCAAATGATAAGCCGTGCAGCAACCAACGATGCCACCACCAACAATCACAATTTTCGAGCGCTCTTTCATCGTTTCTTTCTCCTTTCATTAGAAACACTCATTCTTATTCTGAGGCAGTTCTACTTTCCCAGAAAACTGGGAAAGTAACCCATTCAGTGCCGATATATGTTTCTAATGTCTATGCCTCTCTTCAGCTTCCTTAAAAATTTCGTTCAGCGAGGCCCTATGCGAGTCGGACAAGGGTTCGGGCGTATGGTTTTTTAAGATATCGAGCGCCTTTGCATAAGATTCGTCCACTATATTCTTAGCTCCGGCAGCTTCCCAGGCTTCCCGGGTGTTGCGGTCGAACAGTTCCACCTGGGACTGCTGCTTCATGTTTTCGTAGGTGTGGGTGTGGGTGATGTATTCGCCCTCCGGCCCTACGGCCTCGATGACATCCAGGGCCATCAGCTCGTCACTGATGGGGATACCTTCCACCGCCTTGACGATCATTCTGACCATTTCGTTCTGCATAACGGCCTGGGCGTAATCCCAGGTCATCCCGCTGTCGAGCATCCCTACGCCGTAAATCATGTTGGCACCTGCCAACGCGGGTAAAACGGCGGTCAATGTGAACTCATGGGCTGCTTGAGCATCGGGTTCTTTGGAGTCCACCTACCCGCCGGCCACCCACGTGGGCATCTGGTAGAACTGGGCCAGTTTAGCAATGGCAGCGCTGAAAAGTCCCAGCTCCGGGCAGCCAATACTGGCCAGTGCTGTTTTCAGGTCCATGATGCCCGTGGAGGTGCCATACACCATGGGGTGCCCTTTTTTGACCAACTGCCCCAGGGCCATCATGCTCAAAATCTCGGCATTGTGGCTCACCAGCGTTCCAGCCAGGTTGACGCAGGTGGTGCCGCCGGCCAGGCCCATGGCATTGATCTTCAAGGGGATGTCCAGGCGGCAGCATTCGATCAGGATGTCGCAGGCTTCTTTGGAGTGCAAAAGCGGGCTGATGGGGTCGCAGGTAGTCGAAAAATTGGGCCTTTCCCTGAAGTTGTCTGCCCCACCGGCCACGGCCTTGCCCATCTCGTAGCAGACCTTGAGATTCTCCACCGAGTTGATGCCGATGTATCCGTGTTTGGTGCAGTTTTCGAAATAGGACTTGGTGTTGTAGAGGCAGGCAATGCCCTGATCGATGTCACTGGGGGTCAGCGGACGCTCAAAAACGGAAATCTGGTCCAGGTGATCCAGAAAGCGGGTTGCCTGGTCCACATCCTTGCGCGTTGGTTTCCGCATGGCCCTTGTTTCCGGATCGATCATGCGCGGGGCTTCCCCGAAGTTGACAAACCCCACGCGATCCCTTTCACACACAAAGTCCTTGGCAGCATCGCGTCCGCAGGCTTTGAAGCTGGGTGGGCACGACCGGATGGCATCTTCCACCAGGTGGGCCGGTATTTTCACGCTCTCGGCATCATTACCGACGGAGCAGCCGCTGGAATGGAAAATTTCAACGGCTTCCGGGCTCTGGACTTTGACACCCACGTTCCAGAGCACGTCCAGCGTCGCCAGATGAATTTTTTCCAACTCATCCTGTGAGAACATTTTCAAACCAATGCCGGCCGTATGGTTCAGACCGGGGTGCAATCCTCTAATAGTCATGAAATCTACCTCTCTGAAGTTAATTATCAGCGACGCAGTCGCGTTTCATAAAATCGTGGAACACGATTTTATTTGGCTACTATGACCTCCACCCCGGCCTGCTGCAGGTCCTTCTGAAACCCTCCGGGAATTTTCTGGTCGGTTACGATGATATCGATCTGCTGGATAGGCGCCACACCCACCTCGGCCACCAGGCCGAACTTGCTTTGGTCAGCCATGGCGATGACCTTCCCACGGGTATAATGGATCATGCTGCGCTCGACGGCGGCAATATCCAGATTCGGTGTTGTCAGGCCCGATCTCAGGCTCAGGCCGTCAACGCCTAAAAAGACTTTGCTCGCATTGATCTGCCGTATCTGCTCCATGGTGATGGGGCCTGCCAGGGCGTGTGTTTCCGGTGAGTAAGTACCCCCCAGTACGATCAGTTCGGCGGCCCGGCCCCGGAACTGGGATGCAACACCGAGGTTGTTCGTGAAAATGGTGAAGGGCATGTCCCTATCGAAAAAGTGCGCCATTTCCGAGGTGGTTGCCCCCTCGCCGAGATAAACCATGTCGTGGGGTTCTATGAGAGCTGCAGCTGTCTGTGCAATCCTGGTGCGCTCATCAGGATTGGTCTGTACACTGCTTGCATATTGAAATTTACCCGGTGTTCTGCGTTTGATGAAAACGGCACCGCCATGGGTGCGTTCGGCAAGGCCCCGCTCTCCGAGGTAATCGAGGTCGCGGCGGATGGTCATTTCTGAAACGCCCAGTATCTCGCTTAAGCTCGATACGCGGATGGTAAGTTCCCGGGCGATGATATCCAATATCTTTTGCCTGCGTTCAGCCGGAAGCATTGGTTCCATATGGCAATTTCCCTGTCTGTCTGAATCGACCTGTTATAAGGATTTCTATTGCCTTTATGGCTGTTTGTTTCTGTTGTCAAGTGTTAATTTTATAACATATAAACTTATTTTTACCTGTATTTTTGGGCAATAAACATATCCAAATGCATTTTATGTTCGTTTTTGTTATTTTCTATAGAAATGATATTTCATGATTTGCTGAAATATTATTCTTTCTTCGCCATGTTATTTATGCAACCTTGGGATTGTAGGGCAGTTCGCCATAAGGCAGCCGGTCGATGACCGTGCCCATGGATTCGAGAATATCGCCGTTCTTGACGTTTACGAGGGTTTCACCCATGTCAAAGCCATGACATCTGCTGGCCATCTTTTTTCCGATACGCCCCAAACCGATGATGCCCACGACCTTGCCTTCCAAATCCATTCCCGCCCACTTCCGTGAGGGGTCCGGCCATATCCAGCCGCGGCGCCGGGTATGGTTGGCAAGGGGGACAAGCTTGCGGGCAAGAGCGATCAGCATGGCAAAGGCATGGTCCGCAATGGTCCCTGACCCGTACATGGGGCAGTGGCACACGGGCAGGCCGCGTTCATTGGCCGCCTCGAAATCGATGGAGTCGACGCCAACGCCCCATTTCAGGATGGCCTTGAGGTTTTCACCGGCCTCGATGACCTTGCGGGTGACCGGCGCATAGCAGATAACGAGCAGGTCTGCGTCGGCCACCGCCCGGACGAGGGTCTCCTCTTTTTCATCTTCAAACACCAGAATGTCGCCAAAAGCCTCGAGTTCCGTGCGCACGCTTTGCATTATGTTCATCTCGGCATCGGTAAGTACTACTTTCGCCCGAAGCCCTGACATCCCGGGAAATGATATGCAATGTGGGCGCGCCCCTGCACCAGGAGCACAAGGAAAAGGTGACCCAATATCTGCCGGACCGGTTTTATGAACTCTATGGCCTGACCGAAGGCTTTTTAACCATACTCGACAAAAATGACTACATTGCCAAGCCGGGATCGGTTGGGGTTCCTCCGCAATTTAATGAAATGCGGATCGAAGATACGGATAGAAACGAAGTTCCCGTAGGAGAGATAGGCGAAATCGTCGGCCGGGGGCCGCTCATGATGCCGCAGTATTACAAGCGTCCCGACCTCACCAAGGAGGCCATCAAGGACGGCTGGCTCTACACTGGGGATTTGGGTTACGTGGATGAAGACGGCTATCTGTATCTTGTGGACCGCAAGAAAGATATGATGATATCAGGCGGCGTCAATGTATATCCCAAAGACATCGAAGAGGTCATCGTACAGCACCCTGCAGTGCTGGAAACAGCCGTGTTTGGTATTCCAAGCGCAAAATGGGGTGAAAGCCCTGTAGCCGCAGTCACGTTAACCGAGCCAGGTGCCATCACCCCGGAAGATCTTGTGCAGTGGATCAATCAGCACACGGAAAACAAAAAAACAGGGCTGAACATCCCCATGAACAGAATGATCAGAAGCATGGTGATGAATATGCCCCAGGGGCCGAGTCCCAGGGAGACCAGGCTGTTGGTGATCACCTGACCACTAATCAGGAGAACCCGGCCTTTTTCACCAGATCATAGACTTGCGGGTTGACACTGCCCCTTTTGGTGCGTTGCTCTCGCTCACTGTTGGTCAGTTTCACCTTCAAGGCTGAAACCACTTTCCCGGTCACCTGATCCTGAAGATCGAAAATGTCCTCGAGGTTTCCATCGAAACGGTCTGCCCATATGTTCTGGTTGAGCGGACCGTCCACCAGCTGGGTCGCTATCCGCACCCTCTGGCCGGCACGCCGGACCGATCCCTCCAGAATATGGCGCACCCCCAGTTCCTGTGAAACCTGCGGCGGCAGAATGGATTTACCCTTGTAGGCAAAGGCAGAGTTTTTGGCGATGACAAAAATGCCGGATATTTTGGACAGGTCGGTGATAATGTCCTCTGTCAACCCGTCTGAAAAGTAGTCCTGTTCGGTCCCGTTGCCCATATTGACCAGGGGCAGGATAGCTATGGATGGCCTGTCCGGCAATTGCAGCCCGGCAGTGCCGGCAAGATCATTATGGCCCGGGTCCATCTGGACAATGGCCACTCCCCTGCCCCAGGTCTCCTCCCCCATTTCTGCCTGCTCTTCAAGATGCACCTTATAGGCCCTTACCGGCTCGGCGATGTTTTTAACCTGCCTGGCACCGATAAATTCCAGCGCCCGTCCGAATTTGTTGCTTACCTGGTCATACACGGTGCCGGATATGCAGATACCGCCGGCCTCGCTCAATCCCTCCAGCCTCGCGGCAATGTTTACACCATCACCGTACAGGCGTTTGCCCTTTGAAATAACATCGCCGACATTGATGCCCATTCGGAATTCCATGCGCCGGTGGTTCTTAAGGGATTGGTTTTCCATGGCCAGCTTTTCCTGGATGGCCACGGCACAATCCAGCGCATCCACGGCACTGACAAACTCCGCCAAAAGGTTGTCCCCTGGAGAATCCACAACCCGCCACAAGGCACATATAATATTACCTTTAAAATTTTCTTTGTGCCCTCTGTGCCTTTGTGGTTCAATTTATTTCTACCTAAAGTGAGCGTTTCAAAGTTTATCAATTTGCATGCAAATTTCAGGTATTAAAATAGTGTTGTCCCTGATTCTCTGCACAGGAATCATGGTATCTGTAAATTTGACTGGGTGGTACTGTGTCGGAGACATCGGTAATTTGGCAATAAAAAAAGCAGGGCCAAGGTGACCTGCTCATGTTCTTGTTAAAATTGTAGAGATTATTTTTCCTGTTTTGTTACTCGCCTATCTTTGCCTGATCTTCGTTCCCCTGACGTTCTTCTCTCTGGAATATATATGGCATAGTCAAATTGACGCCTATCTAAGCCTAAACGTCTACCACCGTGATCAGGAAGAATTGTTCTGGTCATGGTTACCTATCTCCAGCGATGGTGTCACTATTTAATTCTAAGTAACTGCCGTCTGTCTTTTTGATTTCTACGATCTCTATCAGATCTTCGCACGCGTTTTTTCTGAGGAACAAAGGCCTTGCGTCTTTCTTGTCCGGATCGTCTTCCCAGATTATCTTTTGGATATTTACGTTTGGGAATTTTCCTAAAGAGGTATACGCCCAATATTATTAAGAGAGATACTACGATCAAGCTTTTCATCGACACACCTTTTTATCGCAACCAAAATTTAGCTACTATCAAGAACAATAACTATCTATATGGAAAATTATGATTGTCAAACACAGATTGAAAGTATACCCACATAACTGTACAGATGGAGAAAAGTCCAGTTATCAAGTTTGATGCGAAGCGGTTCAGTTCGTCTGGTTATCCCTAAGGTATCACGGAGGGGACTATGAATACAAGATTTAGCCTGTTGTGATTATAATCGAACATCGAACGAGAATATCGAATATGCCCGGCGCCTTATCAAGGCGGGGGTACCCACCGAACTGCATGTTTACCAAGGCGCCTTTCACGGATTCAACAGTTTTGCCCCTGAGGCACCTTTCTCGCAGCGCTGCAATGTTGAACTGGTATCTGCATTGAGACGCGCACTTCAATTATAGCTTAGTTAGCCGTTCTGCATGGCGGTCACCCGCACCTTTGGTTGCATTGTTACAGCAAATACAGTATCACCATTCTGTTCAACTTTATGGGAAAAGGGGTTTTTACGTGGATTCTAAGACCTGCGATAAAATTTTCAAAAACATTTCAAGGGTTGTTGTCGGAAAAGAACGCACCATTGAGCTGCTGCTCGTGGCCCTGATTGCCGAGGGGCATATCCTGCTGGAGGATGTTCCGGGCGTGGCCAAGACCCTCATGGCCAAATGCCTGGCCAAGAGCATCGGCGGCACCTTCAACCGCATTCAGTTCACACCGGACCTGATGCCGGCCGACATCACCGGCTTCAACGTCTGGGACCAGAACAAGGCGGCCTTTTCCTTCCACCCGGGGCCGGTCATCTCCCACGTGCTGCTGGCCGATGAAATCAACCGTACCATTCCCCGCACCCAGTCCAGCCTGTTGGAGGGTATGGAAGAGCGCCAGCTCACCGTGGATGGCAAAACCTATGCCCTTCCAGACCCGTTTTTTGTCATCGCCACCCAGAACCCCATCGAGCTCGAAGGCACCTTTCCTTTGCCCGAAGCCCAGTTGGACAGATTTCTGTTGAAGATCCACCTGGGGTACCCGAAAAGAGAAGAAGAAATCCGGATCATGGAACAGTTCCAGGAAAAAGACCCTTTTGAGGAAATGGCCGCCGTGGCCACGCCGGAAGAGATGCTGGGACTCAGAAAGAAAAGGCGCAGCATCCGTGTTTCAAAACCAATCAAGGAATATATCACCGATATTGTACGCGCCACCCGCCATCACGCTACCGTCGAATTCGGCGCCAGCCCGCGGGGGTCCCTGGGACTGATGCGCGCCGGGCAGGCCCAGGCCCTTGTACGGGGCCGGGAATTCGTCCTGCCGGACGACATCAAGTCCTTGACAATACCGGTCCTCGGACACCGCCTGGTACTCAAACAAAGGGAACGGCTACGCGGGGAAGAGAGCCGCACCCTTTTGGAATCGATTCTCGAAGAGATCCCTGTGCCGTCCGCCCAAGGGTGATCAGATGGACTTGGATCTCCCACAAAACCAGAATCTCTTCCAGGATAAAGAACCCACCATCTTCAATGCATGGCTGATTCTCTTCTTTGTGGTGATCACGCTTTTCATCGCCCTCCTGTACCGTCTGAATGACCTTTCGCTTTTGGCCCTCCTCGTTCTGATCATCATGGGCGGCGCCAAAGCGTGGAGTGCCCTGAGCCTCTGCCGTGTGACCTGCAAAACCGAGGCAGCCCCAAAAAGGGTCTTTGCAGGTGAAACGCTCTCCATGACCACAACCGTGGCCAACAAGAAGTTTCTGCCCATCTGGGTCCGCCTGGAATGGCCGAAAAGCAATATGGCCGTGGTCAAGGAAAACACACAATCTTCCACCCGGGAAGCCGGCATCCTGTGGTATCAGCAGGCCCATTTCCACCAAACCCTCACAGCCCGGCGCCGGGGGATCTATACGGCCGGTCCATCGCATATGCAGACCAGTGACCTTTTCGGCTTTTTCAGGGCGGAAAAAAAATTGCACAAGGCAAACACAATTATCGTCTACCCCAAACTGGTCGATGTAAAAAAGGTGGATCTGCCCAGGCGCGATTTGTTCGGAAAACCGGGCAGCCAGCACCCGGTCAAGGACCCTGTTTACATCACAGGCACCCGTGACTACCAGGCATCCAGCCCAGCCCGGCACATCCACTGGAAAGCCAGCGCCCGGCACGCCAGGCTCCAGGAAAAGGTGTTCGAACCGTCCCAGCAGGGCAAGATCATGGTGGTACTGGATGTACATGGTTTTTCAGACAAGGGGCTCGAAGACGGGTTTGAACGCACCCTGGAAGTCATTGCATCCTTGTGTCTGCAAATAGAACAATCAGGCATGGCCCTGGGCTTTGCCACCAACGGAACTACAACTGGCGGTGATTTCTCAATGACGCCAACCGGCCAGGGGCCGCAGCAGGTCCCCGCTGTCCTGGAAGCCCTGGCCCGGGTACAGATGAAAGCCGGAAAAACGCTTACGCAAACCATGCAGCAGGCCGTCCTGGCCGTGCGCGGCGTAAGCTGCATTTGCTTTGCATGCGAAAACACTTCGGAATTGAATGACATGCGCAGGATCTGCAGACAAAAACAGATTCCCCTTGGCATGTTTGTGCTTCAACAACAGGACGCAACTGCAATAGAAAATGATAACGCAGCTGACATGCCGCTTGTCCGGGAGCTGCTGGCAGCCAAGGCGGTGCAGACATGAATGGCCAGGGCGGCGCCCTGCTCGTGATTTCCCAGGGGGCCATGGACCTTTGCTGGCGCTATGCCTGGGCCTTTTTTCTGACCTTCCTGTCCATTGGTTTTCAATTTCCCTTGTACACGGCTGCCGGCATCCTGGCTATTTCCGCGGTGTTGAACCGTACTGCTGCAAAAAAGGGCTGGCTGATGTACCAGGTGGTGCTTCTCAACATCATCGGCTTCATGGTTTGCGCATTGCTGTTCCTGCACCATTTTCAATATCCAGCCTATCCCTTCTGGAGCCTGGATTGGGTGGGCCGCCTGGCAAAGGATCCTGTTGGCATCGTGGAATGGTTTTTTCTGCTGCTGACCGTGTTTTGCCTGGTATTGATCTGGCAGGGCGGCCGGTATCTGAAGAAAAGCCCGGGGGATTACATTTCCGTGTGCCTGCAGTTTGACAAGGGGCTGGGCCTGCTGTTTGCGCTACTGATCGTGAACTCCCTATTTCTGGCCAAGGGCGGTGTGGGGATGCCCGTCAATGCCCTGGGGTTTTTAATGCCGGCCTATTTGATTTTCGGGCTGGCGTCTGTGGGGCTGAGCCGGAATCAGTATGAGGTTAAAAAATCCTTTCTATCCGGTTACCGCGGACTGGGCATTATTGTCAGCATTGCCGCTATGACCATCCTGTTCGGCTTGGGCATGGCATTCCTTTTTCACCCTTATCTGTACCCTGCGGCCGATGCCCTTTTGACCACTCTTGACCAGGCCGCCACCCCCATGGTTCCCTACCTGGTGCGCTTTATCCGCTATATCCTGGTCCCCAAACACCGGATGAACATCACCGGCCTTCCGGACGACTCACGAGCTGGCCAGATCGAACTCTCACCGCCGCCGACTGACGGGTGGCCGGCGGCCGCGGCCAACATAATGGTCTGGGTTACCATAGGGGTTGTCGTTCTGATGATAGCCGTTATTATGTTTTATCTTTTCAAGCGTTTGTTGGCCTGGCTGCTGTCCGAGGACTCCCTGGACGGCCAGCCCCTGACATTCAAAGCCTGGATTCTGCGCCTGTTGAACAGCCTCATGGCCATGCCTGTACACCTGTGGTGTTTTTTGGCATCTTTGTTCAAACGCGCTGACAGCGCGGCCATGGTTTATGTGTGCCTGCTCCGCTGGGGGCGGCGCTGCGGATTATCAAAATTGCATAATGAAACACCGGATGAGTACGGCAGCAGGCTCATGCGGCATTTCCCTCGGCTCGGCCAGGAAATCCGTTTGATCGTGGACACCTTTGACCGGGAAATATACGGGCTCGTCAAAACCGACCCGGATATGCTCATTGAAATGATGCGTGCCCAGCGCCGGATGAAAAACATACGGCACTGGCCCAGGAGAATGAAGGTGTGGTTGGTGAGTTAGAGTTTGAGGATCCAAGGGGTCAAGGGGTCAAGGGGTCGAGTGTCAGGTTGCGGGTTATTCAAAGCAGAAGGCAAGTGACCTTTTCATTAACCGTTTACTATTAATTATTGATTATTAATTATTACAAAAGCTGTCTGACGGTTAACAATCAATTGTTAATTAAGCCTTGAGCATTCGGCATAATCGTCTAATGCGCAACTTTAATTTAATGCCTTAAAATTATTGTTTTTATTATATTAATCTACAATACTTAATGTAATAGATGAATACATATCTCCCTGTTGCCGTCCTATTAACGTTTTACGCAACCAGGGTGTTTTAATCGTCATTCCTGAGTAGAGCTTGTCCCGGCATGGACCCCGCCTGGGCAGGGATCCAGAACCTTCAGCTAATCGCCTTCTGGATGCCCGCCTTCGCGGGCATGACGTAAAAAGTATTCAGATGGCTGGAATAATTTTACCTTTTATTATTTCTTTGTGTCCTTTGTGTCTTTGTGGTTCAATTTACTGTCATTCAAATTTCATGCAAAATGTAAAAGGAGTGCAATATGACCGATTTAACACCCGCCTGTGCCAAATGCCCCTATCCTTGGCCGGAGAGGCTTTGCAACATTGAAAACGGTAAAGGACTGGGCTCCTGCCCTACGCTGCACAAAAAAGAACTCCTCGATGAAAGCATGAAAAAGTACGCAGACCCGCAGGAGTTGCGGTTTGCCCAAAACGCCTCAGTTCAGGAATCAGAATGCTACGAACGCTTGGAAGGGGGCGGTGTCAAACCTTTGAAACCCCGCATCCTGGAAATCGCCGAGTTTGCCAAAAAAATGGGCTATCAACGCCTGGGGTTGATATTCTGCGTGGGGCTGGTCTCAGAGGCCAAGGCGGTGGACAAATTCTACGGTGGTCAAGGGTTCGAGATGGTCTCCGTGGCCTGCAAGGCCGGACGGACCCCCAAGGAGGCCATTGGGTTGAACGAGGATCAGAAGATACTTCCCAACACCTTCGAATCCATGTGCAATCCCATATTTCAAGCCGAAATCGTCAATGACGAGAAGGTGGATTTCAATATCATCATGGGCTTGTGTGTGGGCCACGATTCCCTGGTTATCAAATACCTGGACGCGCCGGTGACCGTGCTGGCAGTGAAAGATCGCTTGATGGGACACAATCCGCTGGCTGCCGTGTACAACATGGACAGCTATTATGCTTATCTGAAAAAATAGGACGGGAGATAGTAGGGAGTAAGCAGTAGGCAGTAGGGGCGAACCTGTGTGTTCGCCCGGAGAACGGAGGACAAAACCTCAGAACCAGGACGGAAGACAGGGCCACAGGGCACCAGAAGACGAATGGCAAACCCGCAACTTGCAACCTGTAACCCGTTCTGACACCCGAAACCTGACACCTGAAACCCTTGTCATCCTTTCTTTTTCAGCCCCAGGAAGGCATCGATCATATCAGCTGAAGCTTTGGCATCGGACGCTGTTCCGCTCCACACCATTTTGCCGCTTTCCAGCACCGTGACGTCATCGGCTACTTCCAGGGCCCGCTGGGTTGATTGTTCCACGACAATCAGCCCCATGCCCTGCTTTTTCAACTCTTCCAGGGCGTTATAGCAAATATCGATCACCTTGGGCATCAGGCCGAGACTCAACTCATCGACGAGCAGCAGCCCGGGCTGAGACATCAAGGCACGGCCGATGGACACCATCTGCTGTTCGCCCCCGGACAGTGAACCGGCCCGTTGATGAATGCGCTCGCTCAGACGGGGGAAAAGGGACAATATCTTCTCCATACTGGATGCGGTTTCCTGCTTGGGCCGGCAATACCCGCCCACGATCAGGTTCTCCCGCACAGTCAACTCGGCAAACAGCCGTCGCCCCTCAGGCACCAGGCCGATCCCTGCGGCAACTCTCTGCATGGGCGTTTCTCCAGCTAAATCATCCCCCTGGTAGGTGATTTTCCCGCCCTGTATTTCCACGTGACCGGCAATACTCATCAAGGTCGAGCTCTTGCCGGCCCCATTGGCGCCCAACAGCGCCATGACCCTGCCCGGTGTGACCGCCATATCCAAGGCATGCACGGCCTGCATGGGCCCGTAGCCGCAGCACAGTTTCTCAAGCTTCAGCATTTTCAGCCTCCATACCTACATAGGCAGCCCGCACATGAGGCATACGCATTACGGTTTCAGGTTTCCCCTCCGCAATTTTACGGCCATTGTCCAGAACGACCAATCTGTCGCTGATCCTCAGCACCTCGCCAAGGTTGTGTTCTATCATCACGACGGTGAGACCCTCACGGTTAATGCCCACCACCACATCAGCCATGCGTTCCGCTTCCACGTGGTTCAAGCCTGCCAGGGGCTCATCCAGGAGCAGCAGTTTCGGCTTCAGAGCCAGGGCCCGGGCCACTTCCAACCGCTTCAAAAGGCCCAGCGGCTGGCCCACCACTTCCTGGTCGGCGTGTTCGCCTATGCCCACCATGTGCAACAGCTCACCGGCCTTTTTATGCTCGGCGCTTCTCCCCATAGCCGCTACCGCCTTGAACACGGTGGCAATGCGTTCGTGTCCCACGGCCAGGGCTACATTGTCGCGCAGGGTCATGGATTTGAAAGGAGAGACGATCTGGTTGGTCATGGCCAATCCCAGGGAGGCTCTCTTGTGGGTCGGCAGGCCTATGATGGTTTTCCCGTCAAGATGGATATCTGCCGTTTGGGGGTGGACCACTCCGGTAATCGCCCGCAACATGGTGGTTTTTCCTGCGCCATTGGGTCCAATGAGGCTCAAGAACTCTCCCTCCATCACCTGGAAAGAGACATCGGTGAGCGCATGCACACCACCAAAATGCATGGTTACCTTCTGCACATCCAGGAGTACACTCATGCCGCGCCTCCTTTGGCCTTGAGCCTGTTTAATATACTGCTGCCCACTCCAGCCAGGCCGTCCGGCGCAAAGCGCATGACCGCAAAAAGCAGTGCGCCGTAAAAAAGCAGTTTGTAATCGCTCAAGAATTCAGACATCTCCGGCAGCAGGGTCAACAGCATGGTGCCTATGATTACCCCCGGCACCGAACCGATGCCGCCCACGGCCACCATGGAGAGCACGCTGATGGATGTAATGAAGCCAAAGTCATCGGGCATGATGAACCGGGTGAAATAGCAGTAAAGCCCTCCGGCCAACCCCGCCATAGCCGTACCCAGGGCAAAAGCGGTCAACTTATAGGCAGGCACATTCACGGTAAGCAGCCGGGCCGTGTCTTCATCGGTGGCCACGGCATCAAAAGCAAATCCCATCCATGATTTTTTAATGTAGATGCTGAATGCGGTACAAAGCGCTGCCACGGCTAAAACCATCACCAAAAACGCCGGCTTTTCCAGCCCCATGGGTGGAATGCCGCTCAACCCCATTTCTCCTCCCAACACGCTGTCCTGCTGCCGGACAATCCCCAAAAACAGGAAGCCGACGCCCATGGTTGTGATTGCTAAAAAATCATCCCGTACTCGCAGGCTGGCGACACCGACAACGATGCCGATGGCGCCGGCCATCAGCATGGCGCCCGCCAGATTGACCACAGGGGGAAGGCCGGCTTTGGCCATCAGGGCCACCACATAGGCCCCGGTGCCGAAAAAGGCGGCATGCCCAAGGCTGATCTGGCCGCAGTACCCGGTGATGAGATTCAATCCCAGGGCCAGTATGATATTTATACAGATAATCGTTGCCAGAGATAATTCATATATACCCATGTTTTACTTCCTCGAGAACAGCCCCTGGGGTTTAAACATCAACACCAGAATCAAAAAGGCAAAGGCAATCGCGTCACGGTCCAGATAGGCCCCGATGTAGATCGTACCGAAAGCTTCGATCACCCCCAGGATCACCGAGGCTATCAATGTTCCGGTCACGCTGCCGAGTCCGCCCAGTACGATAATAGCCAGTGCTTTGTAGGACGGCACCCCGCCCATGGTGGGCTCGGCCAGATTGGAAAGCAGGGATATGAAGACACCGCCGACGGCCGCCAGGGCCGAACCGACGAAAAAGTTGAGGTAGCGTACCTGCTGCACGCTGACCCCGAAACTCTCGGCCATCTGGGGATCATCCACCGTGGCCCGCCAGGCAATTCCCATGCGCGTCTTCTGGGCCAGCCAGGCCAGCACACCCAGCATGGCCACACTGCCGAAGACGATCACCAGGTCCACCATGCGCAGATTCATGCCAAAAAGGTGGACCGGGCTCTGCAGAGGCGTGTGGACATATGTGAGGCCATACGGCCCAAAGATAAGGCGATAGATCTCCTCCATGGCAATGAACAGGCCAATGGAGGCGATCAGGGCCACGTAAGGCGGTTTGCTTAGGATGGGCTGATAACAGAATCTGTAGATGGCCATGCCCACGAAGCCCACGAATATGGCGGCAACCGGCAGCGCCAATAAAAGGCTGCCCGTAGCGTTGGTTACGATGAGACCCAGGTAGGCGCCCAGGGTAAACAGCCCGGCATGGGCAACGTGCAAAATGCGCAAAAGCCCGTATACCAGCGTAAGGCCTACCGCTATGATCGCATACATGGATCCATAGATCAGGCCCTGGGTAAGAAGCTCGACGTAAAGCATTTTATTCTGCCTGCGTTTGAGAAAAATGAGATCAAGGCCGGAAGGGCCCTAAAGCCCTTCCGGCCGTATTTATAACAATATGGTATCTAATATTATTACAGCATATTATCTATTCTTTTTTCATGTTGTTTATGCAACCTTGGGGGCTATTCTTCCGGCGGTACTAACAGCTCGGGATCGTCGATCACGGCATAGTGATGCCAGCGGCCATCCTTGACAATTTGCACCTGGACGGGTTTCATCACCTCGCCTAGTTTGTTGAACTTGATCAGACCGGTGGAAGCCTTGAGGGAGGTCGCGGCGATGGCCTGGCGGACCTTTTCCGGATCGGTGGAGCCTGCTTTTTCCATGGCGGCGGCAGCGACTTTCACGGCGGTGTGGGCGCTGGCCGAAACCATATCAGCCGGATAACCGGCCTGTTTTTCAAAGGCCTTGATGAAATCCACGGCCTCCTTTTCCTTGGAATCCCGGTCCAGTGTGGTGGTGATGATAACGCCCTCGGCGGCAGGACCGGCGATTTCAATGAACTTCTGCCCGTCATAGCCTTCCTGGCCGACAACCGGTGCATTCACACCGGCCGCCCGCAACTGGCTGACCAGGGGGCCGCAGGTAAAGTAGTACCCACTGGCGTAGATAAGATCCGGATTGTCGGCCTTGACTTTAGCGACCATGGATCCGAACTGACGGTCTTTGATGGAATACTGGTACTCGGCAATGACCTCAACCCCGTACTTGGGGGCAACTTCCTTGAAACCTGCTGCCAGCGATTTACCGAAATCGTTCTGCAGGGTAATGATAACCACCTTTTTTTTGCCCATCATCTCGCCGGTCAGCTTGGCGCCGGCCTTACCCTGCACGCTGCCCAGAAGGCCGGTGCGGTAAACCATGTTGCCCGCCTTGGTGATGTCCGGATGGATGGCATAAGCACTGATATAGGGTATGCCCGCGTCCTGGAATACACCGGCTGCCGATCTTGTGGGGCCGGAGTAGGAACCGCTGATGCCCAGTGCCACTTTATCTTTGCCGATGAGTTTGTTGGCGATCGTTATGGACTGGGCCGGTTTGGCCTGGTCGTCATAGATGACCAGTTCTAGCTGTTTGCCCAGCACTCCACCGGCTGCATTGATCTGTTTTACAGCCAGCTTGGCGCCCTCGGACGAAGACTTGCCGTCTGCTGCGGCAAAACCGGTCAAAGGTGCGTTGAATCCTATTTTGATGGTATCTGCGGCCTGGAGAGGCCCGCCAAAACTCAACGCCATACAAATTGCCATTAAAATAATAACTGTCCTTTTATTCATCTTTTCCCCTCCTCTTTCTTAGTACTGAAAACAATCTTCCTGTTAAACCGCAAAGGGCCGTATCCCATACACCAAGGATGAAATTTGCATTACCACCATCCAAGGTAAAGAAACAATAAAAATCCCCTTCTATTATGCTGTTCGTCAGATTTTTGTTTTGTTTCAATTATTTACCGGTAAATTTAGGTTTCCGTTTCTCCATAAAGGCGGTGACAGCCTCAGTAAGGTCGTTGGACGGAACAATGTTGGTGCTGATGGTGGCCACGTAGTTCAGCCCGTCATCGATGCTCTTGCCCACGCCATAATTGAGCACATCCTTGGAGGCCTGGACTGCAAGGGGTGAATTGGCCGCAATCTCTTCCGCCAGGGCCTGGGCACCTTCAAACAACGCTTCTTTGGTTGGAAAAACATCATTGACCAGGAGAATCTCCCGGGCCCGCTGAGCTGTAATGGTTTTAGCAGAATAGGCCAGTTCCCGGGCCTGACCCTGCCCCACGATCAGGGGAATCCGCTGGAGCACACCCACATCGGCCACAAAGCCCACAGCCGCCTCTTTGAGGCAAAACCCGGCATCCGCTGAACACAACCTGATGTCGCAGGCCGTGGCCATGTCCAGCCCGCCCCCGATGCAATAGCCGTGAATGGCAGCGATCACCGGTTTTTTGCACCATTCGATACAGCTTATGGCGTCCTGGAGCTTTTTGATCTTGGGCAGGAGCCGCCATTTAACCCCGCCCTTCTGGTCCGGTTCCATGAGTTCGGGAATTTCCGGCATCATCCCTATTAAATCGATTCCCGTTGAAAAGCAGGCTCCTTCTCCGGCCATGACGATCGCCCGGATCTCCTCGTCCTGGTCAAGGTCCTCGAATATCTCAATGGACTCCGTCCATGCCGGAGGGTTCATGGCATTCTTTTTTTCAGGACGGTTCAGGAACACCCAGGCAACCGCACCCTTCTTCTCAACCCTATAGAATTCATACTCAGACATTCATTCCTCCTTTCATTCATTAGAAACAGTGATCCTTAATTATAAAGGTTGCAAGCAAATTAATTCGCATTGAAATAATGGTATTTGAATTCACCACTGCCAGTCAAATCATATTCGGTGCGGGGGCAGCGTCATCGATGGCGGAAAGGCCATTGCCGCGCTCATGACCAACCCCGGAAATGCCATTGATTATCTTGAAGTAAATGACATGTGCCTGGCCAGTCTCTGGGGTGGAATGGCCCTTGCCAATGCCAAACTGGGTGCCGTGCACGGCATTGCCGGTCCTTAGCACCTACGGTATTTCCAAGAACAACGTTGACGATCTCATCCGGCAATCACAAAAGTCCAGCAGTATGAAAGGTAACCCAATCCGCCTGACAAAAGAGGAACTGGGCATTATCCTGCGCCAGGCAAGCTGAATTTAACAGAACCATAGAGCGCCAAAGGACGGAACCCCAGAGGTCAGAGTGTCAGAGGCCAGACTGCCAGAGGTCAGAAGACGATGCAGGGCTGAAGCCCTGGCCTACATGCCCATTCCTCGAATCAACCATGTAGCGCAGGGATTTATCCCTGCTGGGGCTAGATGCATTGCATCAATTGCCCCCAGGATCGACCATCCAGAAAAACTGGGTGTTAACTATTATTTGTTCGAATCCCAGAAACTTCAAGATGCTCAAAGTCACCGAGGCATGAAAGCGCAGCCCCCCTTTGTAAGGACCCAAAGCGCTGTTGAAACCGATGCGGTATCAGGTATTAATTATCTCAAAACTGTGGTTGGCGGTATTTACAATGACCATGGTCGGGTTATTGGCCAATGGGATCTCTTCCGTTACCTTCTCCATGCCCATCCAGCGTCTGAGAGACGCAGACATGAGGCCGCTTACCCTCACCTACTTCATTAAACGAGACGACGGGTGCGCACTTTTCCAGCTGGACCAGCGAGTATCCCTGGATTTCACCTCTGGAAGGATCCTTTTAAAATACACACCCTGTATGCCCAATAACCCTTCCTTTTTTGGATACCAGAGCGTTTCTGTTTCTTTGTCATACAGCACGAACGTTCTTTTGTACGTCCAGCCCGATGGTGCCAGGGTAAGTGTTTGTCCGTCAATTTCGCGACTGTACACAGCCGCCAGGTCCACCAGTGGTCAGTACCCTGCCACAATCGCCTCATTGCCGAGAAAAGTGTTGGCTGTTTCATGATACCGCAGCCGGTTCACCGAATAAGCATGGGCTTCCTCATCTTCAACAACACCGATGATGCGCATGTCTGACAAATCGTGCCCCTCACCAGACTGCCAGTCATCTTCATCCAAAGGTTCAAAAGCGTTGCGTCCGATGCCGAATTCGAATTTATAGGGATCGAATCCCATGGAAACCGCCTGGGTGATGTCCCATTGTTCACCGGTGCGGTCCACGATAAAAATCTTGCCCCCTTCCTTCTTGACCCTGGCTTCGGCTGAATTCAAAAACAGCAGCGAAATCAAAACCAATGCCAACAGAACATGTATCTTTTTTCGGGTTACCTTTTCCATGTCATCCTCCCGTTGCCCATATGCGAGTATAGTTATGATTCAAGAGGTATTCGCCTCTTACGTGTTTTTTTGCTACATCTACTGTTTGGTCGCCGGGATGACAAAATCCTTACAGGATATCGGAAGATGCTTCCAGACCAGCATGCATTGATGGAACAGAAAGGCTGAAATAATGGATGGCTATAGCTTTTAGATTAAAGCAAGATTCGGGTGGCAGACTTTGATTTTTTTCATTAAA
>JBDLJD010000071.1:0-21892 GCA_039714495.1 Thermodesulfobacteriota bacterium
GTATCGTCTGAATCGGCCAGATTCGGATCGCTCGAGTTAGCGTGCCGTAAGCACGACCTGGCGCCTGGAAAACCCGCCATCATCTGCATACGTCCCGAGGATATAGTGCCTATCGGTGAAAATGGTAACACGGTTGCTCAAACCGGAAACAGCTTCAATGCCACGGTGGTGGAGATGGAATTTCTGGGATCGTTCTGGCGTCTCCATCTGGTTGGCGAGAAACTAGGCGATTTTCAGCTGATCGCCGATCTGTCAATAAATGCCGTCACCCGGATGAACCCAACCGTCGGCAAAAAAATGTCCATAGAACTGCCATCAGATCGACTCTATATCTTCAATCGCGGCTTGGCCCAATAATGATGACCACTATTGCCTCCAATCAAGAAATAGCCCCTGCACCGATCATTCGCCCAAAAACGAGTAAAGATGCCCGGTTGATGGCAGCGTTTATGGTCGTTATCGCGGTTTACCTCGTGATCGCACTGGCTTTTCCTCTTTATGCCATGCTGTCAAAATCCTTCACTACGGCTGCTTTTGACCTGGAAAATTTTGAATTTCAAGTCAATACGGGCGATGGCTGGGGTGAGGTGATTTCTGCTTCCCAGATCAATGATAACCTGAAGCTCCTCAAACCTGAAGAGCTGGTGACGAATGCGGACGGGCGTTTGTACGCAACCACCTTTTTCCCTGATTTCAATTTCCGCAGCAAAACCGAATATCGCCTCCGTCAACTGGACCAAAACGCATCGTTTCTGGTGGGATCGACACGTGTGGCCGACACCGACTGGCACACATATAAAGCCAACGAGTTCCGACGCATCGTCTTGCGCCCTTCCCAGTCCACGGGATTGGATAACTACATCACTTATTTTTCCACTCCCGCGCTTTTTTATTCCATTAAAAATTCCTTTTTCATTTCAATCATTAGCACATTGATTACGGTGAGTCTCGCATTTGGATTTGCCTATGCGCTGAATCGGAGCTTAATGCGCTTCAAGGGGCTTTTTCGAATCATTGCCATGATTCCGATTCTTGTCCCCTCCCTGTTGCCCGGCATCGCGCTGGTCTATCTGTTTGGTAATCAGGGTATGATCAAGGGGTTGTTGTTCGGTCACGATATTTACGGCCCCATAGGAATTGTGCTGGGATCGGTCTTTTTCACGTTCCCGCATGCACTGATCATCATTACCACGGCCCTGTCAATTTCTGATGCGCGTCTCTATGAAGCCGCTATTTCACTACGGGCCAGCAAGTGGAAAACATTCTGGACAGTGACCATCCCAGGTGCGCGTTACGGATTACTTTCGGCATCCTTTGTGGTTTTCAATCTGGTGATTACTGACTTCGGATTACCCAAAGTGATCGGGGGACAATACAACATGCTGGCCGTGGACATCTACAAACAGGTCATCGGCCAACAGAATTTTGAAATGGGGGCCGTTGTATCTGTGGTGTTGCTGGTCCCGGCTATGATGGCATTTGCCATCGATCGCTATGTGCAATCAAAACAGGTCGCACAGCTCACTGCCAGCTCAGTACCTTATGAACCCAAGCCGAATCGGAAATTTGATACGATTTGTTTGTTGTACTGCAGCATGGTGGCCTTTTTCATTCTGATCTTGATCATCGTTTGTCAATACGCAGCCCTCGTCAAACTATGGCCTTACAATTTAACGCTCGGTTTGGGAAACTACAACTTTAACGTGATGGATGGCGGCGGGTGGGCTTCCTATGGCAACTCGATCCAACTGGCTCTTTTAACCGCTTTTGTAGGGACAATCGTTGTTTTTTCCGGGGCCTATATGGTTGAAAAAATAAAAGGGTTTCTGGTTATAAGGAGCGGTTTCCAGTTTCTGGCCATGATGCCCATGGCAATTCCCGGAATGGTTCTAGGCCTGGCCTATATCTTTTTTTTCAACAATCCAGCAAACCCGCTCAATACGATATACGGCACAATGGTGATTCTGGTTGTCTGTACGGTCACCCACTTTTATACCGTCTCCCACCTCACGGCCGTAACCGCATTAAAACAGATGGATCGGGAATTTGAGGCGGTCGCATCTTCGCTCAAACAACCGTTTTACAAACTCATGGCCAAAGTCACCGTGCCGGTTTGTATGCCCTCCATTCTGGACATTTCGATCTACCTGTTTGTCAATGCCATGACCACTGTTTCCGCCGTTATTTTTCTCTACTCTCCGGACACCGCCCTTGCCGCGGTGGCGGTGATGAATATGGACGATGCCGGTGACATCGCACCCGCTGCGGCCATGGGCATGATGATTTTTTATACCAATGTCGCGGCACGTCTAATCCATCTTTTTGTGACCCGCAATCTGATAATGCGCACCCAGGCCTGGCGGACACGCTAGGTCAGTTTCTAATTCCCAATTCTCTTTTCTATATCGATCGTTAATAAATCTTCATGTTTACTATGGGGTTTACCTGCCTACGGTGCATAATACATAAGTTACTATTGAAAAATAGACGATATAGTGTGAAAAAAACATGAAAACTTATTGAAGAGGAATTCCATGGCGACAAAGTTCATCAGTATGCGCAACCTGAAATTCTTGATTTACGAAGTGTTTGATGCGGACGGGCTGACCAAGTACGACTATTATTCGCAACACAATCGCAAGATGTTTGACATGGTGCTGGACGCGGCTATGAAGTTGGCCGTCAAACTCCTTTTTCCCCTATTTGAAGAAATGGACCGCAAACCGCCTGAATTCGAGGCCGGCAGCGTCAAGGTGCACCCGCAGGTTCGGGAATTGATGAAGCAGTACGGGGAAGGGGGGTGGATCGCTTCCACATTTTCCGAGGGGTTCGACGGAGAACAGCTTCCACTCCTGGTGGCCAACTGCTGCAACATGATGTTTTCGGCTGCCAACTATTCCGGGAGCGCGTTTCCCGGATTGGCGGCAGGGGCTGCGCGTCTGATTACCAATTTCGGCAGCCAGGAACTGATCGACCGCTATGTTGCCAAAATGCTGGCCGGCGAATGGCAGGGCACCATGGCGTTGACGGAGCCTCAGGCCGGAAGTTCCTTAAGTGACATCACTACCATTGCTGAACCTTCAGATGCCGGCCATTTTCTTGTCAAAGGTCAGAAGATATTCATTTCCGCGGGCGACCATGATGGTGTGGACAATGTTGTGCATCTCATGCTGGCCAAGATTCCAGGCGGCCCTCCGGGCGTGAAGGGCATTTCCCTGTTTGTGGTGCCCAAATACAGATTCGACGCCAATGGGAAACTGGTTTTCAACGACATTGCCGTGTCGCAGATCTATCACAAAATGGGCTACCGGGGCTGTCCCATAACCGAGCTAGCCATCGGCGAAAAAGATGACTGCTACGGATATATAGTGGGGGAAGCGCACAAAGGCCTGTCCTACATGTTTCAAATGATGAACGAGGAGCGGATCGGTGTCGGGTTGGCAGCCGCCTCCATTGCTTCTGCTGCGTACTATGCTGCATTGGAGTATGCTCTGGAGAGACCCCAGGGGCGGCTGATTTCATCCAAAGACCCGCTGGCGCCCCAGGTGCCCATAGCCGAGCATGCCGATGTCAAACGCATGCTGTTATTCCAGCGGTCGGTTGTGGAGGGTTCCTTTTCCTTGCTGCTGCAGTGCAGCCGATATGAAGACATGAGCAAGCTGACCACCGGGGAGGAGCAGGAAACCTATGAATTGCTGCTCGACCTCTTGACGCCTGTGGCCAAAACCTACTCTTCGGAGATGGGGATTCTATCCACGAGTCAGAGTATTCAATGTTTCGGCGGTTATGGATACTGCGAAGATTTCCCGGTTGAGCAGTATTTCAGGGATATGCGCATACATCCCATCCACGAGGGAACCACGGGCATTCAGGGTATGGATCTTTTAGGGCGCAAGGTCATCATGAAAGAGGGCAGGGCCTTCAAGCTCTTTGGCAAGGAGGTGCGTCGGACCATTGCCGATGCCGGGCAGTACGGGGATTTGGCACCGTATGCCGTACAACTGACCAGGGAACTGGAATCGCTCGAAAACATTACCCTGCATCTCATCGGTGTGGCCGGTGAAAAAGGACCTGCCGTTTTTCTGGCCGACGCAACCCTGTACCTGGAATTGTTCAGCTATCTGGCTATGGGTTGGCAGTGGCTTCTTCAGGCGATCAGCGTACAGAAAGCCCTCAAAGACAAACTGTCCAAGTCGGAAACGAACTTCTATCAGGGCAAATGGTTTACCTTCCGCTATTTCTTCGAGTATGAGCTCCCCAAGGCTCAGGGTGTGGTCACACGGCTTAAAAGCCAGGATGCCTTGACCGTCGATATGCAACCTGCATATTTCAACGACTAAAACAAAAATGCCCCCGCTTATAAACGCGGGGGCATTTTTGTTTTATAATCCTTTCTGTTTTTGACAAACCTCATCTGATTGATATATAAATTAAACCGGCGATTTAATAACCAAATAGAATTTCAGCAAACACAATAATAGCTGCACGCCTAAAGTTTGCTGTTAGGGTATTTATTTGCCGGTTTAATTTAAAGGTATTGGAGTGAACATGGAGAGTGGTACCGACTATTTGCTGGGCCAGCTGTTGAGTCTCATTTTCTACATCATGACCCTCATCATCTACAACCGTGCCCGCAAGGAATATGCCGGCGGCAAAATTGCCGATGCCATCAACCTGATCATGATGTTCCTGGCCATCCTTCTGATCGCCGATTCCATCGACTATTTTCTACAGGCATTTCTTGCGGTGGGCGATGACATCAAGCTCATCATAAAGATCCTATTGAAATTGCTGGCCTTGAGTGTCCTATTTTTCGGAGGGCTGAGGTTTTTTTCAAAACCCCGGGTCACCATGCACACCGGGCATGATTTTTCCGGCACAGAAGGCATCGGTCTGGCGCCGCCTTCGTTTGCCGACGATAGCCCCCCATCGCCTGACACCGGCGTAGATGCAGCTCGCATCTCGCAGAAAACCCAGCCAACACTGGGGCGATACGAAATTATCGAGCAGATAGGCAAAGGCGCCATGGGAATTGTCTACAAAGGACGGGACCCTAAACTCCAGCGGCTAA
Organism: Thermodesulfobacteriota bacterium; assembly: GCA_039714495.1. Classification (GTDB taxonomy): domain Bacteria; phylum Desulfobacterota; class Desulfobacteria; order Desulfobacterales; family B30-G6; genus JAJDNW01. The sequence continues at coordinate 5,072 of JBDLJD010000071.1, forward strand.
CCGCCATTAAGACAATCCGTTTTATCGATGATTACGATGAAGACAAAGTCGAAAAGGTCAAGGCATACTTTTACCATGAAGCGGAAGTCGTCGCCAAACTCTCCCATAATAATATTGTAAAGATATATGATGTAGGGGAAGACCTCGATCTTTCCTACCTGGCCATGGAATACCTGGAAGGCCATAGCCTGGAGGCCTATTGCCAGGAGGAGAGACGGCTGCCAATCAACCGCATTTTCGATATCGTCGCCCAGGTTTGCGATGCGCTTGAGTACGCCCATGACCATGGAATCGTCCACCGGGACATCAAGCCGGGCAATATCATGGTGTTGAAAAATGGGGACGTAAAGGTCACGGATTTCGGAATCGCCAGAGCTGCAGGCAGCACCAGGACACGTACGGGCATTATCAAGGGCACCCCCTATTACATGTCTCCGGAACAGGCGCGCGGAAAGAATCTGGATGGACGGGCCGATATCTTTTCACTGGGAGTGGTCTTCTATCATATCTTGAGCGGAAAACTGCCCTTTACCGGTGAGAATCTGGCAGCCATAATGTACCAGACGGCCAACACCGAGCCAACCCCTCCTTCGGCTTACAACACGGAAATTGGCCAGTCCGTGGTCGATATTGTCAACCGTGCGATCGCCAAAGACCCGCAGGAACGATTTCAAACAGCCGCCCAAATGGCTGAAGCGTTGAGAGAGCTCTCCCTCAAACCAGCAGCTCCGGAAGGCCATGCAAAAGACGCTTTTGACCGGCCCCCGGCCGGCGGAATTGCCGAGGCGGATGAGGGGGGCTCATCCATGGACGATTCGGCCAGCCCGGATGGCAATGCAATGGAGGATCTCGATTTTTCAGATATGGCCCAAGCGCTGACCCTGGAAACGCAAGGCCAACCGACCGGCCCACTCGATGGTAGCGGTGTCATTCCACAGGCTCCTGATGGCCGTTTATCTACGACCCGGGATAATGATAAAACCCGTAAGATCGACATGGCTGGTTTATCAGACGCGCAGGCCGGGCTCCCCGAGGCCCCCTCATATCAAGTGGTCAAAACCATATTGCCGCTATCCGGCAAAGGCAGCGCACCTGCCGCCGATTCAGCTGCGAACAGAGGTGCAGGATCGCGGGTTAAGGCACTGTTATCCAATCGACTGGTTATCTACCCGCTGCTATTGATTCTGCTGCTGGGTATTTCAGCCGCAGGATATGTTATGCTGTGGAAAACGCCAGAAGGGGTGGACCAGGAAACGATGCTTGCGAAACAGCAAGAGCTGGTCAGAAAGATCATGCAGGAAAAAATGGAGGAAAAGCAGCGCCTGGAAAATGAGGAGACCCAGAAGCAGATAACGCTTCAGCAAGAGCAGGCAGAAGATGCTAAGCAACATGAAGAACAGCAGCGTGTCGTGAAACAGAAACTTGCAGAAGCCAGGGAAAAGCAGGAAGCCGAACGTCTGGCAAGAATTGAAGCTGAAAAGAAAAAGGAGCAGGAACGGCTAAAAGCCATTGAGATCGAAAAGGACAAGGAAAGGGCCCGGATGGCAGAAGAGGAGGCCCGGAAGAAAGCCGAAGCCAATCGCATGGCCCAAGCCGAACGTAATAAAATAGCAGCCCAAAAGCAGCATGATATCCAGACAGTGGAAAAGCACATGCGGGCAGCAGAGGTTCACCGTCAGGCGGGGCGGTTCCTGGAAGCCAGAAAAGGCTATGAAGCTGCACTGGCATTTATCCGGAACAGCCGGTTCGGGAATGAGGGCGAGTTGACCGGGCAGCGTAAACGTATCGAGTCCATCTTAACTGCCGATGATATGGTTTATGGCTCCAAGGGATATGTGCTCTACAAAGGAGAATGGCTCTCTCCCGAGGAACTAGAATTGAAGCGTTACAGTGAGGGGTTTGTAAAGTACAAAAGTGAGTTCAGGGACTACAGGACCTTGAAAAGCACATTAAATAAATTATGCGATCCACTTATCCAGAAACACCTTACGAAAAAATACAGCGGAAAAACCGTGCATTCCAAGAACATCTATTTTCAGAAAATGGTTCTGACACGTAACAATTCAGCGTTTTCCCAATATACGGTGTACTACAAATGGTCGGTTTCGACATTTAAAGGCATGGATGAAGATATCTGCACACTGGATATAAAATATACCGTTGACACGGAGAAGTGGTCATTGCTCAAGGGGTGTGAATAGCCATGCCGCTCACAGGCAATATCCAGACATTTTCGCTGCCTGCCATAGGGCGGCTTCTGCACCAGGAGAAAAAGACCGGTATCTTGAAAGTCAGCAGCCAAGAGCGCGAGACGAGCATCTATTTTCGCGGCGGCGACATTGTCTTTATCAGCGGCGACCTGGCCGCAGAGCTATCCCTGGGGGCCTTGCTGAAGGACAAACAACTGGTCTCTGACAAGGATATAGAAGACTCCCTCGGTGTAGCCCGTGAGGAAAACAGGCGGCTCGGGGTCGTGTTGATGGAAAGCGGCCTGGTGACCCAGGATAACCTTGTTCAGGTGCTGAATTATCAGTTCAAGGAGGCGATTTCCGCGGTCCTTACCTGGCGTGAGGGTGCCTTTGTCTATGAAGACGGGCTCAAAGGGTTTGTTGAAGACATCCGGCTGAAGATGGACCCTATACGGCTGGTTGCAGAGGCGGAGAAGTGGAAGGCCTACCGTTCTATCATACCCAACGATCACGTGGTATTCGAAATAAAGGAAGGCGCGCAGCAGTCGGACTCATTTTCAACGGATGGTGCCTTGCGCGTCATGCTGATGATAGACGGGAAAAGGGACGTCTACCGGATTATCGCCGATACCGGTCTGCCTCGCCTGGGGGTATACCGGGCGCTGGCAGCTTTGGCCGAGCAAGGCGTCATAGAAGTTTCAGGGGCAGCGTCAACCTCGCAAACAGGCAGAATATTCGATACCACGCGTGTGATTCAATATTTTATGAATATTATTGATGAGATTGCCAATATCATTGCCCGGGAATTGGGTGAAAAAAAGGCCCACAGCATGCAGGCCAGAAGCCTGAATCGATCTCTCGATGATCAAAGACTCGCTGAAACGGTGATTCCGGGCGGGGACCCGGGTGAGAATACGCGTCGAATTTATGACCAGCTGCAAAAGCAGGACAATGCCCCGGACGCCCGGAAGCTGGAATTGGACTTCAAAAGGGCAGTCTTTTTCTTGTTGCAGGAGGAATATCAGGTTCTGGGCTTCAAGGCGGCCAGGGACACGATTGCGAGGCTCGTAGAATCACCTGAACACATGAAAGCAGGGGAGCAGGCGTTCGTCGACCGCACGCTCACTTTTTATCGCGAGCTTGCCCAGGATGAAGGTTATTTCAAAGGCGGGAAAAGCTTTTCAGACACAAGCGGGATGGCATCAGGGACCGGAGGGGATTCCTGTGACGATCCTAAATCCAGTATGGAGAACATCGGAGGGGCAGCCATCATTGCCCTTTACAGCCGCGTCATCCAGACAGTGATGCACGAGATGGAGGCGGAGATAGGCACCAAGGCAGGCGTACTGTTGTCAGGCATCATTGAAAAGTCAGATTATTATGAAAAGTTTTTATCCCAGTACCGTGTCGGCGATGATGTGCCGGCCAACGTCAACCGAATAAGGGACCACATATCCAGAGAAGGGCACAGGCTCGGCAAAAGCAGCTTCATATCAGGCTTTCAACAGACCTTGAGTGAACTGCTGCTGGCCAAGAAACAGCTGCTGGGAAAAAAATCCGCCAGGGCTACTATTCTGAATATTGAAACGTTTTTGAAGGGGATTGCCCAGGAAGAGTTCCGGCCGTTGACCACGAACCTCATGACCACCCTCAAGAGAATTATTTAAAATGGAAGTCAATTTGAACTACTGGATGGCGCAACTGTTGATTCTGGTGTTTTACATCATGACACTGGTGGTTTACAGCCGGGCCAGGAATGAATATATCGGCGGTAAAATCGGCAACGCCATAAATCTGATCCTGATGTTTCTTCTGGTGCTGTTTCTTTCGGATATTGTCGATTACTTTTTTATCGTACTGGTGCCTCTGGGTGAAGACACCATTCTGATCATCAAGATTCTGCTGCGGCTCGTGGCCATATGTGTGCTCTTTTTCGGGGGCTTGCGGTTTTTCGCAGGCCGGACGGCACCTGCCGAGGTGATTCGACAGACAGTGGCCCTGGGGGCCGCACGGCCTGCACCGCCAGCCGCGCAGAAGACGGTTCCGGCAGGCGATAAAACGGTCGTGGTCGGTGAAAAACCCAAGGCCCTGCCCACGCTGGGCCGCTATGAAATTCTGGGGCAACTGGGGCGCGGCGCCATGGGGATCGTTTACAAAGGCCGGGACCCCAAGCTGAGCCGTCTTACCGCCATCAAAACGATCCGTTTCTCAGATGAATTTGACGAATCTCAAGTGGAAACGATCAAAGAACACTTTTACCGTGAAGCCGAAGTTGTGGCCAAGCTCTCCCACACCAATATCGTGACCATATATGACGTGGGGGAGGACCTGGATCTATCCTATCTGGCCATGGAGTATCTTGAAGGCGAAAATCTGGAAAAATATACCGCCAAGGAGAATCTGCTCCCCATAAAAAAGATCATCGAGATCATCGTCCAAGTGTGCGATGCCCTGGCGTACGCCCACCATCATGACATCATTCACCGTGACATAAAACCGGCCAACATCATGATGCTGAAAGATGGTATTGTAAAAGTGACCGATTTCGGCATTGCCCGTGCAACAACCAGCACAAGGACGCGTACCGGCATCATCAAGGGCACGCCTTACTACATGTCCCCGGAGCAAACCCAGGGAAAGGAGATCACCGGCCAGTCGGATGTCTTTTCCCTCGGGGTCGTCTTTTATCAACTCCTGACCGGAAAGCTACCCTTTTACGGGGATAACATGGCAGCGATTATGTATCAGACCACATCGGTTGAACCGGAGCCGCCTACCACCTACAATTCAACCATCAACAAGCCAGCCCTGGCCATTCTCAAACGATCACTGGAAAAGTCTCCCAAAGACAGGTACCCGGATGCCGGCAAAATGGCGGAGCACCTGAGACTCTTGAGCAAGAAGATGGAAGCTGGACATTGAGATCAGAAGCCGGAGGACAGAGCGTCAGAGGACGGAGCACCAGAACTTCAGAACCTCAGAGCCCCAGAGAACGGAGGACAGAAGACGGGGTGCCAGAGGTCAAATGCCAGAAGTCAGAAGACCGGACATAAAATTGAATCACGAAAACACGAAATCCAAAAAGCACGAAATGTTCAGAAATGTTTTCGTGTTTTCATTCTTTCGTGATTTCGTGATGGAGGTTTTTGATTGGACGTTGAAAATTGGATATTTGAAAACAATAAAGTGACAACTTTTAATCAGGACTTGACCTTTAATCGGGCACCATTACACTTTACCTTACACCTTACACCTTACACCTTACACCTTACACCTACTCGCTGAGGACGATCTCCACACGCCGGTTGGCAGCCCTTCCGTCCCGGGTTTTGTTGCTTTCGATGGGGTCTTCCGGCCCTTTTCCATAGGTGGCGACCCGTGCGGGCGCAATCCCCTGGCCAACCAAATAGGATTTGACAACGGTGGCCCGGAATTCGGAAAGGCGGCGATTGTATTCGTAATTGCCCAGGGAATCCGTGTAACCGCTTACCGACACTGTGAGGCCCTCTACCTGTTTGACGACATTTGCAATGCGGTTCATCTGGTCATACGCATCATCGGAGAATTCGTTGGAATCCATTCGGAATCGAATGATGTAGGGTTTGTTAAGATAGCTTGCCAATTCAGCACTTGACATGGCCGGCTTTTCTGCAGCCGTTGTACCAGGCCGAGCTGAAACGGTTTTTTCGGCACTTGCCGGTTTGGGCGCTTGTGCTTCAGGCAAGGTTACCGGAACAGGACTGCTAGGGTCAGAACTTTTTGTGGATGAAGCAGGCACGGATTTAGGGATGGAAAAGGCAGTGGATGTTTTCTGTTTCTCCACGGCCGTCGGTTTAGGTGTTTTACCGGCCGGCAAGATTTCCGGGAAATAAACATAGGTAGCCATTCCGGCCAGCAGCAACAGCAGCAGGCCGTATATGGGCAGGCTTATCAGGGGCTGGCGCAACGGATAAAAAAACAGATTGAAAATGGTTTGCACCATGCTGGTATCCCGGGTGGGTTCAGGCTTTTCGACGGTGATGCTGAGATCGTCGGCGCATTCCTTTACAATACGGGCGTCGATATTTTTCTTCCCTCTGACAAAAGCGGTTAAAAGGGCATGGTCGCAGATGACATTGATCAGGCGCGGATAGCAACTGGAAAAAGAGATGACCTGGCGTATTGCGCCCTTGCTGAACATACTTTTCTCGCAACCAGCCACCTTGAGGCGGAATTTGATGTATTCGTCCACTTCCTTGCTGGGTATGGGACCGATATTGTAGCGGGTGGTAATCCGCTGCAGCAGAGCCCGGTTACGGGTTTCCAGCAGGGTTTCGTTGAGCTCTATCTGCCCCACCAGGAAAATATTAAGCAGTTTTGAGCTTTGGGTCTCGATATTAGACAGCTGTCGAACTTCTTCAAGCATTTCATGATCCAGCCGCTGGGCTTCGTCGATGATGATCAGAACCTGTTTTTTTTGGGTGTTGGCTTTGTGCAGGAAGTGTATGAAATGTACAAGGAAATCGCCTTTGCTGGTGAACTGTTTGTCGATTTTGAAGGCGTGTACCAGAAAGTTGAAAAAATCCAACTTTTCCAGCCCAGGATCCGGGATGGTGGCCACGAGGACATTCTCATCCAGACTGTCCAGCAGCCCGTTGATGAGGGTCGTCTTGCCTGTACCCACATCGCCCACCAGCAGCAGAAAACCGCGGTTGTCGTGAATACCGAATTTCAGCCTGGCCAGGGCTTCTTTGTGAGTTTCGCCCAGCCATAGGAAACGCGGGTCGGGGCTGATCTGAAATGGTTTTTCCTTTAAACCGAAATGGGAAAGATACATATCATTAACCTATTGTTATTTCAAAATTAGTTTTGTATATAGTGTAAACGTTTTTAGATGTCAACGCAACTTTAAGAGGGCTTGTTTATGAAAATAAACGAACATATATTCAAAATGATGCTGGGATGTCTGATGCTGCTGGTTATATCAAGCGTACTGGCCGGCCATGCTGCCGGAGAAGGTCAGGCCCGCCCGGGGCAGGACGTAATTTTCGCACTGGACAATTCAGGCAGCATGCTGAAGAACGATCCGGATTTCATCACCCGGACGGTGGTCATCAATTTTCTGGAGGGGCTGGCCGAGGAGGTCCGGGTCGGCATGGTTATTTTTGACACCGATGCAAAGCTGGTTCAGCCGCTCACAGGCATAACCACAGTGGAAAGCGCTGAACGTTTTTTGGAAGGCCTCGACAGAATCACCTACAAGGGGCAGTTTACCAACACCCCTGCAGGAGTGGAGAGGGCCGTGTATGAACTCAAAACAAACGGCAGACAAGAGACTGAAAAAGTCATCATTCTTCTTACGGACGGTATTGTTGATACCGGCAATAGGGCCAAAGATCTTGAATCGGAAAAGTGGCTCAAGGATACCCTCACCCTGGAATGCAAAAAACTGGGCATACGGATTTTCGGGATTGCCTTTACGGAGCAGGCGGATTTTCAACTCATGCAAACCCTGGCCGTGAAAACCGAAGGGGAGTATTTCAGGGCCTTCACCACGGATGAGGTGGCGTCGGTGTTCCAGGTTATTGACGATATTATTTCCAAACCTGCTTCAAAGGAGCCAGTGTCTTCTGCAAAGACAACCGTTGCCCAACCGCAAATCGTTGAAAAGAAAGCTCCACCGGCAGACCCTGTTTCACCTGGGGAAGAGGGTGTAGAAAAAAAAGACGACCTCCTGTCCCTGATACTCCCGGTCACTGTGATTCTGGCCGCACTGGTGCTGGCCTACTTTGGCTTCATGCGTAAAAAAAAGACCATCATGATCAAGCCGGACACCCAGTTGGACCTGGCCACCATAGAGGGCAATCACGACAGATCCATGGACCAGGCGGAACTGATCGATACCGAAAATATCATCTCCAACGAATCCATAACCTTGCCGTTGGACAGCAATTCCGTGAGCATTGGGCGCGACTCGAGCAATGATATTGTCATTCCCAGGGAGTCCATTTCGAGTCTGCACGCCAGCATCGACTATAAAAACGGCTATTACTATCTCGAAGACCTCCGCAGCACCAACGGTACTCGTTTGAATGATAAACAACTAGAGGAAAACAATCCAGTGCGGTTGAAAAGCGGGGATAAAATTCATTTCGCCATTTATGAATTCCGGTTTTTGATGCATGACCTGGCGCCATATGGCGAGACCGTCATGATCAAGAAAGATATGAAGCTGAAATTCGAACAATAGAACAGAAGTTATAGGATTCAAGGGGTCGAGTGCTATGCTGGAAGCTTTAGGTTTGCGGGCCAGTACCCACATGATGAAAACGGTGCTCCTGTCAGGTATATCCAGGAATTGTTGGGGCATGAATCACTGGAATCCACCCAAATATACACCAGGGTGACCATTAACGATTTAAAGGCGGTGCTTAGCAAGTATCATCCCGGCAACTAGTTTAGATCGTCACCAGCTTGACAAAATACCAAAAATAGGTATATTTAGGCAATGCATTGGACTGTTAACCTCAGAAAAAAGGTTGTCAAGGCGCTAAAGAAGCTACCTGAAAACGTAAAATTCAGCTTTATAGCTTTGATAAGGGAAATTGAGGCCAAAGGACCGGTAAGGGGCAACTGACCAAACTACAGCAGGCTGGGGAGCAACAGGCACCATTGTCATTTGAAGAAAGGTAAAACTACATACGTTGCCATCTGGCAGGTTATTGATAAAGAAATACACATAGTGGAGGTAAGCTATGTTGGAACACACGAGAGAGCACCCTATTAAAATCAGTTTTACCGGCCCTCCGGGTAACCGGCAGAAAGCAATTCAGGCTTTGAAAAGGCTCGGATATGTTGAATCGGTAGATTCAGTGCCGTGGCGCGAGGCATTTCCTGATATGGTGGATGAAAAGTTGCCCGGCGTCAGTTTGAAGGGCGCACGCACAAAAGAAGGTACCACTCAGAAGCAGCTTGCTGAAATGACAGGTGTCAAGCAACACCATATTTCTGAAATGGAGAATCACAAGCGTTCTATCGGAAAAAAAGTTGCGAAAAAATTTGCCGAGGTTTTGAATGTGAGCTATAAAATATTTTTGTAAGAAACAAGTTGCAGTGGCAAGATAACTTATTGATTTGAAAAGATAAATATAGTAGGATAACGTTTGTAAGGAGCTAAAAATGCATATCAAAAAACGATATATTGCTCCGGCGAATAAATACGTTAACGCCGTCATTCCCGCGAAGGCGGGAATCCAGGATATTACTGGATGCCGGAACAAGTCCGGCATGACGCATTTGGCTATTTAGTTGCCAGGTTAATATTACCGATGAAAATGGAAATCCAAAAGAGTCCACCGCCACGCTGCAAAATATCTCCAACGCCTTCCTAAATCATCAAAACAACGTATCAAAGATATTCAAACAACTCAGATGAAATTGAGGGAAATTGTTCTTGATTCATATTAAATATAGGCCTATATTAAGGTCTATATTAAGGTCGAGATAATTCAAAGGAGCCAATATGAAACCTATAATCCTTTCTCAAAATGTTGTTTCCCTATCGGATTTCAAAAATAAAGCTTCTAAGATGGTCAATGAAATCCGCAGCTCACGTCGTCCTGTGGTCATCACACAAAATGGCAAGGCAGCGGCTGTTCTTATTTCGCCGTCAGATTATGACCTTCTATATGAACAGATGCGTTTTGTTGATTCTGTGAAAAGAGGACTGGCGGATGTCCAGGATGGACGGATATTGTCAGATGAAGATCTGAGCAAAGAGCTGTGAAGCTTTTTTGGACCGAAACCGCAAAGCAGGATCTGATGGCAATTCGCCAATATATTTCTGCGGATAATCCAACAGCGGCCAAACGTTGGATAAATCGTTTAAGACAACGCGCAAGACATTCACGCCATGCACCGCTTGCCGGACGTATGCTGCCTGAACTGGCACGCGAAGACATTCTGGAACTGATTGAAGGCAACTATCGAATTGTGTATCAAGTATTTGACGATCGTATAGTTGTATTAACGGTATTCGAGGGGCATCAGCTTCTCCAGCAGGGATAAATCCCTGCACTACATGGTTGATTCGAAGAATGGGCATGTAGGCCAGGGCTTCAGCCCTGAATCATCTTTTGGCCCTTTGGTTACGTCCTGCGTACAAGAAGAAAAACACCTTGGCGGTAAACTCAATCATCTCCCTTATAATTTAACGCCGCGCCTTTCTCAGCCGTGTTGGCCATCCTGGCGTAAATGGAAAGATACCCCTTTTTTACCTTGCTTTCGGGCGGGGTCCAGTTGGCAAGCCGGCGCTTGAGCTCTTCTTCGGAAATATCCAACTGTAGCCGTTCGTTGGGGATGTCGATATCGATTATGTCCAGGTCTTGAACCACGGCCAGCGGCCCCCCGGCAGCGGCTTCCGGCGCAATGTGGGCCACAGCGCAGCCTTTGTTGGTCCCGGAAAATCGACCGTCGGTCATGAAGGCGATCTTGTCGGATTTTCCCTTGGCCGCAAGCTGCCACAGAAATCGCTGCAGGAGCAGCATGCCGGGGTCTCCTTGGGGGCCCACGTTCCTGACGATGACCACATCACCGTCATCCAGGTGATCCTTTTCCAGGGCTTCACAGGCAGCTTCTTCAGAGGGGAAGATGCGGGCCGGTCCCCGGTGCTGATGCATGGCTGCGGGCACAGCCGATTTCTTGATCAAAGCGCCTCCGGGTGCGAGGTTGCCTTTGAGGAAAATGAGCCCCCCTTCACTGGACAGAGGGTTCTCGAGGGGGTGGATTACCTTTCCGTCCGGCAATGCCGCTCCTTCCAGGATCTCTGATAGTGGACGCCCGGTTACGGTGATGACATCCGGGGTCAGGCATTTCTGCATGGCTTTCATGGCTGCCGGCAAGCCGCCGGCCTCATCAAAATCTTTAATCAGGTTTTGCCCGCTGCCTGAAGGCGCAATGTCGCACAACAGCGGTGTCATTTTGCTCATCTCATTGAATGTTTCCAGGGGAATGTCCATTTCGAGCTCTGCGGCCACGGCTTGGAGGTGAAGCACCCCGTTGGTGGATCCGCCAACGGCCATCAGGACGGCAATGGCATTTCTAAAAGCGTCCATGGTCATGATATCAGAGGGTTTGATCTCCTTTTGAAAAAGGTCCACAACCTGTTGGCCCGCCTGAAATGCCATACGCATCAGCCGGGAGTCTGCTCCTGGTGTGGTTGCGTTCCACGGCAGGGACATGCCCAGGGCTTCGCTAAGGCAGGCCATGGTATTGGCTGTGCCCATTACAGGGCAGGCGCCGAAACCCGGACAGCCGCGTTCCTGGATGTCTTGAAAGGTCCGGTCCGTTATGCGGCCGGCCTTGTAATCGGCAAAATGCTTGGGGGCCACGCCCAGCGGGTCCACAGCCTGCCCCTGATAGGTATTCAGCTGCATGTAGCCGCCGGTTACCACCACAGAAGGGAGATCCAGACGGGCTGCCGCCATGAGATGGGCGGGTATTACATCGTCGCACACCGGGACAAACACCATGGCGTCGAAAAGGTTGGTCATGGCCACGGTTTCAATATAACCTGCCACCAGGTCCCTGTGGGGCAGGTGATAGTTGTCATGCCCGGCCATACTGGTGCAGATCGAGCTGATGACAAACTCCCGGGGGGTTCCCCCGGCAGCCCAGATGCCGGCTTTGACGGAACCGGCCACACGGTCCAGGTGGATGGACGCCGGGTTGACCTCGCCCCAACTGCTGACAACACCTATCTGAGGCCTGGCAAGCGCCTCTTCTCCATACCCCACGCCGCGGGTCAGGGTCTGGCGTTCAACCATGGCGTAGTCGGGTAGATTGTCATCCTTTTTTTTAACGGTCAATTGTCATCCTCCCTGGTATAGTAGACAATAAGCTCTTCATGTTATTGAAAAACTTATATCAGGTTATGTGGCATCGTCCGGAGGGAGCCCGTTTTCATCCCATCCGTGCAGGAGATAATACTCCTTCAGCATCTGGCCGAGCTCTTCCGGCGTGATGGCGTCGCCGGTCTTTTCATTCTTTCTGAAAAAGCCCTTGGACAGCCATTCATCCTCTTTAGTCATACCTTCCCGCAGGTTGAAGCGGCGGACAAGGGTGGCAATGGCTGCCGCGCGCTGGCGCAAGGCTTCCTCACCGGCATCCAGCCCGGTAAGGGCATGGATGATTTTCTCGAGGTTGTCCCACATGTAGAGGTCTCTGTAGAATCGGCACAGCACCAGGGTGTCGAATATGGTCAGGCGGTCTTCGAATTCCAGAAACAATTCGGCCTTGCCTTCGATCTGATCCTTGGGGATCATTCCCACCAGTTCGGGTTTGTAAAATGTGGCCCGCAAATGACAGGCCCCCCTGTCGGAGGTGGCATAGGCCAGGCCCATGCCTTTGAGGACCCTGGGGTCGTATCCCGCAGGCTCCATGCCCTTGACGTGCACGGCAATATCTTCAAGGTCCCATTCCCTGGCAGCGTGTTTGATGCCTTGGGCCAGCACGTCGCCAATCCCTTCGCGCCGGGAAATCATGTGCAGCAGTTCGGCAATTTTATCGACTTCACCGTAGTTCACAACAAAATCAACCTTGCCGCGCAGGTGCGCTTCGATGGTGAAGGCGCACAGGTTGCCGGCGGTGATGGTGTCGATGCCTACCCGGTCGCAGATGTCGTTCAAATACGCAATTTCCTCGATGCTGTCGATCAAGCAGAGCCCGCCAAAGGCATAAATGGTCTCGTATTCCGGGCCTTCCAGCTTCAGGCCTGCGTGGCGGCCCTCCTTGATGGTGGTCATCCGGCCGCAGGCCATCAGGCATTTGGCACAGGCGCGCGGCTTGACGTCGCAGCTCGTATGCAGACCGTCCGCACTGATATTTTCCCATTTGTCATACTGGCCTTCGGCCCAGTAGCGGGTGGGGAAGGCATTGGCGCCGTTGGTCACCTTGACCAGCTGAGAGGTGCCCATGCTTTTGTAGGCCTGTACGCCTGGATTGTCTTTGGATTCCGCCATGATAGCTTTGGAAAAGTCGGCTGCGGCCTTTTCGTCGAAAAGGGGCCTTTTCCGGTCACCCTGGAACAAGAGGCCTTTGATTTTTTTGGCGCCCAGCACGGTGCCCACCCCTGTCCGCCCGGCCGAACGCCAGTGATCATTTTTAATGACGCCAAAACGTACCCCGTTTTCAGCCGCCGGTCCGATCACCACAGCACCAGGCTTGCGAAACCCCTTGTCAGGCTGGTTAAAACGTTCCAGGATCGCATCTTCGGTGGCATAGGTCTCCTTGCCCCATAAATCGCCTGCCGGGTGAAAAAGCACCTCTTCAGGATGGATGCCGAGCACCAGTGGCGCCGCACTTTCCCCCTGGATGACAATGGCGTCATACCCAGCGGAATCGATGGCTTCCGGCACCCTGCCGCCGGAATAGGATTCCGAATACAGGCCTGTCTGGGGAGATTTGGTAAAAACACCATAGCGTGAGCTCCCCCATATGCGGCTGCCGGTGATGGGACCGGTGGCAAATATCAGGCAGTTATCCGCGTGCATAGGATCGACTTCAGGAGGGTTGAGGGTGTAGAGCAGGTAGGAAGCCAGGCCCTTGCCGCCCAGATACTGTTCATAAATGGATGGATCCAGGGTTTCTACCCAGAATTTTTTATTGCTGACATCAATTCTTAAAATACGATTATGTTGCCCTTTCATACAATTTCTCCTTATAAAAGTGTGGTACTCGATTTTATTACTATAACGTTTAAGCCATCTTATCTATTGAAAAACTGGGTTGTCAAGATGAAAAATACTAAATGAAAACTATAAAAATAAATATATATTGACAGACTGAAAAAATATTCATTATATAATTAATATCTTGGTATGGATAAAATAAACTAAAACCTTTGAGTAGAAAACACTTAGCCAGCAGGAGGAAGCGTCATGGACAAGGCCAACAACCAGGATCTGGGAGCAAAGAAAACAGAGTACGTATCCAACGCGGTCAGCAATGTTTCCCTTAACTACATCGAGTCCGGCAACGGAGCGATCCTCAAAGATGTGGAAGGCAATGAGTTCATCGATTTTGCCTGCGGTATCGGCGTCATGAACATCGGCCACAGCAACCCCAAGGTAGTGGCGGCTATCAAAGAACAGGCCGAGAAGCTGGTCCACACGTGCTTCATGGTGAACCCTTATGAATCTGCGGTGACGCTGGCCGAAAAACTGTGCGCCCTGACGCCGGGCGATTTTCCCAAAAAGGCCTTTTTCTGCAACAGCGGAGCGGAAGCCGTGGAAAACGTCGTCAAGGTTGCGCGGTATTACACCAAGCGGCCGGCTATCGTAGTATTCGACAATGCCTATCATGGCAGGACCCAGCTGACCATGACCATGACCAGCAAGATAAAGCCCTACAAATTCGGCTTTGGCCCTTTCTGTCCGGAAGTGTACCGCATGCCCTTCGGCGATGAGGTAGGGGCTGACAAGTTGAAAGACGTATTCATCAAGAATGTCAACCCCGAAGCGGTTGCAGCCGTTATTGTCGAGCCGGTGCAGGGGGAGGGCGGGTTCATCACCCCGCCGGACGATTATTTCAAGGAGTTGATCAAGATTTGCCATGACAACGGCATCTTGTTCGTGGCTGACGAAATCCAGAGCGGCATGGGACGCACCGGGAAAATGTTTGCCATCGAACACTGGGGCGTGGAGCCGGACTTGATCACCACGGCCAAAAGCCTGGCGGCCGGCATGCCTCTGGCTGCCGTGGTCGGTAAAGCCGAGATTATGGATGCGGTTCATCCGGGCGGTCTGGGGGGCACCTACGGTGGCAATCCCGTGGCCTGTGCAGCAGCCTTGGCGGTTCTAGAGGTTTTTGAATCCGAAAACATGTTGGAAAAGTCGGTTGCCCTGGGAGAGAAATTGTGGACCCGTTTCGAGACCTGGAAAGAAAAGTTCGGCATCGTCAAGAGCATCCGGGGCAAAGGGGGCATGATCGGCCTGGAACTGGTGAATACCAAAACAGGTGAACCTGCAGCTGACGAAACCCTGCAGTTGGTCAAGCACTGCCACCAAAACGGGGTAGTAGCCCTGAGCTGCGGCGTTTACGGCAATGTCATCCGTACCCTGGTGCCTTTTGTGATCACCGATGAGCAGTTGGAAAAGGGCCTCTCCGTCATGGAAGAGGGGATTGCGAAAATCGACGCATAATATTTCTCGCCCCGGTGAAATAAAAAACCACAGAGATTTCACAGGGCAGGCAGAGGTCACAGAGGCACAGAGAAATTATTAAATTTATCACCTAGGATATTTTTTTTCACTTTGTGTCCTTTGTGCCTTTGTGGTTGAAGTTATACAATGTTACTTTAATATGAAATCCAATCCAACCATCAAGGATATCGCCCAGGCAGCCAAAGTGTCTGCCGGGGCGGTATCCCTGGCCCTGAACGACCGGCCCGGCGTAAGCGAAAAGACCCGGCGGAAGATCCAGAAGATCGCCCACAAAATGGACTACCGGCCCAACTATGCCGCCAAACGCCTCATCGGGCAACCGAGCCACACCATCGGCCTTATCCTGCGCAATATTGCCGACCCCTTTTTTCCGGAACTGGCACTCGGCGTGGAGGAAAAGGCCACCGAGATGGGCTACAGCCTTTTGTTGTGCAATACCAACGGAACTCTGGAAAAGGAAGAACAGGCTCTGGATGCCCTGCGGGCCAAGGGGGTGGACGGTGTCATTCTCTCCACTGTAACGGTGGACGATCCCAATATCCGGATTCTACTCGATGCAGACATCCCTTTTGTCTGCGTCAACCGTTTTGTCATGGAGCCTTCCATCGAGAGCAGAACAGACTACGTGGTCCTGGACAACTATGCTTGCGGGCATGACGGCATGCGGCATCTCTTGCGCATGGGATTTGAACGTGTTGCCATACTGACCGGCGATCTGAACACCTCAACAGCAGCCCTGCGGCGCAAGGGAGAACAGGATGCCCTGGCAGCCTTCCATGTTGCCCAGGACCCGAAACTTGTGATAGAGTGCGGCTGGTCCAGAAGGCGGGCCTTTGATGCGGCCCGCCACCTGTTGGGGCTGAAAGAGCCGCCTGACGCCTTTTTTGTGCACGATGACCACATGGCTATCGGGGTAAGGGAAGCGGTTTTGGGGATGGGGTTGCGCCTGCCTGAAGATATTGCCCTTTTGGGTATCGACGACATTGAAATGGCTGCTTTGACTGGCGTGGACCTCTCCACCATCAGTCAGAAAAAATACGACATGGGGGTTATGGGCACCCGGGTCTTGATCGACAAGATCGAAGGGAACACGCCGCCCATGGTAAACAAGATCATGCTTGAGCCCAGATTGATGATTCGCAAAACCTGCGGCTTTCACCTCAGGGGGTATGTGCGTTGACCGCAACGCTTCGAATAGCTTTCCTTCTCTTCGCCTTCCTGCTGCTCTTTCCTGTTTTATCCTTTGCCTCTGAATTCACTATTTCTTCGGAAACCAGTTTCCTGGAGAACTGCTTTTTGATGGTGAGTTCATGCACTTTCCTCCTGGCGCTTTAAGGGGGGGCGCCTCGGTGCTCGGAAGGTGACTGCGCAGCCTCCTAAGGTAGCGTTTTTTCTTGCCCATTCTCCTCACAAATGGTATCTGTCGCAAGCCT
>JBDLJD010000072.1:0-21788 GCA_039714495.1 Thermodesulfobacteriota bacterium
TCGAAGGGGCCTGATCTGCCGTCGTCGCTGATTTGTATCAAGAATTTTTTCTTTGTTTTCTTCTTTCTTTTGGGTATGCATGATTCCACAATTTGAAATAATAACCGGTTTGTACTGCTAATACTGAATTTGTTTAGATTGCCTGCACTTGGGATGTTCATTTGGTTGAATACAAATAAAGATAAAATTCTTGGTTTAACTCCCTTCATCTGACACCGGCGATGGTAATGGCAACTCTGGCGTCACATGTAACCCTCACCGGATCGGTGGAACCTTTTCAATTCTCACCGGATGAGCCGGTGGCTTATGAAGGGAGTTATTTATTCGCATATTCCACGGCACGCGTTTCCCGGATCACCATCACCTTGATCTGCCCCGGAAAGGTCAGGGACTCCTCGATTTTTTTGACAATGTCGCGGCTCAGCAGAATCGAGTCTTCATCTGAGATGACTTCACTCTGCACGATGACGCGCAATTCCCTGCCGGCCTGGATGGCGTATGTATTGGAAACGCCGTTGAAGCTATTGGCAATGGCTTCGAGGTCTTCCAAACGTTTGATGTAATTCTCCAACAGTTCCTTGCGGGCCCCTGGCCGCGCGCCGGAGAGACCGTCAGCCGCCTGCACGAGCAGGGCATAGACCGTGGATGGGGGGACATCTTCATGATGGGCGGCAATGGCATGCACAATCCTGTGCGACTCACCGAATTTTTTGGCAAGCTTGGAACCGATCACCGCATGGGGTCCTTCCACTTCATGGTCGATGGCCTTGCCGATATCGTGCAGCAGCCCCATCCGCTTGGCCAGCTTTTCCTTGAGGCCCAGTTCGGCAGCCATGATCCCGCACAGGGACCCGACCTCCACGGAGTGCTGCAAAACATTTTGCGCATAGCTTGACCTGAATTTTAGCCTCCCAAGATATTTAATCAGCTCGTTGTGAATCCCGTGCACCCCCAGGTCAAAGGCTGCCTGCTCCCCGGCATCCTTGATGGTGACATCCACTTCTTGACCGACCTTTTTGACCACATCCTCGATCCGAGCCGGATGAATCCTCCCGTCTGAAATCAATTTCATGAGCGAGAGCCGGGCCACTTCACGCCGTACCGGGTTGAAACCGGACAAGATCACGGCCTCAGGGGTGTCGTCGATAATGAGGTCGATGCCGGTGGCGGCTTCGAGGGCCCGGATGTTGCGCCCTTCCCTTCCGATAATTCTGCCCTTCATCTCGTCAGAGGGAAGCTGAACCACCGATACGGTCCGCTCTGCCACAAAATCGCCGGCATAACGCTGAATAGCCGTAGCCATAATCTTTTTGGCCTTTTTATCAGCCTGTTCCCTGGTTTCATTCTCGATACGCTTGATCATCTTGGCGCCTTCATGGCGTGCTTCGTTTTCCATGGCCCGGATCAGCAGCTCTTTTGCCTGCTCGGCGGTGAGGCTCGAAATAGTTTCCAGCTGTTGTTTCTGTTCTTCCACAAGCTGTTTGTATTTTCTTTCGTTGGCTTCGATGGCTTTGGATTTCTGGGCGAGCTTTTTCTCGTTTTTCCCGATCTCGCGATCCCTGTTTTCAAGCTGTTCGCGCTTTTTGTCGAAATTTTCCTCCTTGGAAACCAGCCTTCTTTCCTGCTTTCTCAGCTCCGACCGTGTTTCCTTGGTCTCGGTGTCGAACTCGCTCTTCATTTTGAAAAGCCGGTCTTTGGCCTCGAGCCGGGCCTCCTTCAACAGTGTCTCCGACTTGCGTTTGGCATCCCTGATGATGTTCAGGGCTTCCTCTTTGGCGGCTCTGACCTTGCCGGAAACAATCTTCCCCTTGATTAGATAGGCCATTACAAAACCAACCACAAAACCGCCTATAATCAATATCGCATTGTAATCCTTCATCATATCATCTCCATATATATGAAATTTCCATGCCCATCGGTATAGATCCGGCATGAAACGTTAGTTTAGCAAACCTAGCTTGATTGGAATTCAGCACGTTAGGATGAATTTCTCTAAGGGAAAGGTGTCGGGATGTGACGACAGTAAGGGCCTGTATCCATCGGGACCGGCCCGAGCAACCCTGTTGGAGGGTAAGCCTGCAACACTTACAGGTGAACCCCTACCACTGTGCCGTGTTGGTAGGCCTTTGATCCTATCAATAAGGTGGGCGCTCTGTTGTTTCTTTAGGCTTTTCTGTACGAGCAGAACCTGCACACCAAAACAAGTGAAAGCTCCCGATAGATAAGTGTTGGGTCAAAGAACATCTTCCAATCACGAACACGGCAGGGGGTCACCCGATTGGTAACCGCTTTGACATTCAGCGCCGTTTCATCTCCGGCGGGTCACAGAATGCAGGTCAAGCTTATACAACACAAGAGAGATCCGGGATGGTGCGCGTACCCGCGTATACAATGATCCTTTTACAGATCGGCAACAGCATTTCATGAGGCAACCGTGTTCAGTGAATCCAATAAACCGGTTGTCTTCTGTTCCATCATTTCCAGCAAAACGGCTTGATTGTCTTTCAACTCAAAGTATTCATTAGCAATATTCAATGCTGCCAGTATCAAAATTGCCCGTTTGTTGATGCTTACCGACTCCGCGGACAATTGACGTTCCACTTTGCCCACCTCTTCCTCAAGGTAGGTGGCGACTTCTTTTGCCTTGGAAATATTCTTGTCTGCCTTAAACGTAAAAGGGTGTCCAAAAATCTCTATGGTTATGTGTTGGTCCAATGATTATAAAATTACCTTTCCTAGAAGATCCTTTTATTCATTGCTCTTGACCGGCTTCTGCTACGCCCTCCAGCCTTTCCATCAGATTGTCTATTTTTGTTCGGATCAAGGCCTTAATTTCGGTGTTTTTGCCCTCCTCTTGGTTCTTTTCCAGGAGTTCGGCTTCCAACCGACCCACTTTTTCATTAAGCTCTGCATTTGCGGCTTTAAGTGTTTGACAGGCCCCTATAAGTCTCTCCACTCTTTTTTCAATTTCTTCGAACTGTTTCAGTATCGTATCATTATCCAATGAGCCACCTCTTCGATTATCATTCAGTATAATATTTCCATTCGTCCAAAGTCAAGATAATTAATATCACATTGATATTTAAGCCTATTTTGAGCCAAATATCTGCTCGACAAATTTCAGATCATCGATGGAATTAACGCCGGACACCTCCAGCGCATCGTCACCTATCATCACCCCTATTTTTTGGCCGTCGTCATAGCCGATGCCGATTATATCAGTCAGATAAAATTCCCCCTGGGCGTTATCCGGCGTAATCCGGCCTAGAGAATCATCCAGAAATGTTCTATCCACGCAGTAAATCCCGGAATTGATGAGCTTGACCGTCTTTTCGTCGGCCGTTGCATCCGCCTCCTCGACAATCCGGGTCAAATTACGTTGTTCATCAATAATAACCCGGCCATATCCGTGGGGCTGGTCGACCTCTACGGCCAACAGGGACAATACACGCTTGTTTGCCCGGTGATCATCCAGAAGCCGTTTAACCGTTGCTGTTTTCAACAGGGGAACGTCGCCGCATAGCAGAATAACATCTTCCACGCTGTCGGCTACCCCGGGCATGGCACACTGCACTGCATGGCCGGTACCCAACTGCTTTCCCTGGAGGGCAAACCCTATGCCGGGGGTTTGCGAACAAACCCGTTTAACCTCATCGGCCTGATGCCCCACCACCACCACAACATTGTCTGCCGCAACATCATATGCTGTCTCAAGCACATAGCTTATCATGGGCCTTCCCAGGATGGGGTGCAGGACTTTTGCCAAATCGCTTTTCATGCGGGTGCCGAGTCCGGCAGCCAGAATGACAGCGGCTACATTATCTTCCATAAATTTTCATACCCCTTAAGCGAACAGCCGAGCATCAAACATCTGCCGGTACAAAAAACTCGTATGATCATTTTTACACGAGCTCATGAAAATTTAAAAGGGCAAACCACAATGATGGCTTACCCTTTTTCGATCCTGTAGAATCAATCTTAAGCTTAACTGAAGCTTGGAAATTAGCGTGTCTCGGCAAGCTTGAGTCGCTGCAGCGCTCTTTCAAGCGCCGCTTTTGCCCTGGTAAAATCCAGAGCCTCCTTTAAACGCTGCTCGGCCAGCCGTTTTTCCGCCCGTTCAATAGCCGCCTTGGCGCGGGCCAGGTCGATATCCCGCCGTCGCTCGGCAGATTCAGCCAGAACGGTTACCTTGTCCGGAAGCGCCTCTGCAAAACCGCCGCTCACAAATACGTAATGCTCCTGATCATTGGCATCGGTGTAACGAAGGGTGCCTGTTTTCAGGGTTGTGAGAAACGTTGTGTGGCCGGGTAGAACGCCGAACTCACCGAGGTCGCCGGGAGCAACAACGATTTTAGTATCTTCATCCACCACGGCTTTTTCAGGGGTAACCACTTCTAATTTTATATATTGGGCCATGCTTGAAACCTCTTCGTTTATTCTTCAGACATACTCTTGGCTTTTTCGAGCACGCTATCGATGCCTCCGACCATATGAAAGGCCTGCTCAGGCACATCGTCGTGAACACCGTCAATAATTTCTTTAAAGCCCTTTACCGTGTCTTCTATTTTTACAAAAGCACCGGGTGTATTGGTGAATACCTCGGCAACATGAAACGGCTGGGACAGGAATCTTTCCAGCTTTCTGGCCCTGGCAACGGTGATCTTATCTTCGTCGGAGAGCTCATCGATACCCAGGATGGCGATGATGTCCTGCAGTTCGGTATATTTCTGCAGAATCTGCTGTACGGACCGCGCCACCTGGTAGTGTTCTTCACCGATATAGGCTGCGTCGAGAATACGGGATGTGGAGTCGAGCGGATCGACAGAAGGATATATACCCTTTTCCACCAGCTTTCTGGAAAGTACCACCGTGCCGTCAAGATGGGCAAAGGTGGTGGCCGGGGCAGGATCGGTCAAGTCATCCGCAGGCACGTAAACGCACTGTACGGCTGTAATCGATCCCTTGTCCGTTGAGGTGATCCGTTCCTGGAGTTCACCAAGGTCAACGGCCAGTGTAGGCTGGTAACCCACCGCGGAGGGCATCCGGCCCAGGAGAGCGGACACTTCCGAACCGGCCTGGGTAAAACGAAAAATGTTGTCGATGAAGATCAACACGTCCTGGCCTTCCTCATCCCGGAAATACTCGGCAGCCGTAAGAGCGGACAAAGCAACACGCGCACGTGCTCCGGGAGGCTCGGTCATCTGACCATAAATCAGCGCGGCTTTGGGGAGTACGCCGGCATCTTTCATTTCATGGTAGAGGTCATTACCTTCACGGGTTCTTTCCCCAACACCGGCAAATACGGAAATACCACCATGCTGCAGCGCAATATTGTTTACCATTTCCATCATGATAACGGTTTTGCCCACACCGGCGCCGCCGAAGAGGCCCATTTTCCCCCCCCTGGGAAACGGTACCAAGAGGTCGATAACCTTGATGCCGGTTTCGAGCACGCGCACAGTGGTGTCCTGCTCGGTAAATTTCGGCGCCTCACGATGAATGGGCAGCATTTTTTCCTGACTTACCGGGCCCAAACCGTCCACCGGGCGGCCAACAACGTTGAGCACACGACCGAGTCCGGCATCACCCACCGGCATCATGATCGGCTTGCCCGTATCCTTGACAGCCTGGCCGCGGGTCAAACCATCGGTAACGTCCATAGAAATGGTGCGGACAACATTGTCGCCAAGATGCTGCGCGACTTCAACAACCAGATTGTCCTCTTCGTCGTTAATGGCGGGGTTGGAAATCAAAAGAGCCGTATAAATCGTCGGCAGATTGCCCTGCTCAAATTCAACGTCGACGACAGGACCTAATACCTGTGTTATTTTGCCTATGTTTTCTCCCATCAAAAGACCTCCAAATTTATTCTGTTATTCGTCGCCGGGTGCCGGGGATGAGCAGCACCCGATGACTGCTATTCAGTTATTAACCTTTCAGCGCTTCGGCGCCGCCGACAATGTCCATCAACTCCGCCGTAACGGCGGCCTGGCGCGCTTTATTATATGCAAGGGTCAGGTTCTCGATCATGTCGCTACAAGCCTTGGTGGCGTTGTCCATGGCAGCCATCCGCGCAGCATGTTCACTCGTCGATGTTTCGAGCAGTGCGCTGAACAATTGGACATAGACATTCCTGGGCAGCAAATCGCCCAAGAGCTGTTCGGCGGAAGGTTCACAGATATGCTCCGCCAGGTAGGAAGCCTCTGCATCCGCTTCCTCTTCGGCCGTTTCAATGGGCGGAATGGGCAGTACCTGTTTAACCGTAGGCTTCTGTCTGGCCATGCTGATATACTCGGCGTAGATCACGTAGACTTCGTCATAGGTGTCTTCGAGGAAGGCATCCACGAGTTTGCGGCCTTCGGTGGAAGCGACAGTGAATCCGATCTTGGACCCGACGACTCCCAAATGCTCACTTACCCGGTCGTGGCCGTTGGCGCGGCACCAATCCCGACCCTTCTTTCCGAAGTTGGTGAATGAAAAAGTCGCACCCTCCGCAGCCTTTGCCTGAATCAGTGCTTCGGCCTCAGCGGTCAAATTCACATTAAACCCGCCGCACAGACCCCTGTCCGAGGTGCACAGCACGATGTGGATTTTCTTGGCCTCTTCGCGGGGTATCAGCAGCGGACTGGCTTCATCTCCGGCTTTTTCAGCCAGGCTACCAAGCACTTCGACAAACTTTCCGGCATAGGGACGGAAGTTTTCCATGTTGTCCTGGGCGCCCCGCAAACGGGAAGTGGCCACCATGTTCATAGCCTTGGTTATCTGTTGCGTCTTTTTTACCGCGGATATTTTTAGCTCAACATCTTTTAAACTTGGCATTTAACTTGGCCCTTATCTAAGTTTTCACGGCGAACCGGTTCTGGTTCCTGTTATTACGACCTCACACTGGGCACGGCACTCACGCCCAACCGCCTCCTACTTGATTGTGTCTGTAAATTCCTCATTGTAGGCGGTCAAGGCTTCCTGCAATGCCTTGTCGATGTCATCGGTAACTTCCAGTTTCTCGGCCAGATCTGTAAATATCTGAGGATACCGTTCATCGATAAAGGTGTAGAGACCTGCTTCATATTTTTCAACGGCCGTGGCGGGAAATTCATCAAGGTAACCCTTGGTGCCGGCATAGAGGATAACCACCTGCTTCTCGACTGAAAGCGGTGAATACTGCGGCTGTTTCAGAAGTTGAACCAGGCGTTCACCACGCGTCAGCTGCCGCTGCGTTGCAGTATCCAGGTCACTGCCGAAAGCCGCGAAGGCTTCCAACTCCCTAAACTGGGCCATGTCCAGACGCAACGTACCGGCAACCTGTTTCATGGCCTTAACCTGGGCAGAACCGCCCACGCGTGAAACCGAAAGGCCCACGTTGACAGCCGGACGAATACCGGCAAAAAAGAGTCCGGGTTCCAGATAAATCTGACCGTCTGTAATGGAAATAACGTTCGTGGGAATGAAGGCGGACACGTCACCGGCCTGGGTTTCGATGATGGGCAGCGCTGTCAAAGAACCTGCACCCAGTTCGTCATTAAGTTTAGCCGATCTTTCCAGCAGGCGTGAATGGTTGTAGAAAATGTCGCCCGGATAAGCCTCGCGTCCCGGCGGTCGTCTGAGCAGCAGGGAGACCTGACGATAGGCGACAGCCTGTTTGGACAAATCGTCGTAAATGATGAGTGCGTGCTGGCCTTTGTCCCTGAAATATTCGCCCATGGCGCAACCAGCGTAAGGTGCGAGGTACTGCAGGGTAGCCGGATCGGAAGCACAGGCGGATACGATGGTGGTGTATTCCATGGCACCGGCTTTTTCGAGCACCGCATGCACCTGGGCCACCGTGGATTTTTTCTGGCCACAGGCCACATAAATGCAGAATATATCGGAATTTTTCTGGGCGAGAATTGCGTCAATAGCACAGGCGGTCTTACCGATCTGCCGGTCACCGATGATGAGTTCACGCTGCCCGCGCCCGACCGGCGTCATGGCGTCAACCGCCTTCAGGCCGGTGTACATGGGTTCGTGCACACTTTTTCTGGCGATAACACCAGGCGCCACCATTTCCACACGGCTATGCTCCTTGGCGTCAATGGGACCCTTGCCGTCCAGGGGCTCCCCAACTCCGGAAACGACGCGTCCCAGAACGGCTTCACCAACCGGCACCTGGGCGATCCGGCCGGTTCGTTTGACCATGTCCCCCTCTTTGATGTGGATATCCTCGCCCATAACGGCAATACCCACATTGTCCTCTTCAAGGTTCAGCACCAGCCCGAGGATTCCACCGGGGAATTCGACCAGCTCCAGCGCCATGGCTTTTTCGAGGCCATAAACCCTGGCAATTCCGTCACCAACCGACAAGACCACACCGGTTTCGCTGAGTTCGACTTTTTTGTCGTAATCTGTGATCTGCTCCTTAATAATCTGGCTTATTTCTTCGGCTCTTAGCTCCATTAGACACTCTCACCCCTTTTTAAAGATTCTCTCATATTGAGTAGTTGCGTTTTAATGCTTCCATCCAAAACAAGATCCCCTATCCGGGTCACAATGCCGCCGATCAGCGTCGGATCCTGTTCGATCTCCAGTATAATATCTTTTCCCGTCCGTTTGGACAGGGATGTACGAATCTTGTCAACGGCCTCGGATGAAAGTTCGGCTGCCGAAACCAGGCTGGCCCGTGCAACCCCTTTTAGTTCATCAGCCAGTTGCTGGTAAAATTCATCGATACTGCCGATAAATCCGACCCGGCCCTTCTCGAAGACCAGGAAAACGAATGAACTCATGACCTTGGAAAGATTCATCTTTTCAATGACCGCTTCCAGCACTTTACGGCGCCCTGCAGCATCATAGAGGGGATTGGTCAAGGCCTGTTCCAGCTCTTCCTCTCCCTTTATCAGTTCTGCAATCCCGCTCAGCTCTTCCCGATAGGTTTCCGTCTGCCCGTCCTCTTTGCCTATCATCAGAAGTGCCTTGGCATAACGCCTTGCAATAGCTAAATTTTTCACTATGCCACCACCTTCTCTAAGTATTCGTCAACCAGTCTATCCTGATCTTCATCGCTAATCTTGGTTTTGATGATCTCTTCGGCTTTGACCAGCGCCTTCTGCATGATTTCCGCCTGCAACTCTTCCCGGGCTGCCTCAAACTCGTGCTCGATGTGCCTTTTAGCCTGTTCTTCCAGCTTTTCAGCCGTGGATTCCGCAGCCTCGATAATGCGGACTTTGGCTTCCTCGCCCTGCTTGATGTACTCCGCAATCAAGCCTTCGGCCTCCTTGTCGAGCAGGGATAGCCTTTCGTTATATTCCACAAGCTGTTTTTCAGCTTCGGCTTTTTTGGCCTCCAGATCCTCGAGCTGTTCCTTGATGCCGGTTATGCGTGCGTTCAACGCATTGGACACGGGCTTTTTCAGAAGCAGAAACAGTGCAATGAACAGTACGGAGAAATTCATGACCCGATAGGTGTCCGTGGCAACCCACCCCTTGGGTGCCGCTTCGCCGTGGCCGTCTTCACCGCCCGAAGCAAGTGCAGCGCCGATGTTGCAAACCAACAGCGCCGCCGCAAATAGAATCAAAACCGTAAGTAACTTCTTTTTATTATATTTCCGGTGAAAACCAGAACTTCGCATTAAACAGCCCTCCCGAGAATCTTTTCACTGATAATATCTGCGAATCCGTCAACGTCTTCGAGCAGCTTCGCTTTGACGGCATCGGTGTCGGCAGCGATCTTATCCCTGACCACCGCCAGGTCGGCCTGTGCCTTCTCGTTGATCTTGCCGATGATGGCCTTTTCCTCATCCGAGGCTTCTTGCATCAGGGACTCTTTTTCCTTGAGCCCTTTGCCTCTAGCGTCTTTCAATCCCTTGGCAAAGGCTTCATCCTGGCTGGTCGCTTCTTCCTGGGTGCTGTCGATACTCTTTTCGAGCCCGCTGATCCTGGCTTTGCGTTCCAGCAGCATTTTGCGGATGGGTTTGAAAAGCAGGATGTTCATCATGAAAATCAAGAAGAGGAAATTGACGATCTGAAGGAAGACGGTCCAATCGGGGATAACGGTAATGCCGCCGCCTTCGGCAAAGGCGTTGCCGGCAGGAATCGCCAGCAATACAGCCGGCGCGGTCATCAGGGCAGGTTTCAGCATTCCCATTAAATAAGGAATTCGGAAATAATCCGATTTTTGCATATAGAAGCCTCCGTCAAGCATGTAAATTTCGGAATCGACAACGAGAAACCGTTGCGGAGTTAGAACCAAACTCGGCGGTCTATAACATCACGCGGAATAAATTGTCAAAGGTTTTTTATATTTTTTTAGAGGACCTGAACCGGCTCCGAACAAGGCATTTTAGGGGCATCAGGCGTCTTTTGGTTCTGATTTCGAAGGCCCCTGCATGCTGCAGTTGCCGTTGAAGACCACACCCGATTCGACACTGATTTCCGGAGCCTGTATCTCGCCGATGATACGCGCAGGCGGATAGGCTTCGATACGTGTTTTGGCTTCGATACTGCCGTTGATTTCCCCGCGCACAATGGCGGTATCCACCCTGACCTGGGCCTGGACCACGGCTTTGTCACCGATAATCAGCGTCCCGTTCTGACTGATCACCTGGCCTTTCACGTCGCCGTCCAGGCGAATGGTGCCCTGGAACTCCAATGTCCCGTCTATGCTTGTCCCATACCCCAGAAAAGTGGAAATGGTATCGGTTTGTTTTTCTTTTTTCATAGAATCTCCTAATAGGATTTAATGAGCTGAATGTCATCCCTCACATATATAGTTCTACCATAACTGTTAAGGTAAGGGTATAGGGTTTACGGTTCAAGGTGTATGGTACAGGACCACGCTAAAATGCAATCCGCCACCTTATACCTCTTACCTTATACCTTACACCTTGTTCCCGATCTTACCCCTTCTCAAATAAAAACCGCCGCATGCTGACGTTCATCAAAATACCGATGCACACCATCATGGTGACGATGGATGATCCACCGTAGCTGACAAAAGGCAGGGGCACGCCCACGACAGGCATCAACCCCATGACCATACCGATGTTGATCAAGGCCTGCCAGGCGATCAGGGCCGTCACCCCCACAGATAAAATGGTGCCGAAGTTGTCCCGGCAGCCGTGGGCGATGTTCAAGCCCCGCAAAACCAGGAACAGGAACAAAAGCAGCAGAACTGAGGTTCCGATAAGTCCCCACTCTTCCGCCAGCACGGAAAAAATGAAATCCGTATGCTGCTCCGGCAAAAAGGACAATGCATTCTGGGTTCCCTTTAAAAAGCCTCTGCCGCCGATCATGCCCGACCCGATGGCGATCTTGGATTGAATGATGTGGTAGCCGGCGCCCAGGGGGTCCCGGTCCGGGCTCAGGAAGGTCAGAATGCGCTGCTGCTGGTACGGCTTGAGAATAGACCAGACCAGGGGGACGGAAACCATGCCGCTCACGATGATACCGATGAGTGTCCGCCGTTCGATCTTTACGAAGATCGTCATGGTAGCAGCAATCAACCCGATCACCATGGCAGTCCCCAGATCGGGCTGGTTGACGATCAAAAGAAAGGGAACCAGGGTGTATGCCACCGGCGTGACAAGCCCCTTCCAGGTCATCCCCCTGTCGCTGGCATACTTGGAATAATAGCGGGCCAGGACGATGATGACCGCCACCTTGGCTATTTCCGAAGGCTGCACCGATATGGGCCCCAGCAGCAGCCAGCGCTTGGATCCGCCGGCAAGTTTCCCGAAAATCAGCACCGCCAGCAGCAGGCCGTTGCACCCCACGTAGATGACGTCGCCCCACTTTTCGATGGCTTTATAGCTGAACAAAAAGGAAAAAATCATGGCCACCAGCCCCACGCCGTACCACATGAATTGTTTGGTATACAGGACGTGGTGGGGAGACGCGCCCCCCGCGGTCACAGCGCTGTACAAAGTAGTCAGGCCAAAACCCGAAAGCAGGACCACCAGGCCCAAGAGTCCCCAGTCGAAGTATTGCACCAACCGTCGGTCAAACATCATGGCCCATACCTCTCTGCAATAATTACACGCATACCTTCCATTCCTTGTATTACAGCCCTATGAATACCCGTCATCGTCTCCAAAAGGCTTTGTAATTTTGGTCATTGGATATTATTTGTAATTTGGTACTTGTTGTTTGGAATTTGTGCATAAGATGCACTTTCCTCTGCCTGGTATTCGCCTTCCTTGTTGTCGAGATAATATTGAATAACGGCCTTGGCAATAGGCGCTGCCGTCGATGAACCGTGTTCGCCATGCTCCACGATGACCGCAACGGCTATCTCGGGATCCTGTGACGGGGCATAGGCCACAAACCAGGCATGGTCCTTGAAATGGTGCGCCACCTCTTCATCGGTCTTTTTGCTGAGGTCTTCGCCTTCCTTTCTGCCCACCACCTGGGCCGTTCCGGTTTTACCGGACATCTCGACCCCTTTCAGGCGACTTCCCCTGGCAGTACCTTTTTTTCCGTTGACCACTGCCCACAGTCCCTGGCGGACAATGGCGAGGGTTTTTTCGCTGATGTCCAATCGGCCCGCTATGTACGGCGTTTCCGGCTGAACGAGACCGCCGTCAGCCGTTTCGATGGCCTGGACAATAAGCGGCCGGTACAGTGTTCCGCCGTTGGCGATGGCGCCCATCAGGGCGGCCATCTGCAAGGGGGTTACCAGATTGAATCCCTGCCCGATGGCAATGGTCAGCGTCTCACCCCTCTGCCACGGCTCTCCTATATGTTTGCGTTTCCATTCCGCCGTGGGAATCAGTCCCCTGGCCTCGTTATCCAGCCTTATTTTTGTGCGGGACCCCAGCCCAAAGGCCCTGGCGTATTCTGCCAGTTTGTCCACCCCCACGGCTTCGCCCACCTGATAAAAATAGACGTCACACGATTCGGCAATGGCCCGCTGCATGTCCACCTTGCCATGACCGCCCCTTCGCCAGCACCTGAACACACGATTGCCCAAGGCATAGTACCCGGGGCAGTTGATAACGGTGCTCTCATCCACCGCCCCCTCCTCGAGGCCGGCAATGGCCGTTACTATTTTATAGGTGGATGCAGGCGGATACTCCCCCTGCAGCACCTTGTTGGTCATGGGATTGTCCGGGTTATACAAAAGCGCATTCCACTCGTCATGGGAAAGGCCGCTGACAAAGGTGTTCTGGTCGAAGGTCGGATTGCTGGCCATGGCAAGGATGTATCCATTGTCCGGATCGACGGCGACCACCGCCCCCACTTTTTCGGCCAGCAGGGTCTCCGCCGTTTTCTGCAGCCCTGCGTCTATGGTCAGCAGCAGGTTCTTCCCGGGCTGGGCATTCACTGTTTTCAATACCCGCACCACCTGTCCGCGGACATTGACTTCCACTTGCTGTCCGCCTCGCTTCCCCCTCAGCATCTCTTCATATGATTTCTCGACACCAAACCGACCGATGTAGTCACCGCTCCGGCACGCGCCATACGCTTCCGAAGAGAGCTCGTTCGCATTGATCTCCCCGAGGTATCCGATGAGGTGGGAGGCGCGCATGCTGTTGATATAGTGTCTCACCGGCCTGACATTGATGGTAACGCCCGGCAAGTCGAACTTGTGGACTTCCACCGCGGCCATGGCATTGCGACCAATGTCCCGCTTGACAAAGACGGGCTTGTAGGAAGGGACCCCTTTGGACGACTTTATTCTATCGCTTATCTCCGCTTCGGGTATCTCCAGATAATGAGCCAGTTTTCGGACAGTCTCATCCAGGGGCTTGGCATCCTTTAATATAATACCCAGGTCAAAGGACGGCCGGTTGTCCACCAAAAGGGACCGGTTGGCATCGAAGATCAAGCCGCGCGGCGCGTCCACACTCTGCAGGCGGATGCTGTTGTTTTCAGACAACACCCGGTAGGCTTCCCCCTCGATGACCTGCAGGTAGAAAACCCTTATAAACAGAACGGCAAAGGCCGCGGAAATGCACAGGATGACCCCGGTGATGCGTTGATTGAACCAGTCGCTGTTGACTGTTTTTAGATAGTTTTTCACGCGAACTCTTTCGCTCTGGCGGTGGCGAACTTTTCCCATGTATCATCCACATACTTGATCGCCACGATCAATACAGGCCCTGTAAAAAACGCCCACACGGCCTGCCCGATGACGGTTTTGGCGGCTGATTCCGGGATGGCTGCTCCGGCGTCCATCAGGGCGGTTATGCCGATCATCACGATATTTTCAAACACCACACCAAAAAGCACCACCACCGGCAGAAGCAATATATTATTCTTGCGGATAAACAGGGTCAGGCCCAGCACACAAATATAGAGCCAGAAATAGGCCGTAGCATAGAGGCCGAAAATGCCCCCGGAAAAGACATCCATGACCATGCCGAAAAACAGGGCAAAGGGTATGGCCTCGCGCGGTGACCTGAAAAATCCCAGGTAAATGACAAAAACACCCAGCAGGTCATAAAAACCGGCAAACAGGCTGGAGTTTGGCGCAACGGTGGTGTGGAAAACCACCATGCAAAAACCAATCAGGATGTGAAATACATAGGTCATGGTTCTTGAATCTCAGGTTGGTCCGGCGGGTCCAGGACAACCAGCACCTCCTCGAGTTTTTCGAAGTCGCCAAAAGGTGTCACCGCCAGCTGCTGGAAAACACCTGAGTCGGGCTTGTCAACTTCATGCACGTACCCGATGCGGATGCCCTTGGGAAAGACGCCGTCAAGACCGGATGATACCACGATGTCGCCAACATGAATGTCATGCTTGCGCTGGACGTATTGAAGCAGGAGGCGTCCCGAAGGCTCTCCCTTTACGATCCCCCTGGCACGGGTGCGCTGAATCAACGCATCCACGGCACTGTTCTGGTCGATGACCAGCAGAATTTTAGCATGGATATTGGACACGTCTGTGACCAGACCGGCGATGCCTTCCGGGATAACCACCGGCATCCCCCTTTCAACACCCTCCCGGCTGCCTTTGTTGATGATGATGGTCTTGTACCAGGGCGACGGATCCCGGCCGATCACCTCGGCGGCCACAACCCTTTTATACAGGGTTTCCTTGAATGCAAACAGCTTTTTCAAACGCTCGTTGGATAGTTCCACTTCCTTCAGGCGGTTGTTTTTTTCCTCCACCTGTTTCAGGGAACGGTTCAGGCGGGCATTTTCCTCTGAAACCGAAACCTGAAAAAAATAGTGCTTCCAGATGTCTTTCACGAAAGTGGTGGAATCTGAGACGATTTCCTGAAAAGGAGAGACAATAGCAATGATGAACTTTCCGATACCGGTTGAAGGCTCGGGACGCTTGCTGTTCACTGAAAGGACGATGACATTGACAACGATCAGGATGATGGCGCCAACGATCATGGCCATTTTTCTTGAAAACATTAAATCAACGACCTCCGGCAGAGACAGAGGCGTAAGAAAGGCCGCCGAAGAAGCCCGATCTGCCTTCGGCGCTGATTTACGCCATTTATCAAATACCGGCGTTGTTCATGTGAAAACGGTTTCGCATTATGATCGTCGTCTGATCGGTAGTACCATTTAGCGTTCACAGGATTAGCCGGTGGTTTATGAAGGGCGTTAGGTGATGATTACTTGCTTTAGTATCTCGATGCTGTCAAGCGCCATGCCCGACCCCAGTGCCACCGTCGAAAGCGGATCTTCAGTCACCGTGATGGGCAACCCGCTCTCCTCGCGCAAAAGCTTGTCAAGGTTCTTCAGCAGGGCGCCGCCGCCGGTGAGTACAATGCCACTGTCCACGATATCGGCAGCCAGTTCCGGAGGCGTCTGCTCCAGGGCGATTTTGACGGTTTCCACGATAGCGTCTATCTGTTCTGATATGGCCACACGGATCTCTTCAGAATCGATGGCCAGGATCTTGGGAATACCTGAAACCAGGTCACGTCCTTTGACCTCGATGGTGGAAATGTCTTGTGGATCAGGATAGGCATTGCCGATGGTGGTCTTGATGATCTCCGCGGTTCTTTCACCGATGAGCAGATTGTACTTTCTTTTGATGTACTGGATGATGGCCGAATCCATTTTGTCCCCGGCCACCCTCAGGGAACGGCTGTACACGATACCGGCCAGGGAGATAACCGCCACTTCCGTGGTCCCGCCGCCGATGTCCACCACCATGTTGCAGGTGGGCTCGGTAATGGGCAGATCAGCTCCAATGGCCGCCGCCATAGGTTCTTCGATCAAGAATACTTCGCGGGCGCCGGCAGATTCAGCTGATTCCCGGACCGCCCTTTTTTCAACCTGGGTAATCCCCGAAGGCACGGCAATGATGATTCTGGGCCTGACAAAGGTGCGCCGGTTGTGGACTTTTTGGATAAAGTGCCGCAGCATGGCTTCCGTGACTTCGAAATCGGCAATGACGCCGTCCCGCATGGGACGGATGGCCACGATGTTGCCGGGTGTACGCCCCAGCATGTTCTTGGCCTCGAGGCCCACCGCCAGGACCCTGTTTTTCAGCCGTGCATCCGTCCGGACAGCCACAACCGAAGGTTCGCTCAGGACAATCCCCTTGCCTTTCACATAGACCAGTGTGTTAGCCGTCCCCAAGTCAATGGCCAGATCGCTGGAAAACACGCCTAAGAACCTGTCGAAGAAGAAATTCATAGCCCCTCTTTCTGTCTGCCCGGAAATCTGCGCTTCAAATTCACGATCAAATGAAAATATCTATTTTGTGTCGAACAGGACGGCATCGAATTAGGCCTCCTGTCCAAACTGTCGCAATCGTATTGACGGCGCCCTAAAGCCGCCGCCCCTATTAAATGGAAACAGCTACCAAAAAAATCAAGCAATTACAAGAGTAAAATCGCTTCGCGATTTTACGAAACGCGGCTTCGCCGCTGATTACGGACAGCGAAGTGTTTTTCAATCTACCTCGTCATGCATTACAATAGAGAACGTTTTTTCAAGACTAATGTAATTTGCGCTGACGCGCGTTATTTGCCCTGCGGGCGTCATTACGCCTACGGCTGTTATTTATGCTTCGCATGTCATCTGGCCTCCGGCCATAATTCATTGCCGCTATCTGCAAAAAAAACTATTGGCGACTATTAATGACAGCGAAGCGTGATGACCATTAATTACACGCGATAGCGTAAATGACGCCCGAAGGGCTACATTAGAAACGCCATGACAGCATCATGTATCTGGGGGCGGAAGGCTTTTATTTTGTCGTTGTCGCGTGACGGGTGAATCCGGTTGGTCAGGAGGATCACGCAGATGTTCTTTTCGAGGTCCATCCAGAAGGACGTGCCGGTAAAACCCAGGTGGCCGACACTGTTTTCGCTGAAATAGCTGCCGCTGCTGGATCCCGGTTGGGTAGGCCGGTCAAATCCCAAGGCACGTTCATTACCCCTGCCATAATTTAAAAACACTTGCACCTGACTATGGGGCAGCACATCTTCGTATGTCCTGTCTTTATAAGCGCACAAAATCTTCCAAAGCAGGTCATGCACGGCAGATGCAGTGCCGAAAAGTCCGGCATGACCGTCAACCCCGCCCACGGCAAATGCGTTCTCGTCATGCACGGCACCCTGGATCAGCTTTTTGCGCCAGATGCACATTTCCGTTGGGGCAAACCTGCCTGCAGCCAATTTCCGGGCACCCGGAAAAAACAGGTCTTCAATGCCCAGAGGCCTGAAGATTTCTTTGCCCACCAGCCGGTTCATCTTCACGCCCGATACCTGCTCCGCCACCCATCGCAAAAACATGAATCCCAGGTCACTGTACTTGGTGGTACTGCCGGTAGGATATTCAAGGGGTTCATGTACGATCCTTGATTTAAGATCGGCATCCCTTTCAAGCGCTGTCTGGCCGGACAGTTCCTTCCAATAAGGCCTGTAGTCGGGCAGGCCCGAGCAGTGCGCCAGGAGGTGCTCCACGGTAATATCGGATTTGTCCGTTCCCGAACATGCGGGCACAAGGTCGCCCAGGGTCTGGTTGAGACGCAGGTTGGACGTGTCTATCAGGTACAGGATAGCGAGCGTCGTGGCCAGCGGCTTGGTGAGGGACGCCAGGTCGTAAATCGTATCCAGGCTTACGGACATGCCATGGTCGAAATCAGTGTTGCCAAAGGCTTCCCTGACAAGGACCTCGCCCTTTTTTGAGGCCAGCAAAACCCCACCGGGAAAAACCCGGTTCTTCAAGGCTTCTTTAATTAACCGTCTTATTGGGTGTACCATAATAAAGGGTATCAGAAGGTGACATGAAAATAACAATCACGAAAACACGAAATCCTAAAAACACGAAAAAGTTTATGGCTTGTTTCGTGTTTTCGTACTTTTATAATTTCGTGATGAAAGATCTTTTTCACTGACTACCGGCAACTGACAACTGCATCTCCCGACTTCTCACATTCTCATCTTCGCAGGCTCTTACCTTCTCACATTCTTAACCTCTTGCCTTCTAAAGCAAGGCTGCTTCCGTATATGAGAGGGTCTGTTTCTCCGTATCCAGGACCGCAGGTACGCCTATGGGGAAAGTCAGATTGATGGAAGCGTGGCCTATGTTGAAACCGGCCAGAATGGGGATGCCCATGTCCTTGAACACATCCCTGATGACGCCCAGAACATCTTCATGGTCCCCGCAGTCGGAGAACGTTCCCAGCGCCAGTCCGGCCATGCCGTCAAAGCAGCCGGTCATGCGCATCTGGCACAACATGCGGTCGATTTTATAGGGTGCTTCACCCACATCCTCCAGAACGACGATGCTGTCCCTGAACGCCGGTGCATAGGGTGTTCCCACCAGATGGCACAGGGTGGCCAGGTTGCCCCCGTGCACCGGGCCCTGGCATGTGCCGTCACGCAAAACTTCGCCATTGGCAGCAGGGAATTCAAGGGGCGTGGTGCAGGTCAATGCCGTTTGCAGACCGGCGGCGGTTTCCATATTTTCCATGCCCAGCATGGTCATGACCGGGCCATGGAATACCGTTAGGCCGCATTGGTTTGCCATCACCCATAAAAGTGCGCTTACATCGCTGAAACCGATGAATATTTTTGGATTCCTGCGGATGATGTCATAGTCGATCAAATCGAGTATGCGCAGGGATCCGTACCCCCCCCTGGCACAGAGAATACCTTTAATCTCAGGATCTGCAAACATCAGGTTGATAAGACCGGCCCGATGTTGGTCCGGTCCGGCCAGAAATCGATCCTTGGAGGTCAACCCCTCTGGCAGGTGAACCTGATACCCCAGGGCCTGAAGAGCGACCACACCTTTTTTAAAAAGTTGCGGGTCAAAAAGCCCGGCCGGTGCCACAACGCCGATGGTATCGCCAAGGTTGAGTTTGGGAGGTTTGATCATGAGTGCCTTTCAAGAACGCATGCCCTATACCCTTCAAAAATATACAATGGTACTCATTTTGACTTAATATCCTATATTTTTATCATAATATCGGCCACATAGCAAATATATATTTTTTTCGCCCAAGATGTAGGGATTCTTAGCTTGAATTGTTGACAGCGCATTGGGGAGATGCTAAAGGATCTTTTTTGCGTCGGGGCGTAGCGCAGTCTGGTAGCGCACTTGAATGGGGTTCAAGGGGTCGGAGGTTCAAATCCTCTCGCCCCGACCAAATAGACAATAAAAATAGTGGATTAGCATAAGAGCTGATCCGCTTTTTTTGTGCTTTTTGGGCCTTGTCTACCCTATGTCTACCCCACTATGCTTCGACATAAAATCCACTTCGATATAACCTCTTGATATTATTGCTTTCATATCTTCGGCATTTTGAACGTAGATGCCTTTTCTGAAAACTATTCAAGTGCGCGCTGGGACATGAAAATAAGGTGGCAAAAAACATCACGATTTAATTTCAAACGCAGAGATAATTATAAAAAGAATAGACATGGTTAGACGATATTCTTTTATCACGAAATTTTTCCTTATTATGGTATTGGCAATGCCATATTACATGTGATAACTTTTTAATCTGTTCATCTGTTTCCCTTTGTTTAACTAGTTGTAATAACATAACTATTGGAGTTGCCATGAGCAGGCAATGTGGTAAAAAATGTTGCCTTTGACCATGCCAAAAAGACGTGGATTGCTATGTCTAATTAAAGCCGAGGTATTTATCATCACCCAATCTAAACCCCAAGATGCACTTGGAACTATCCGGTCGCATTTTAAATACATGCAATTGGAATCGGTTACAGCAGCCAGTGAGAGCTATCCACTGGCCTCCTTGCGATCGGAAATTGAGGCATATGCCGATGCCTTTCGGAAAAAAGCCCACCAGGACCGGTCAAAGGGAGAGGTGCGCTCCGCCCTTCGCCTGGAACGCCGGGCATGGGCTTTAGATGTGTTCAAGGTTCACGGGCTGGATGTTAAGCTGCTGATTCAGCCCATTGATTTTACCGTGGGCTATAGGGGTAAAATCCTGATGCTGAAGATAAATAGTGAACGGATACCGGATCCGGAACTGTTCTGTCTTCGTTCCGGTGACGACTGGCACCATGAGATTTTGAAAAACACCGAAGATGAGATGCATGATCTGGGATTTGAAACTGCGACTGTCACACCGGTAGGCGGTGCCTGGGTACGGTTTGAAGCAAAAACTGTGATCATTATTTACGGTACCAGTGATACCTACGGTGCCTGCAGCAAAGCGAAGGCTACTGAACTGATAACCCAATATTTTAGTGACTGCACGGTCAAAATTCAGAATTAATCCAAAACAACATGGGTATTTCTACGGATACTTAAATACATAATTCCACCATAGACTATTCTTGCTAATCGCGTTATATATTTATCTTGTTGTTTTGTCGGTACATTTTCGTTTCCCGTAGGTTTAATCCTGCAAGGAAAAGATGCATATGCGGATAATCCTTCGATTTGTCACCGTCACGTTGGCCCAAACACTGCTTTTGGCTCTGATTGTCGGATATGCTGCCGCCCAATGTTACAATCCGGACACATTAACCTTTTCGATCATTCCCACCGAAGAGACTATTCAGGAACTGACCATTTACAGACCGGTGATCGATTATCTCAAGAAAACAACCGGAAAGAAAATCGAATTTTATGTGCCAGTATCCTATGCGAATGTGATCGAAGCCATGATCGGAAAATGGGTGGACGTGGCGGTTCTTGGTCCCTATTCTTACGTGATTGCCAAGACCAAAGATCCTGACATTGAGGTCTTTGCCACTTATTCCCCTCGGTTTAAGATGCCTGCGGATCGGCGGGCGCTATGTCGGCGTAGGTACGGTCTTCCAAGGGGCGAATTTTACCCTGGATGCCAGCGATCTGGTGTTCCGAATGCTGACCGTCAAGGGTGTCCACAACTACGATACCCGACATTTGCAGATGGGTATTGATCTGCTTTCCCGGATCCACGACAAATATCCGTTTCATGACATTGTATCCCACCGCGTAAGCCTCGACAACATCAATGACGGGTTAAAGCGGGCCGTCTCCGGAGAGGTCATCAGGGTTGCGGTGCTGCCATAGGACCAACGGGGTGGCCTCATCGTGTATATGGCATTCCAATAGTGTTTTACCATCAAGTGAAACTTTCTGGCTTCGTGAAAAATTCTGCCATCTTGATAGGCTAAAAGAGATATTTCTGTCTACCCTATGTCTACCCTTTTGTACCGACAGCATGCACACTATGCACATGGACCGTCTGTTATCAGGCAATGAATGGATACGTAATTATTTTAGTTAGTTAAAAGTATAATGTGCGCGAGAACACCTGAAAATGGGGTTCAACGGGTCGGAGGTTCAAATCCTCTCGCCCCGACCAATTAAAATCAGTGACTTAGATGATATATCTAAGTCGCTGATTTTGTTTTTAGGGGCCACTCTGGGG
>JBDLJD010000073.1:0-21737 GCA_039714495.1 Thermodesulfobacteriota bacterium
TTTTCGTGGTTTCGTGATGAAAGATCTTTTTTCTTTCTGTCTCATCAAGAATAGCCGAAACTTGATTTTTTGGGACCAGGTAGCCGGAGTCTATTTTCTTTCAGGCTTCAAATCAAGAAAATATACTGTTGCCACAACCGGTGTTGATCTATCGGGTGTTCAATAATATACACAATGTCAGGGTTTCAATATAGGATATTAAAGGAGATTTTCCATGTCAAAACCGCAGCGGTCGGAAGGGGACATCAATATATCAAAACACCGGGATGCCTGGCAGAAGGCCAACATCGATCCTGAAAACCAGGCAGGCAACAATTGATTTTTTGTTTTTCAATGCCTGCCCGGGCGTGCATCCTGAAACCAAAAGTGTGAGCTTTATATTGAATTCATCTATTAAATAGGCTATTGATCATTTTTCTAATAAGATGTGCAAGTCCCTAACCTAAATCTGGGGATAGTTTTCAAGGAGGGAGAATGAAAGGTTATAAAGTCAATGATCTGATGGTGCCGCTTTCAGAGTATGCCACGGTTTCTGAAAAAGCGACCCTGTTCGATGCGGTCAATGCCTTGGAAAAAGCTCAAGAGGATTTCGACCATACACGCTACCGCCACCGGGCGGTTCTGGTGTTGGATGAAAGCGGCAAGGTTATCGGGAAGCTGAGCCAGTTGGATGCGCTTAAGGCTCTGGAGCCAAAATATCATGATATGCTGGACCGCCGAAGGCTGCGGAGCTTTGGCTTCACCAAGGATTTCATGAGGTCCATGCTACAGGAGTACCAGCTGTTTGACAGCTCCCTGGAGGACATTTGCCGCAAGGCCGGAGAACAAAATGTCACCAAGTACATGTATTCAATCTCCGAGGGGGAATATATTGCGGAAAGCGCTACCCTGGACGAAGCTATCCATCAGTTTGTTCTGGGGCGTCATCAGTCGCTGCTGGTTACCCAGGAAGGTTCTATTATCGGTATTTTGCGGCTGACGGATGTCTTTGCCGCTGTCTACCATGTGATGAAGGAGTGCTTCTAAAAAACACATACAGAATTACAGCCGGTCTAATCCGATCGGAAATATAGGTTATCATTATAGTTAGGGAGGATTAGTGCATGAGTGATTCATCAGCCGATATCACGGGTAAAGATAACATCGACTGGAAAAAAACAGGGTTTCTCTTTTTGGGGATTATACTCTTTTGTGTGGTTTACTGGTCACCGCTCTGGCCGGATGCCGTGGATCCCCTGGGCAAGCATTTCGAATTGACCCGCGAGGGCAAAGGCGCCATTGCCGTATTCCTGCTGGCCGCCACCTGGTGGGTATTTGAAGTGGTGCCCATCGGCGTCACCAGTCTGGCGATTGGCGTTTTACAGGCCATGTTCCTGATTCGCCCGGCCAGGGATGCTTTCACGGATTTCATGGTGCCTTCGGTGATGTTCATTTTCGCATCCATCATGATCGGCCTGGTGTTCACCAAAACCGGCCTGACCAAGCGCCTGGCCTATAAAATGCTGATTATAGTGGGGGAAAAGACCAGCATGATCTATCTGGGCTGCTTCGTGGTCACGGCAGCCCTGGCGCACATCATGGCGCACACGGCCGTGGCCGCGACCATCTATCCCCTCCTGATTTCGATTTACGCGCTTTACGGAGAAGGCGACAAAAAGACCAAATTTGGCAAGGGGCTATTTATCGGCATGGCCTATGTGGCCGGCGCCGGGAGTATCGTCACCCTTTTGGGTGCTGCCCGCGGTGCGGTGGCCCTGGGTTTCTACAAGGACATCATGGGCGTGGACATCTCTTTTTTCCAGCTGACCTGGTACATGTTTCCTGTCGGCTGGGTCATGACCTTTCTGTTGTGGGGGTTCTTCATGGTTTTTTTCAAGCCGGAGAAGGCCACCATCCCCGGCCTGCGTGAAAAGGCCAAGAAACTCAACGCTGGCCTAGGTCCCCTGACCCGCAACGAAATCAAGGCGGCCGTCATCGTGGGCGCCTGCATTATGGTGATGGCGGCCAAACAGTTTGTACCGGCCCTCGACCCCATCGACAAAACCGCCATTATCCTGGTGTCTACCATCCTGTTTTTTGTCACCAACATCATGGACCTGGATGACCTGGAAGCCATTCCCTGGAACATCATCCTGCTCTTCGCCGGCGCCATGAGCATCGGCAACTGCCTCTGGCAGACCGGGGCCGCCAACTGGATGGCCGTCAACTGGCTGGCCATGTTTCAGGAAGCCAACTGGTTTATTTTCGTCATGAGCATCGCTTTTTTCGTCATGATCATGACCAACGTCATCATGAACGTGGCCGCCATTGCCATATCCCTGCCCGTGGCCCTGGTCATCGCGCCGTATCTGGGGGTTTCCGGGGAAGTGATTCTGTTTTCGGCGCTGGTCACCGCAGGCATGCCTTTCCTGCTCCTGGTGGGTGCGGCGCCCAATGCCATTGCCTATGATTCCGGACAGTTTACCACGGCGGAATTTTTTCTATACGGCATACCGGCCAGTATCCTCCTGATGATCGTGACCGGAATTGCCGTATTTTTCCTGTGGCCGATCATGGGCATGCCGGTGACCATACCGGCTGGTTGATGATGCGGTGCCGTCCGTCCGCCAAGCGGAGGACGGGTAAACCTTTCTCTTAGGAGCGACTTAGGTCGCGTTGCATAAAATCGGGAAAAACGATTTTATTACATGAGGTGAAAACATGATTGATACTTTAGCAAAAGATGTGATGATTCCCATTTCCAGATATGTGACGGTAAAAAAAACAGACACACTTCTGCATATGATTCAGGCCTTGGACGATGCCCGAAAATCGGAAAAGGATCACGCGCACCGCGACGCCATTGTGGTGGATGAAGACGGCGGATTTTTGGGCAAGGTCACCATGCTGGATATTTTCAAGGCCTTGGAGCCCAACTACAAGAAGGTGGATGAAAAAAGCTCGACGGGTGTCCTGACACAGCTTTTCGTGGCAAAGGCGGTAGAAGACTTCAATCTCTGGATGGAGCCTATAAAGGATGTCTGCACGCGCGGCGCCCACAAGTTTGTGGGAGATGTGATGCATGTACCCGGGGACACGGATTTTATCCGTGAGGAAGACAGCATTGAACTCGCCCTGCACAAGTATGTCATGGGTGTGCATCAACCCTTGATCGTAAAGGAAGGAGACGCCGTCACCGGCATCCTCAGGTTCGGGGATGTGTTCGAGGTAACCCGTAAAGCGATGCTGAGCTGCCCCATCAATTAATCCCTGGCGTTTCAGGGTAAACCTAACAAACCGGATGGTTATGAAGGTATTGATTCCGGGAAAGCATGCGAAAGCTTAGGTGAACGTATGGATAGTGATTACTGCGGTAAGATATTGAACGAGGATTACAGCCCGGCATTGAAGGAGCGGCTGAAAAAGGAATTGGGCATCATGGCGGCCTTTGACGGGCTCGGCAGTCCTGCAATTCCTTACATTTCCGCCTGGAAGGAAGACCAGAAGCATATGTGGTATGAATTTGCCAGCGACAATCTTCTGGAGATCATGGATTGCACATGTCGTGAATTGCCCGTGAAATTCCGCGCAAGCGTCGTTGATCATTACAAGTACAAGTACCAGGAAAGCGATGAAAAAATTCAGAAGGAGGTGGTCAGCGGACAGGAGCTCGCCCGCCAGCGGCAAAGCATCCGCGACGAGGGAACCCGGTCGGAGTATGTGGAAGCGGTTTACAAGATCTCCCTGGGCGATAAAGATGTCTTCTGGCTCAAGGACGAGGCGGTCATCGAGGAGTTCAAGGAGGACAAGGTTTTTCTTTCCAGAGGGTGCCTCGCCATCGTGACCAAGGAGATGGAAGCGGAAGCTGCCCACATAAAGGAGGAAGGGCAGCGCCTGGAGCGGGGTAAATTCCAGGGGGTCCTGGAGATGGCTGGCGCGGTGTGTCATGAGCTGAATCAGCCGGTCATGGCCATCAGCGGCTATGCAGATATCATCGCCATGCAGATTTCCGAGGACGATCCCCAGCATGATAAATTGAAAAAATTGAAGGAGCAGGCCCTGCGTGTAGGATCGATCACCCAGAAACTGATGCAGATCGTGAAGTACAAGACCAAGGATTTTGCCAACGGGGAAAAAATCATCGACATCGAAGCGGCGGCAGGGCAGGAAGACGAATAGATACCCGGGTCCAGAGGTCCCGGCACTGATTTCTCCCTGGAAGGGAGTGGTAAGTCCATAACTCAAAGTGACTAAAGTGCGCTAACGTGACCTAAAGTGCCTAAAGTTGAGGAATTTTATCTGTTTTTATAAACGACAGAGCGAAGCGATTCAGCAACTTTAGTTCACTTATAACTTTAGTTCACTTAAAACTTCAGGGCAATTTTTCGATAGAGCCTAATGGCTCTGACCTAGCCCAGAGGACCAGATTTTTAATACTGGAATAAACCCCAACGTTGGGGTAAACATCGTGCGCGAGAAGGGATATCACGGGAGGCCATCATGACCGAAAAAAAACCATCCCCGCCCGATCTGTTCGGGTTTGACATAAGCGAGCTCTCGGGAATTCTTGCGGAGGTAAACGAGAAAAGCCAGAAACTGGTTCAATCGTTTGTGGAAAAGCAGCGCCAGTCGAGCGACATCGACCAGGCGGAGGCGGCCGCAGTGGGTAAAAGTTTTCAGGAATTGACGACAAAGCTGATGGCAGACCCGAAACAGCTGTTCGATTCCCAGATGGACTACTGGCAAAACTACTGGGGCCTTTTGCAGAAAAGCTCTTTGCAGCTTTTAGGGGTTGCACCGGACGAAGATAAGGAGGAAAAGCCGGACAAACGTTTTCGCCATGAAGCGTGGAGCGCCAATCCCATGTTCAACTTCATCAAGGAAAGCTACCTGCTTACCTCCAAAGCCATCCGTCAGGCGGTGGAGGATATTCAGGGGCTGGATGACAAGACCCGCCAGAAGGTCGAGTTTTACACCAGTCAGTACCTGGATGCCATTGCCCCCTCCAATTTTTTGGGGACCAATCCCGAACTTCTGCAGTTAACCCTGGAAAGCCGGGGCGAAAACCTCCTCAACGGATTGAAAAACCTTTTAGATGATCTGGACCGGGGACCCTGCCAGCTGCAAATACAAATGACCGATATGGATGCCTTCGAAGTGGGCAAGGATCTGGCCATCTCCCCCGGCAAGGTGATCTTCCAGAACGACCTCATCGAACTGATCCAGTATGCGCCGCTGACTGAACAGGTCCACGAGCGGCCGCTCATGATCATCCCCCCCTGGATAAATAAATATTACATTCTCGATCTAAGGCCGCAGAATTCCATGGTGCGCTGGATGGTGGAGCAGGGGTACACGGTTTTCATGCTTTCCTGGACCAATCCGGATGAGGGCCATAAGGACAAGGGCTTCGAGAATTACATGATAGAGGGGCCGGTTGCCGTGCTCAAGGAAATCGAACGGGTCACCGGCCAAAGGGAGGTGAGTGCCATCGGCTACTGCATGGGGGGAACCCTTCTGGCCTGCACAACCGCGTATCTCACAGCCAAGGGCGAAGGCGACCGCCTTCATTCCAACACCTACATGGCCTCTTTGATCGATTTTTCCGATCCCGGCGATATC
This sequence comes from Thermodesulfobacteriota bacterium, assembly GCA_039714495.1. Lineage (GTDB taxonomy): Bacteria > Desulfobacterota > Desulfobacteria > Desulfobacterales > B30-G6 > JAJDNW01. Next base: position 5,602 of record JBDLJD010000073.1, read on the forward strand.
GGGGTGTTCGTGGACGAAGATCAGATCGCGGCCTTCGAGAAAAGGATGGACGAACAGGGATACCTGGACGGCTGCGCCATGTCCAACAGTTTCAGCATGCTGCGGGCCAACGACCTGGTCTGGGCTTACGTGATCAACAACTACCTGAAAGGCGCCACGCCCGTGCCCTTTGACATCCTGTTCTGGAACTCCGACGCCACCAACATGCCGGCCAAGATGCACTCCTTCTACCTGCGCAACATGTATCTGCACAACCGGCTCAAGGAGCCGGGCGGCATTATCCTGGACAATGTGCCCATCGACATCGGCACGATCAAAAATCCGGCCTACTTCATCTCCACCCGGGAGGACCATATCGCCCTCTGGCAGACCACCTACAAGGGCGCCTTGCTCCACTCGGGCGACGTGCGCTTTGTGCTCGGGGCTTCGGGCCACGTGGCCGGGATCGTCAACCCGCCGCCCAAGAAGAAATACGGCCACTGGACCAACACAGACCTGCCCGGCACTGCCGAGGAATGGCTGAACAACACGACCTTACATCAGGAGTCCTGGTGGCTGGACTGGGTCAAGTGGAATGCGCCCTACACCGGGGACAAGGTTCCGGCCAGGAAGGCCGGCGGGGAGAAGGCAGACCAACTGGAAGACGCGCCGGGCTGCCTTGTCACCAACCGCCTGGACCGTCCTGAAAGCGGGGTGTGCTATATGCCCAATGCACTCTTGTAAATTGCCATTTCAGCTAAAGGTTTTGTAACAATACAGGAAGTAGAAATAACCAAAATTGGTTTACAGAATCCTTAAAATCGTTAATGGCATATTGATGCAAACCACCCAATTTTATCTGCCATTCGCAGCTCAAGTCTAAACCGAAAATCCCCCCAATTTCGTTTCCAGGTACTCGGCAATGCCTTCCCGGCCGCCCTCCCGGCCGAGGCCGCTCTCCTTCATACCGCCGAAAGGCGCTGCCGCTGCCGTGGGATTGATGTCGTTGATGCCCACGATACCGAAACGCAGGGCCTCGAACATGCGCATGGCGCGGGATATATCGCGGGTATAGACATAGGATGCCAGGCCGTAAACCGTGTCATTGGCCATCTCAATGACCTCTTTTTCGGTTTCAAAGGCCATCACCGGCGCCACCGGGCCGAAGGTTTCCTCCCGGTAGATCAGCATGTCCTTTGTTACCTTGTTCAAAATGGTGGGGGCGTAGAAATGGCCTTTGCCCAGGCCGTTGTCAATGAGGCGCTCCCCGCCGATGACGAGTTCGGCGCCTTTGGAAAGGGCGTCCTCCACCTGTCTTTCGACTTTCTTTATAGCTTCAGGACCCACCAGGGGACCGATGCGCACCCCTTCGTCAAACCCGCTGCCGGCCTGCATGGCGGCAACCCGTTTTCTGGCTTCCTGGAGGAATGCATCCAGGCCGCTTTTGTGGACAAAAATCCGGTTGGGGCTGATGCAGGCCTGCCCGGTGTTCAGAAATTTTACGAGCATGGCGCCTTTGGCGGCAAACACGGGATCTGCGTCTTGGCATACGATGAAAGGCGCATGGCCGCCGAGCTCCAGGGAGATGCGCTTCATCTGCTCTGCCGCCCCTTTGGCCAGGAGCTTGCCCACATTGGTGGATCCGGTGAAGGTCAGTTTGCGGACCAAAGGGTTTTCCAGAAATGCTTGGCCCACAGGGGCGGGATCCAGGGCGGTGACCAGATTCACGACCCCTTCCGGAAACCCGGCTTTTTCCAGAACTTTAAATATCTCCACGGCGCAGAGGGGGGTGGCTTCCGCGGGTTTCAGCACGATGGTGCACCCGGCTGCCACAGCCGGGGCCACCTTGCGCGTGATCATGGAGATGGGGTAGTTCCAGGGCGTAACAGCGCCCACAACACCCACGGGCTGGTGTAGAACCATGAAACGCTGGTCCGGCCGGGGGGCAGGGATGGTTTCGCCATACACCCGTTTAGCCTCTTCGGCGAACCACAGCAGAAAGTCGGCCCCGTATTGAACTTCATTTCTGGCCGCCTTGAGGGGCTTGCCCTGTTCTTCGGTCATGGTCCGGGCAAGATGCTCTTTGTTCTCCATCATGATCCTGTAAGCATCGTACAGATAACGGGATCGTTGATAAGCAGTGGTTCTGGACCAGGATTGAAAAGCCGTGTGCGCTGCCTCGATGGCAGCATTCGTGTCCTTTGCGTTGCCGTCCGGAACTTCCCCTATCTTCTCGCCGGTGGCTGGATTGAAAACAGGAAATGTCTTTTTCGTCCGGCTTATCCATTCTCCATTGATATACATGTGTTGTTTCTCCTTTTATGTAGAATCTAATTTGTATCTGAACATTAATGACAACCGGTATAATTCGATGTATGGGTATGTAGCCTAGGGCTTCAGCCCTGTTTTTTTATCTGGTGCCGGCTCTTCATCTTTTTCCGACCTCCACGATGATCGCGGCAAATCGCTCCAGCACCTGCCGGCTATGGGGCGTTTCCTCAACCTGTTTCAGCAGAAGATCTACGTCCTGGCCCTCTGCTATCAAATAGTCTTTAAAGGCATGAAGATAGGCCTGCATAATATCGGCGTCGAATTCAGGATGAAACTGTATGCCCCAGGCGCACTCACCCATGGAAAAGGCGTGATGGGCTTCCCATGTGTTGGCGGCCAGTAACACGGCATCCGGCGGAAGGGTGATCACCGACTGGGTATGGCTGGCATGTACCTTAAGGGTCGTGGGCATTTTTTGCATGAGGAGATCATGTTTTGCCGCCGGCTCCAGCCGGATTTCCACGGTGCCCATTTCCATGCCCTGCGGGTGGTTGCCCACACGGCCGCCCATGGCCTCGGCCAGCAGTTGGTGGCCGTAACACACCCCCAGGAGCGGCACGCTGGAAGCAACAGCTTCCGGGAGCCAGGCCGCGGTTGTGCGGCACCAGTCCTCCTGGTCGGTCACCATGGAATGGGAACCCGTCAGCAGGATGCCGGCACAGTCCATTGGCGGCGGCAGGACTGCGTCATTGCGGGGATCGATCACGCGGGTGGGAAGTGCGGCCTCGTGGAACGGCGTAATGAACCACTCTTCAAAATCCCCTTTGCGTTCTGCCAGATCGGGAAGGGTATCGCCAAGTTTGATAATCAGTACAGGTTTCATTGTTTGTGTTTCTAATATTCTATTCTTTGGTAACCACAAAGGCACCCCGGTGAAATCGTCTTCGACGGCACTGACGTGCATTTCACTGGGTAAACAAAGGACACAAAGAATTATTTTTTATTTTCTCAATAGCGACGAAGTCGCGTCAGATAAAATCGTGGGACACGATTTTATTCGAAAAGTTTTAATTGCTTATCATCCGGCGGAATGGGGCTCTCCTCTCCGGATGTTTTTTTTCTCTCTTCCATAAGGGCCTGCAGTTTTTTGTTCTCTTCTTCCTGTTGGCGCCGAAATTCGAGAATACGCATGGCTGGATTCTCAGGTTTTTCCTCTTCTGCCGCGGGGTTGTCGATTTTCTCGGGGGGAAGGTCAACCCCGTCGACCGTCTCATGAAAAGTAACGGCGTCCACGATTTCCTGGCGGCAGTATCCCCTGGCGCCCGGTTCGATTTCACAGAATTTCTGAATCTGGGATGCCCGGTTGCCCACTGTCGACTTGTTGGTTTTGAAATGGGTGCAGATGAGCGCCGGGGTCAGTACGAGCTCGGCACCGGCGTCGAACAAAAAGTTCAACCGTGCAATCAGGTGGACAATGGCGGCCGCCCATATGGACTTTTGCCCGCGTAGTATATCCAGGCCGGGTGTGATGGAAATTTTGTCGCAGAGGTTGAACGCAAAGGTGATGTATTCAGGGGTGAAGTGCCGGCTGCCGAATGCCTCGATCAGGTCTTTTATGGAATCGGTACGCGCGGCATATGCGATGGCGTCATACGCCTTGGCCGTATCCTTCTGTCCGGTTCCGTGGTTTTCAACCCCTGTTTGGTCGTTGACATCGTCAGGTGCTTTTCCATCATCGCCGGGGAAATTGTCATGCTTGTCGCCGGTCATAGGTTACCTCATCTAAACTTAAAATGAGCGGTTCAAATTTTAAGAATATTATTAATTCAATATACTTCAAAAGTGTAAATTTAAGTGACAGAGTACCAAAGATACAAAGTACCTGAGCGGCGAATTGAAGCACCTATCGACCCGATAAAAGGTCGGCATAGGATTCCAGGTATTCCAGGCTGTTCAGCAAGTCCTCTTTTTCGTGTGGTTCCAGTGTGATAACAGGCGGATTTTCTTTTTTTGACCGTATGTGGCGCCAGACAGGCTCGAAGTCGATGCTGCCTCCGCCCATACCCAGGTGCTGATCAAAGGTCCTGTCATTGTCATGCAGATGAAACTGCCCTATGAAATCACCCAGGGTGTCCAGCCAAATTTCCGGTGTTGATTGACCAAATGACCACAGGTGGCCGATGTCCAGACAGACGCCGACGTTGACCCGTTCAAGGTCCTTCATCAAGACCAGCAGGTCCTGCGGATCCTTTTCGTACACATTTTCCAGCATCAGGTGGACACCCTGTGCATTGAGCTGCCCGGCAAACCAGGACCATATGTCCAGGCTGTTTTGGGTCCATTCTTCCTTGAAAAAGGCATATCGTTTCGCATCGTACCCCGCGTGGCAGACCACGGTAACGGGTTGGAAGATCGGGATGAGGTCGAGGATCTGGCTCAGGCGCCGGCGGGTAACCTCCCTGATGCGGGGATCTTTGGATCCGGCCGACAGGTCGATAAAGGGACCATGCAGGGTAATGCGCGGGCGATAGGTGGAAATTGAAGCGGCAATCCTTTTAAAATCAGACCTGGTAAAGTTATCCAGCGCGTCGGCATCCAAACCGATTTCAGGGTTGATCCGGTTAGCTGTAAAAAGGTCGAGATAGGATTCAACCAGCATCCGAAAAGGGATGTTGACTTGCACCGTGCTTAGTATTTTTTTATGACGGTTGGATATTTTCACGTCTGTTCCCAACAGGTTTTGGCCCTGACCAGCTCCAGCCGGTCCTCCTCGCGGACGATGCTGTGGGAAAACCGGGTTCCGGACGGGTTATCCTTCCGGCACATGGAAATTATCCGGTCTCCTTTGAAGGCTTCGCCCAGGTAATTGAGTTCGAGCTCCTTGAGTTGGAGCCCTTTGCGGCCGAAACCGGGAATGCTTTCCAGCAGCCATTCGATGTATTTGACATTGTTCACGTGCTGGTTGATGTCCAGGTCATGGTAGCGTACGAAAAAGCGGTTTTCCACATCAGGCGCATCGATTTTGGGCAGTTTATTGAGAGGGTGGTCAAATGCACGCATGCCTTCGACGGAATTGATCTGTTCGGCAAACAAGGTGGGCCGTACCGGCCGCCTTTGGTCGGCGTCGATGACGATCCAGGCGCTGACCGCGCCACCGATGACCTTGTCGGATCCATCCCGGATTTCAAAATCCCTCAAGGCAAAGACGGTCTGAATGCCTGAGGGCCAGGTCCGGACGCGGACCGGGTCCCTCCAGGAGGGAAAGGCATCCATTTTCAGCATCATGCGGGAAAGGACCCAGGTATAGTTTTTTTCCAGAAGCTGGTGTACCGAAACACCCAGCCGCAAGGCATGGTTGCTGGCCGCGTCCTGCAGCAGGTTGAAAATGGAGGGAATGGAAAGCCGGCCGCCGGCATCGATTTCATACGATCGGATGCCGTAATCCTGTTCCAGTACGTTCAGTTCGGATATATTTTGTTCAACAGTCAACCCGTAATATCCCCCTTTTCTAAGAGCTTGTTTCAATTAAGAAATTCTTTTCCAATTCACTTATCCTAATTTCCCTCTTCCTCACTCCGTTCCATAACTATATTGTCCTTGATTTCATTGAGGACGAAATAGCGTTTCAACGCGTTGGCAACTTCCTTTTGGGTGGGGGGGTGGCCCGTGGTTTCGGTGATGAAATTTTCAACGGTTTCCAGCGCTTCTGCCAGGCAACCTTCCAGGGTTCCAAAATCAGACATGCCCGCTCCATCGTATGCTGTTTCAGGTAATGTTGTTTACACTTTTATTGGAAACAGGTAGTAATTTTTATCTGGGCCTTGCGTGTGTCGAAGGCTTTCCTGTATTTCAAGCAAGATTCAGATACCAATGTGTATAGCCAAGGACCTGGCTTTTCGTCAATGATCAATTGACCATCGGGTCAACAACAAAAAGGGCGACAGCAAAACGCTGACAGGGATACGGAAGAAATATGATGAAAAAAAGACAAATAACCCAGGCAAGCGTCCCGGAAGGTGTTATCGATTTAGGTGTTGGGCAGCCGCAGGTGGATCTTTTGCCCCTGGACAAGATTAATCTGGCCTGGGAGCACCAGGTAAAACAGTCCAACCCTGAGATCTTGCAGTATGGCATGCAGAAAAGGTCCTGGAAAGGGCTGCCCTCCATGACGTGGGATTTCAGCCGGGTATTCGTTTTTCGAGCACGGACGGGCTGAATTCATTTTTACGGCTCTGCTTTGCCTATTACGGCGATGACGACCTCAAGGAAGGCGTTGCCAGACTTTCCCGCGCCATTGAAAAGTGAAATCCATGCCTTAGGTTAAGACAAAGAACAGATAAAGGAGATTTCTCATGCTAAAATTATGTTTCGCTAATGCTGGAAGACCAAGAGCGTCTTTGTATTTTGGTATCCCTCTCGCTGTGTTCCTGATTTTTCTATTGTCATGCACCCATTCAATGGACAAAGCAGAGGATCCGTCCCATAAGGCGCCCGCATCAAGGACCGAGGTGGAAATCAAGCAATCCTGGAACGGGGACTATCCGATTGATCAACTCGCGGCATTGCCTGAAAAAGCCAACCAAAAGGGCACGGGGTATATTGGTGATCCCCAAACCTTTACAGCGGTGTGGTCAGCCTTTAAACCCGGGGATCCAGTGCCTGATATTGATTTTAATGAAAACCTGGTCATATTCGTGCACAATATCCAATATTACAATCATATTTCGATCGGGAAAATGGTACTGAAGAATGGGGTTGTCGAGGCGATTGCCATGGAAACGCTGTCTGCACGGCCGATCGAGGACGTGGTCGCCATGTCCATGGCCGTTATTCCCCATGACGGCGTTACCGGTATTAAGAGCAGGGAGGGGGTTATTGAGGTGGAAGGTGTAAGGTAGAAGGTGGAGTGTCAGAGGCCAGAGGCCAGAAGAATTCGGGAGTTAAGCATTATCAGAAAAGAGTTAAGAGTCGGCTGTTGGCACATAGCCATGAAGTTTCCTGTTATCCCTGCTTCGGGATGCGTGATCATAAAAAGCTTAAGCATTTGAATTGGTTGATGAAGTCGTAATTTTAGTTTACAAGGTTATTGAAACCGAAAAGGTATTGAATGGTTTGATCAGATCATTAAGGAATTGACAAGCTGGGGATTGATCAAAGCATAGAGTGGCGGCATGGGCACTATGCTTTCACCTTAAGTCTTCAACCTTTTACCTATATTCTGACATAAAGGAGAAAAACCATGCAGAAAAAAATATTGTTGGCTGTTGATAACACGCGTCCGTCTAGGAAAGCATTGGACTACTCCATGCAGCTATCCTCTGATATCAGGGAGCTGCATTATGTGCTGTTTTACATTCAACCCATGATATCGCTTTTTCTCCAGGACGAGGCACGCAAGAGCTCTCTGGCCATGAAACAGCTCGACAAGATTGTCAAAAAGAATCAGGAAGTGGCGGAAAAATTACTGGATGACTACCGGCGCCAGATGGAGGAGCACGGGGTGGCCCCGGAGCGTATTGAATGCATTACCAATATCAGACAACTTGGCTATGCCAAGGATATCATCGAGAAGGCCCAGAAGGAGCAGTATGATGCCATTGTGGTGGGCCGCAGGGGCATATCCAGCCTTCAGAAAATGTATTCCGGCAGTGTCACCACGGATATACTGGAGCAATCCCAAGTCATACCTGTCTGGATGGTGGATGGCAAGGTGCCGTCAGGCGAAATCCTGGTGGCCATCGACGGTTCGGAGGCATCCCTGCGGGCCGTGGACCATGTCAGCTTTATTTTGTCCCATAAGCCCGATGCCCGTTTGACGCTTCTGCATGTATCCAACAATGCCGGGAACTATTGTGAAATAGATCTCGAAGAACAACCCAATCCGGAACTGGAGGACCTCGTTACTCGCAGCGACAAGGCCTGTATTGACCAGTTTTATCCCCATGCCATGCAGAAATTTGAAGATGCCGGTATTCCCAAGGAGCAGATCAGGATTGAAACTGTCCCGGGCAGCCGCAGAATCGGCAAGTCAATCATGGATTTCGCCCAAAAGGGCAATTACAGCACCGTGGTGGTCGGTCGGCGGGGGATCGATAAGTCTTTTTTTATGGGCAGTGCTTCCCGCTACATGATCAACAAGATTTCCAATGGGGCTTTGTGGGTAGTACCATGACCCTGTCAACAGCGTCTTCTGATGGTTGCGATGAAGAACCACGCCAGACATAACACCTGGGCACCCAGCATGGCGGCAAATCCTGCCTGATAGCCTGCCATGGCATATCTTCCGTCGGTGCCGATGGGCCACAGTTCGACAATGGCACCGATGGCCCACTGGCCGGCAAAAGCCACCAGGAATACCAGCAGATTGACGCCGGTCGTCACCCGGCCGGAGAGGTGGTTAGGGAAACTCTGTGAAAGCGATGCATAGGCGATGATGCCGGAGGTGCCGAAAAAGCCGAAACAGATCCAGATCAGGATGGAATTTTCCCCGAATCCGAGGATGATGGCTGCCTGGGTGATCATAAAGAGGCTCATACCCGTAACGGCCGTGGTCAAAGGGCTGATGCCGGAGCGGGCCAGCTTCTTGGCCAGTGTTCCAATTCCGATAAAGCCGGCGATCATGGCCAGGGCAACCCACTGTAGTGATTCGGCCACTGCCATGCGGTCCATTCCGGCCACATCCTTGAGCCAGGGGCCGGCCCAGAGCCCCTGGATGGAAAGGAATGTGGCCTGGGACATGGTGGTCAGCGGGGCCGTACGCCAGAATTTGAGGCTGGAAAATACCTGGCGCACACCGTGCAGCTGGTCGGAGATGCTTTCCCCTTTGCCGTCAGATGGTTTTTCCGGGACCACCAGATAAATCAGGACCGCAACCAGTAAGGTGAACCCCCCCAAGAATGTAAATATCCCCCGCCAGTCCGTGACCTGAAGGGTGGCTTCCACCGGCGTGGTGGCCACCAGTGCACCCAATCCGCCGGCAGCCATTTGAAAGCCGTTGATAAGGGGCCACTGCTCTTCTGAAAACCACAGAACATAGGCCTTGAAGGCCGCCATCAGGCAGGCAGACACCCCCAGGCCGATGAGTGCCCGGCCCAGGATCAGACCGGTCAGGGTGCCTGAACCCGCAAAAACAAGGGCGCCTATTCCGGCCAAGACCAGGAGAAAGGCTTCTGTTTTACGGGGGCCGAAACGGTCCAGCAAAACCCCCAAAGGAAGCTGTGAAGAGGCAAAAGCGATGAAATAGGTGGAGGTGAGCAGACCCAGCGCCGAAGGCCCGACCCCCAGATCAGCCACCAGATCAGGGGCTATGACGGCATTGACCACCCGGTAGAGGTACGAGAGAAAATATCCAAAAGCAAAGGGGACAAACACGCGCAGGGTGGTGGTCAGGGAGCGGTTCATAAGGGGAATAGTTAAATACAATGCAGATATCTGTCAAGAGGGATCACACCTTGAAAGAAAGAACAACCTCTGATAATTATCCCTAAAGCGCACTTTAGGTTAAAGCGACATTTAAGGCGTGAATTAGATTCAAATTAGGGGAACTCGTTATGCTGACGCTGATTGCCAACTATATCGTCTTTGCCGTGGTCCTGGTCATCTATGGAGCCCAGGTCTGACCGTTTCTGGTCGGCCTCGGGTACCCAAAGGCCGTTTTGATAACGTTCATCGCCCTGGCGCTTCTGCTGCCCTTTCGCCTGTATGGATATAAAAAGGCCGAGCAGCAGTTGAACAATAGTGACAGCCTGTCAATACCGCTTTACCACCTGCCCTGGAAAGCGTTCCTCGCTGATTTTGCCACTTGGGTTGGGATTGGAATTCTCGTCGCTACGGTTTACCTGTTTTACTATCATTCGTTTATCTCGACGTTCATGAAGATTGCCATTGGTGGGGTGTTTTTCGGCATCTTCGGCGGGATGCTGGGCTTTCTGGATATGGAAGGCCGGGTGATCACCGCCCTGGAAAAGGCCGACCAACAGCCGGAAGCGCCCCGGAAAATGCTGCTGACGGTCAGCAGCAAGATGGCTTTTTTCATGGCCACGATGATTTTTTTCATGGCCTTCATCATCCTCCTGGTGGTGCTCCTGGATATCTACTACCTTGTAGAAAATCATCAAATAGCGGATTCCGACATCTATGGCATTGTATTCAAAGAAATTCTGTTTGTTTTTACGGTGATGCTGACGGTCAGCCTGATTATCATCCACAAATATTCCCGTAACCTCAAGCGTGTTATCGCCATCCAGGTGGACGTGCTGGAGGAGGTCACCAATGGCAATTATGATACGCGGGTTCCCCTGGTGAGCGCTGACGAGTTCGGCCAGATCGCCTTTAAAACCAACGACCTTATCCACGGTCTGCGGGAGCGGGATGTGTGCTATATGAGTTTCGGCAAATATGTCACCCCGGAAATCAGAGACCACATCCTGAACGGCCATATACCAGTGAACGGTGAACGTACAGAAGGCACCCTGCTGTTTTCAGACCTGAGAGACTTCACCCGCTATGTGGATACCACCGAGCCGGAAGAGGTGATCCAAAGCATGCGGGAATATTTTACGGCTATGGAAAAGGCCATTCGCAAGTACCACGGCATTGTACTGCAGTATGTAGGGGATGAAATCGAAGCTGTTTTTGGCGTCCCCATCAACCTGGAGGACCATCCGGACCTGGCTGTACAGGCGGCCCTGGAGATGCGCAAAAAGCTGGTGGAATTGAATCAGGAGCGTGCCCGCAACGGTAAGGCGCCTTTCAAGCACGGCATCGGTGTTCACACGGGAAAACTATTGGCCGGCAACACCGGCAGCCTGGAGCGGTTGTCGTACGCTCTCATCGGCGGCACAGTGAACCTTGCTTCGCGCATTGCCGGCCTGAACAAGACCTTTGGCTCGGACATTCTGGTGAGCGGTGCAACTGTTGAAAGGCTGCACCGGAAATTTTCCATGACCGAGGAGCCTGAGCAGATGGTAAAAGGATATTCCAAGCCCATAACCGTATATCGCGTGGAAAGCTGAAAACCATATTAACAACAATGGACCAACCACCAAAGAGCGCTGCCGGAAAGAAAAGGAGCACGGGAAACCTGGGTACCTTTGCCGGGGTTTTCACACCCAGCATTTTGACCATTCTGGGCATCATCCTCTTTCTGCGCCTGGGGTATGTGGTGGGCAGTGCCGGCCTGGGCCGAACCCTTATCATCCTGGTGTTTGCCAACGGTATCTCCATTTTGACGACTATTTCTCTTTCCGCCATTGCCACCAATATCCATGTCAAGGGCGGCGGAGACTATTATCTTATTTCAAGAACGCTGGGGCTCGAGTTCGGCGGAGCCATCGGCATCGTACTCTTCCTGGCCCAGTCGGTTTCCATCGGCTTTTACTGCATCGGTTTTGGTGAAGCCGTCGTGCGCATCCTTCCCGGAGCCGGGCAGATTTACCACTCACCCCAGGTAATCGCCGTTGCCGCGGCGCTCTTTCTATTTCTGCTGGCCTGGCTGGGCGCCGACTGGGCGACCCGGTTTCAATATGTGGTCATGGCCATTCTTGTGGCGGCATTGATTTCCTATTTTGCCGGCGGCGTGCTTAAATGGGAAACCGTACAGCTGGCGGAAAACTGGCGGGCTCCTGAAAACGGGCCGGGCTTTTGGATTCTGTTTGCCATATTTTTCCCTGCGGTGACCGGATTTACCCAGGGTGTCAGCATGTCAGGTGACCTCAAAGATCCGGGCAAGAGTCTTCCCCTGGGCACTTTTGCCGCTGTAGGCATTTCTATTGTGATATACTTTTTTGCTGCCGTGATATTCAGTGCTGCCGCTCCGCGGGACACTCTGATGAACAATTACGGCGCCATGCAGCAGGTCGCTTTTTTCGGGCCGCTGATTACAGCCGGTGTCATTGCTGCCACCATGTCGTCGGCCATGGCTTCCTTTCTGGGCGCTCCCCGCATTCTGCAGTCCTTGTCCGGCGACCGGATTTTCAGATTTCTTCTGCCTTTTGCCAAAGGGGTAGGGCCCAATGCCAACCCGCGCAGGGGCGTGCTGCTGTCCGGCGGGATCGCCGCAGCGACCATAGCCCTGGGCAATCTCAACCTGATTGCACCGGTGGTTTCCATGTTTTTCCTGGTCTCCTACGGCCTTCTCAACTATGCCACCTTTTTTGAAACCCGTACCGGGAGCACGGCCTTCCGACCTCGGTTTCACTGGTATGACGGCCGCTTGAGCCTTTTGGGCGCCCTGGCCTGTTTCGGTGTCATGCTGGCCATTGACATGGCAGCGGGTCTTGCGGCCCTTGCCGTTCTCTTCTCCATCTACCAGTATTTAAAGCGCACGGCCGGTCCGTCACGCTGGGCAGACGGCAAGCGTTCCTATCACCTGCAACGGGTTCGTGAACACCTTCTGGCGGCTGCGGCCGAACCGGACCACCCACGCGACTGGCGTCCGCAGATGCTGCTGTTGGGAGACGATCCAAAACAAAGAAAGCCACTCATGCAGCTGGCCGGATGGGTTGCCGGCAACAGCGGCGTGATCAGCGTGGTTCAGATTGTAACGGGCAAGGGAGCCAAAGCCCTGAAGCACCAGCTAGAAGCCAGGCAAGAGCTGGAAAAAGAGGTCGCCGATTACGGGCCGGAATTGTTTCCCCTGGTTGTCCGGTCAGAAGATTTTGGACAAGGGATGGACATGCTGGTGCAGGCTGCCGGTCTTGGCCCTTTGAAAACCAACTTGATTTTAACCGGCTGGCCTTCGCCCGAGAAACTGAAGGGACCCCTTATCCATAAAACAATTTACGACAAACATCTGAGAACGGTTTTTCGCCGTGGCCGCAACATCATGATCCTGGATGCCAAACCAGAGGCCTGGGAAAAAATGGGCAGCACGCCCGAGAAGGATAGAAGGGTGGATGTATGGTGGTGGAACGATGCCACCGGCCGGTTGATGCTGCTTCTGGCGCATCTGATGACCCGGCACAAGGACTGGGACGAAGCCCGGATACGCATTCTGAGTGCGGGCCACAAAGACCTGGTACATCCGGAATACGGACGGTTAAGCACCTTTCTGGAGGACGTCCGTATCGAGGCCGAGGCCGTTGAGATCGTGAATTCAGATGCTGAAACCATAGCGGCCTGGTCAAAAGATGCCGCGCTGGTGTTCATGCCCTTCCAGTTGCAACAAAACTGCAGCGTCGACCCCTTTGGCGGTCCCATAGAAGAGCTTCTACCACGGTTGCCGTCCACCGTGCTCGTCCTGGCCGCAGAGGACATCGCCCTTGATGCGGAGCCCGAAGAAGGCAAAGCCGGTGAGCTTGCCAGGGCCACGGACAAGCTGTCGGATACCCAGAAAAAGGCACAAAAGGCGGAAAAGGCGGCGGAGAAGGCATCCCGTGAGCTCGACGACAAGCTGAAGGACCTGGCTAAGGCACAATCCGCAGATAATGCCGCAAAGGAGGACCAGGCTAAAAAGGAGGTGTTCGAAGCTGAGGCCGAAGCCGAGAAAGCCTCCCGCAAGGCGGCCAAGGCCGAGGCCAAGATCAGGCTGGCTGCCGAGGAAGCTGAAAAAGCAGGCGCCAACCTTCCCGAAAAGGCAGGAGACGACCAGACAGAGAGCACGTCAGATAATGAGAAGCATAAGCTGCCCTAGCATGATGCCATGAAATCCAAGGCTCTGCAATAGTACCGAACCTCCTGAAGTATGCATCCCATCAGGAAGATCTCTCTTCCCGTAGGGTAAACAACATGGCAAAATAGACGCCATCTTTTGAATTCACCTGGGGGAATATCCAGGAAATGGCGCTATCGCTATGATATTGCATATAATAACAACTCATTATCTATTCTTCGCCATGTTGTTTATGCAACTATGGGGCTATGTCTGGGACGGTTTGGAATAATACTGATTTTCAAGAAACTGCTGCAATTTCTCACCAGCGATGTCAAAACGGATGCTATCCGCCAAAGTAGTATTCCCAAAACATTCAAGAAGGTCTTTGTCTGATGCATCTACTTCTGACAACTTCAAACTTTGTCTAATGCGTTTGACGAATTCTTTCTTTTTGGGGCTCAATTGATTTCTCCTTTAGAGATAGTGACCAAAGCAATGCTATAAAAAACATTGCTCTCAATTCCTTCACGGATACCATCAAATTTTACGATATATATCATATAGTTGTCCGGAAGTCAAGTTGCCACCATATATTGTGGTGACACCTTACTGGAGCGTGACCATTGATTACGCTCTAACGCACCTGTACTGCTTGTAAAAATTTGAAACGCTTATTTTAGGAGATAGTTGAAAGGGATCCAAAATAAAAAAACCTTTGGGCATATGATCCCAAAGGCTGGAACGGTTTGTTTCGGTAGCCCGGCTGTCATAGCAATCTCTGCTTTAGACCCGCGGCTTTGCGTCCCCGCCTTTCAACGGATTTGCCCTTTCGATCTATCTGTCAGTACTAATTATATTAAATCGCTTGCGGCTTGTCAATAGAATGAAGATATGTCTGCAGATTTACTTTTCGGTTGGTTATGCCTAGCTTTTTCCGGATATTGTTCCTGTGAACTTCGACGGTTTTAGGTGACAATGATAATAACGCTGCAATTTCTTTTGTTTTTTTACCATGTTGGATCAAATCGGCGACGATCAGTTCAGAACGTGTCAATCCATAGTATTCCGAGGAAAAACCAATGGATTTAGCCGGACAAATTTCCTGCAGGTTACTTTCTATGACCTCGATATAGGCTTTTTGGCTTTCGTCCAACGGGCTTTTTCTTAACTTGTTGAAATAAGGATCAACCAGTTTTTTAATATTGGATAAAATCTGGTCCTGCATAAATGTTTTATCTTCTTCCCGTTTCTGCAGCAGAACCTTCATAGCCGTATTTGTTTCTTCAAGTTTTATGGTTTTGGCCTGCAGGGCGATTTCTTTTTCATAAAGAACGTCCTCAGCGTGTTTGCGTTTGGTAATATCGGTAATGATGCCGTTGATATATCTGAGTCCAGCATTTTCCGTAGTAATACCCAGTGAAATAGCATGAATCCAGCGAGGCGCTTTCTTGAGAGGGTGGTCGATCCTCATGATCTCATCAAAGCGTAAGGTATGAAAGGCCTCTAAATTCGCCTTTATGACCCTTTTTCGGTCATCCTCGTGGATATTTTCAAACCATGTTTCAAATTTCATCGGATCGGACACACCCATAATTTCTTTAATGGAAGGACTTACAAAGACGACCTCTAATTTATGGGGGTTGGTGGTGCTGGCGACCAATCTGTAAATGGCAAAATGCTCGGCACTCTGCATCAAGGACCGTAAGTGCTCTTCACTATCCTGAAGCTGTTTCTTAGCTTGCAATCTGGCAATGACATTTCCCGCTTGGGCGGAAATGGTTTCAAATCCAATGCGTGAGGACAACGGGATATCATCGAAAGTGGTGGAGGAAAGAGCAATGCAGCCGATTGCTCTTTTTTTTGAGAATAAAGGAGCAACAGCGAAACCGCGTAGCCTGCCTCGCTTTTGGTTTTGAGTTATTGGAAAAGGAAGTTTTTCGACAAGCGTGTAGACCGGTGCTCCCCTTTTAACCAGCAGTGCGGTTTCAGAATTGTTCTCAAATTTGGACAATATTTTTACGATGTGTTCAGGAAGCCCTTTATGAACCGTCAGGATCAGTTCCCTGGTTGAATCATTAAAAAGAAAAATGCCTCCGCAATTCATGCCGGATATCTGCATACTGGCTTCCAGGCACAGGTTTAACCCGTCTTTGAGATTGTCGATTTCTGCCAATGCAACGGATAGGGCTCGTTGGATATCCATCTGATGAATTTCCATCGAAGCCTTCTTTTTATCCTGTTTTGTTTGTCTGATTTCTGCCATGGGTTGTATTTATGTTAAGAATATAATGTT
>JBDLJD010000074.1:0-20998 GCA_039714495.1 Thermodesulfobacteriota bacterium
CAAGCCGTTTACTTAAGGTGTTGAAGAAAGAGTAGGTTTCTTTGCCAACCCCGAATTGGCGGGACTTAAGTCGATAATGCAGCCCCTGAAAATATCTTCTGAAGGGGGCGCAACAGAAAACCTATTGTGTATCAACGCCTTACATGAATTAAGGGTGTTGAAATCAACACCCTTAGTAAACGGCTCGGGTCTTCAATGATCCTGCCTTCATCATAAAGTATCCTTTCATAACTTTCTCATTATTCTGAATGGGGGGAATTATGAAACCCATCCTTATTTCCATTTTGGTATGTATCTTTATTATGGCTACAGGCTTTCAAGTCGTTGGTGAAGAATGGACACCTGATCAGAAAGAGGTATGGGATACACTTGTTGCAGACATTGAAAACTTCAAAACAGGTGATGTTGAGAAGGTAATGGAAGCTCGGCATGATGATTTTGTTGGATGGTTTGGCAATAAAAGATCATTATATGGCAAAACAGGTGCAAGAACATATTACAAAGGATGGTTTGGTTGGGATGCACCAAAAAAGGCTAATCTTGAACCTGTAAAAATATTTATAATCGGTAATGTTGCTAATGCATATTATACCTTTACCTTCATTGGAGATAACTATTCAAGTAATGGAAGGGCAGTTGAGACATTGGTGAAGGAAGGAAACAAATGGTTACTGATAAGCCATATGTGTTCCTTATGTGAACAGCCTGTTCCATGTAAATGAAAAATTCATGAAATAACCTTCAATGAGCTATTACAATTCTAAAAGAGGTCGAATATGCAAAAACTAGCTAAAGAAGCTCAGGAAAGATATGGTTATACAGATGAGCAGGTACAACAATTGAAGGAAAATCAGATCAAGCTCATTAACAACATCAGTAAATTGGCAAAATATAAACTGATTGCTGAATGCGGGTCTGTCTGCAAGGCAGAGAATGGTGGGTTTTGATAGGTCCAATAGGTCCTATTTAAAATTATGGAGCAATTCAGTCTTTGGCGGCCATTTCCTGCAGCATCTTAAGCCCGGCCTCGACATCCTTGCGCTGTTCTTCATCTCGGGCAAGCGCCCGGGCTTTTTCCATGATCGTAAGGCCTTTTTCAGGATTGCCCTGGTAGCCGGCGGCCAGCCCCAGGCCCACATAGGCGGGTGCGTAGTTGGGATCGAGTTCAATGGCCCGGTTGAATTCTTCCACGGCTGCATCGAGTTTTTCGCTGTTCATGAACTGGTTGCCGTTGTTGACGTGGTGCGACGGCGTGTCCAGGCCATGCCGGAGGAAGATACTGTCCGGCCCGCACCCGAGGGTAATCAGCAGCATGCATGCTGATAAGATGATGCACAATCGCCTTGTTTTCATGGTTTCTCCTTAATCGACAACAATCATCACACGGCATTTTTTCAAAAAGGAAATATGCTCCGAGACGCTTTTGATTTTCGAAGCGTCGGCATTGCTGATCGTAATGGTCGAGACCCTGTTTTCAGCCGTTCCCAGCCCTTTGACCATGAGCGGGTTCCTGGACACCCTGGGGGCCTGGCCGGCGGCCTGCATGTCGCGCGAGTACCCGCTTATGCCCTGCTGCACGGCGAATTCACGGCTGACAAAGGCCGATCCATACACTTCCCTCGATTTTTCATCCACGATCACCGGCGCCATGGACGGGGCGAATTGAATTCCCCGGGCATCGACCACGATCCCGGTGTAGGTTTCCGCTTCGGTATCCGAACGGGATTCCTGCACCACGTTTTCCGAGGCACCGTTTTCGTTGGACACGCTCTTGATGGTCTCGATCTGCTTGATTTCCTCCGGAAGGACCAGTTGGGCAAATCCACCGTATATGGGCATTTGCATGGTCACTTCCACGGTTCCGTCGGAGAGGTATTCCTGCCTGACGGCTTTGGCACCTTTCACCAGGCTCTCCACTTTAGCCATCATGACGTCGTTTGAAGAGGCGATATCCCTGACAAGGTTCAAGGAATCCACCCTCGTCTGCAGAACGATGTCCTGCATGTTTGCAAGCGCCAGCGCGCGGGCGTTGGCAAGGGCTTCCTCCAGGGCCTGAGGTCCCTTGACCTGTGTTTTGGCCGGAGGGGCTGCCATGCCCCTGGAAAGGAGCAAGCCCTTGGACCAGTTGATGCGGCCGTGGTCAAAGATCTCCACAAGGTCCGTTTTATCGGCTGCCAGGCTTTGACAGTGCAAAACCCAGCCGTAAAGAGCAAGGACAGCGGTGCAAAGACATATTTTCACCGACACGTCATATATGCGCTTGGTACTCATCATAAATGGTATATTTATCTAATTTTGTTGACCTTTTTGGCCAATATAGTGTAAGAATGATTCGATGTCAACAACAAGACTTATCGGTCGCAACACCATACGATCCTTCAACCACATCACGACCCTGCTCACATTTGCATCCAAACTCCTGATTTTGCTTTTCAGCCGGCCGGCCGAGGGGCGCACCCTGGTCAGGCGCATCGCCCTCGAGCAGATCTATTTCACCGCCGTGCAGGCGCTGCCGGTGATTATTCCTGTGGCGTTGATCATCGGCAGCGCCATCATCATTCAATTCAGCAAGCTGTCAGGTCAGTATGACCTGGGGAATATAGCGGTAACCCTGATCGTGAGGGAACTGGGCCCGGCCATCACGGCCCTGCTGATCATTTTGAGATCTGCCACCGCCGTAACCATCGAAACGGGCTATATGAAAGTGCTGCATGAAATCGATGCGCTGGAGATGTCCGGCATCAATGTCGAGTGGTTTGTCTGTATTCCCCGGCTGGTGGGCATCACCACAGCGATCCTGAGCCTGTTTGTGGTATTCGATATCGTGGCCATTATCGGCGGGTACGTGGTCGTGTGGACCATCACCTATCTGCCTGTGGGCAATTTCCTCAAACAGATCGCCGGGGCCGTGACCATTTCCGGAATAGCCGTGGGCCTGATTAAGGCGATCTGCTTTGGCATCACCATCACCGTCACGAGCACCTATCGCGGGTTGCAGGTGGGCCGGCACATCACCGAAATTCCGGTGGCCGCCTCCCGGGCGGCCGTGGAGTGTTTTTTCTTCTGCCTGGTTATCAATGTAACTATTTCAGGGTTGTTTTACCTATAGAACGCTATGAACACTATGAAATGGATCGAGCTTGAAAATTATTCATTGCCGGCTTCCGAAGAAGGCGGCGGGATCGAGGCGTTCAGCTTTTCGGTTTCAAAGGGCGATATCTGCTGGCTCGATGCAGACGTCACTGCAGACGCCCTTCTTTTTTTCAAGGCGCTGGCCACGCTGGTTACCCCCCTTGCCGGTACCTATAGCGTTGAGGGGAAATACCTGGATTTTTCAAGGCCGGACACCCTCCTGCCGGTGAAAAAATCCATCGGCTACATCACGACCCATTCGGCTTTGATCAGCAACCGGTCCCTCAGGGAAAACCTGACCCTGATGCGCAGCTACAGCGACAACACCGTCTCCGCCAGGATCGACGACAATATTTTCGAGTTGTGCAGGCATTTTTCCATTGCCGAAAAGGTGGACCTGAGACCTGAAAAACTGGAGCAGTCCGACCGGCGCGCGGCCATTGTCATTCGGGAGGTCGCCAAAGCCACCCGGCTGCTCCTTCTGGAGAAGCCCGAGATATACCTGGGACACGCCGGGTTTTTCCTGTATGACTGGCTGCTGCGGGGCCTCGTGGACCAGGGCGTGCCCATGGTGTTCACTTCAGACGACAAGAATTTTGTTGACAGTGTGTCCAATAGGGCTTTAGGGCTACACAATGGACGGCTGCAGGAGAAGGATTATCGTGAGTTATGAATACCAGGTTTAAATACAGCATCAGGGAACGCATCGTCGGCATTTTCATGCTGTGTACCCTGATACTGCTGGTGACCACTGTCATCCTTCTCGGCCGCGGGAAAAGCTGGTTCCAGAAATACAATACCTACTACACCTCGTTCAACGAAAGCTACAACCTCCAGCCGGGCGCCCCGGTCAAGTACCTGGAAACCGACATCGGCAAGGTGAAAAGCATCCGGCTTGTGGAAAACCGTGTCAAGATCCGGCTGACCATCCTGGATGAGTATGCCTCGCGCATCCGTTCAGACGTGGTGGCCAAGGTCGAAAGCCCGACCTTCATCGGTTCGGAGTACATAGCGGTTATCCCCGGTTCCATGGATGCCCCCCTTATACCGCCGGAGGGCGAACTCCCGTCGGTGGCCAGAAAGGACATCAGCGACTGGTTTGACGAGTTCGAGGTGGAAAAAACCGCCAAAGCCCTGGTGGAAGCTGTTCAGGAATTCTCGGCATTTGTGGAGGATATAAGGGATCCTGACGGGCCGTTCCTGGAGGCTGTGGAGAATTTCAACAGAACCTCCTTCCATGTGGAAAAGGTCGCCCGGCGTATCGAAGCCGGGGAGGGCAGTGTCGGCCGAGTGCTCAACTCCACCGAACTTGTGGACTCGGCGCTTGCAAAACTCGACAAGGCCGACGCCATTCTGGATGACCTGGGAGTCGCCAGCGCCAAAACACCTGAAACCATGGAAATGCTTCAGGAAAATCTTGCCCGCATCCAGGAGGTGCAGGACGGCATGACCGACAGCATGGCCCTGGTCCGGAGCCTGCTCGAGGAGATGCAGGCCCAAATGCCGAAAGTAAAGGCCATCCTGGACAATGCCGAAAAAGGGAGCCGGGAAATTCCGAAAATATCCACTGCCACGGTGGAGAGTATCGAGGCGCTGCAGGAGGAGCTCGAAAACGCAGATCTCATCATCCAGGCCCTGCGCAAGAATTTTCTAATCCGCTCCAACCTGCCCCCCCCGCCGGTGGTGCGCAATACGGATGCCCTCCTAAGAGAATAGCTCAGGCCCCTGCTTTTTAGGGGCCTGAGCTATTCTCTTAGATAACGGCTTTGTCGTGTTATTCCTCAATAGGCTTCAGTCCCTGAGCAAGACCCCGGGCAATACATCAATTTGCCATTATTGGCTGCAAAAAAGGGCCAAAAAACTAACGTCACTCCCGCGAAGGCGGGAGTCCAGTAAAGTCTCATACCGTCTCCCTGCCTCCAACACCCAATAATAAACAATCCAGGAGTCGGGGAGTTTTAACATATGACCGGCGTCATTCCTGCGAAGGCAGGACACACAGTGAAACGTCAGCGCTATCCAGAAAGCGGTGAGCCCTAAGCCCTGGATACCCGCCTGCGCGGGCATGACGAAAAAATATCCCGATGCCTGGAATAACCAATGTCCAAGTGCGGATAGCCGCCTTGATTATTGGAAATTCATTATTGGATGTTGGATATTCAATTGAAATTTTATGTGTCCTGGGAAGAGTTAAACTCTTCCGCCGGACCAGCGCAACTTGGTTTTTAAAACGTCATAGTAGGTGTGCTCCGGCAGGATGATCATGTGTACCGGGTGCTCGTCCTTGCGCACCACGATGGTGTCGCGTTCATCGATCTCCAGACCGGCCTGCCCGTCAAAGGTCAGAAAGATGTCCGAGGCCCCTCTGGCCAGCTTGAGTTTGATGCAGACGTCCGCCGGCACGATCAGCGGCCGGTTGGTCAGGGTGAAGGGGCAGATGGGCGACAGCAGAATGCTGTCCACTGCCGGGTGTACGATGGGCCCCCCGGCTGCCAGGGAATAGGCGGTGGACCCTGTGGGTGTGGCGATGATCAGGCCGTCGGCCCGGTACTCGGTCAGGAACTGGTCGTCAATATAGGTCTGGACGTGGGCCAGGCGGGCCAGGGCGCCCCGGTTGATGACCACGTCATTGAGGATGGTTTTGCGGGTGGATTCCGTGTCTCCACGCAGCACGGTGACCTGGAGGCGCATGCGCGATACAGTGGTAAACTTACCCTTCAGAACAGCCTCGGCCGCCTGGGCCAGGCTGCTTTCGGTAGTGTCGGCCAGGAAGCCCACTTCGCCGAATTTTACCCCCAGGACAGGGGTGCTGCTGTTGCCGATCCAGCGTACGGCACTCAAGAACGTGCCGTCTCCCCCCAGGACGAAAACACAGTATAGCTCTGGAGGTGCAAAGGATATGGGATCCTGGCTGCCGGACGGGCCGTGGGCGGAGATATTGTTGCGGACGACTTCCACGGACCGTTCCTTGAGCCAGGCTTCGAACGTATCGGCCCGTGCCTGTACGGCCTCATCGGGTTTTACAACCAATCCGATTTTTTTCACTGTGTTAAATCTCCTATTCCAATGAAATGTGCAATTTTCATATTAAGTTCTCATATAGCGCCCGGCGCTAAACAGCAACTGAAAAAACAGAGAGGAATATCTTTCCCCATATCAGCAACCCGGCGCCTTGGACCATGGCATCTGCCCATACGTTAAAGGGTCTCGAATAACAGCGCTGTGCAATTGCAAATTGGCCTGCAATGCCACTTGGCCGCTATTTTAGCTTGACTCAGACTGCGCATCGGTTTATTAAACACAGGTTTTGTCATGGTAATATAATCACCAAACTTATACAGGAGGGAAATTGACGATGAAAAGAGATTTTGGAAAGGTATTGATTGTAGCTGTTGCGACCCTTTTTCTGTCACTTACCATCACCGGTGCCGGTCTTGCTGCGGACACCATTAAGCTGGGTGTTGGCGGCGTGCACAGCGGGGATCTTGCTTCTTACGGTATTCCGACCATTAAGGCTGCCGAACTGGTTGTGAAAGACATTAACGCCAAGGGCGGCGTTTTGGGAAAACAGGTTGAATTGGTCGTGGAAGACGACGTCTGTAAACCGGATATGGCCACCAACACCGCCACCAAACTCGTGGGCGAAGGCGTGACGGTTGTCCTGGGGCACATCTGCAGCGGCGCCACCAAGGCTGCCTTGGGCATTTACAAAGAGTCCAAGATCATCACCATGTCCCCCTCGGCCACCAACCCGGCCCTGACCCAGAGCGGTGACTATCCCAATTTTTACCGCACCATTGCATCTGACGATGCCCAGGCCCGCCTGGAAGTGGATTTCGCACTGGATATTCTCGGCGTAAGCAAGATTGCCGTGCTGCACGACAAGGGCGACTACGGTAAGGGCCTGGCTGAGTTTGCCAAAAAATTTATCGAAGAAGATTCACGGGCTGAGGTTGTTTTCTACGAGGGCATCACCGTTGGCGCAATGGACTATTCCGCCGTTGTCCAGAAAATCAAGCGCAGTGGCGCGGATGCGGTTATTTTCGGCGGGTATCATCCCGAAGCATCCAAGATCATAACCCAGATGCGCAAGAAAAAAATGGGAATGCCGTTTATCTCAGATGACGGCGTAAAAGACGACACCTTTATCAAAGTGGCCGGCAAGTATGCCGAAGGCGTTTATGCCACCGGTCCCATGGATGTTTCTACCAACCCCATGGCCGCTGCTGCCAATGAGGCGCACAAGGCCGCTTACGGCGAAGATCCCGGTGCTTTCTACCTGAATGCCTATGCCGCAGCCCTGGCGCTGCTCGCGGGCATCGAGAATGCCGGATCCACGGATTACGATGCTATTGCCAAGGCACTTCAGACAAAAGCTGTCGACACGCCCCTTGGAAAGATCAAGTTTGACAAGATGGGGGATGCCATCGGCGTAGGTTTTTCCATGTACCGCGTGCAGAACGGCACGTATGTGGAATTGAAGTAACCAAACCATAGAAAGAACAGTCGGGGGACAGGCCAGAGCAGGTCTGGCCCCTGACTTTTTCTGGTACCTAAATCCGCATGCCCGGCACATTACCGCAGGGCATGCAGTAGGATCTACTTTCAGGTTGACGCATGGAATATTTTGCTGAACTTTTTCTGGGGGGATTGACGCGGGGGAGCATTTACGCCTTGATCGCTCTTGGCTATACCATGGTCTACGGTATCATCCAGCTGATCAATTTTGCCCACGGCGAAATCTACATGATCGGTGCCTTTACCGCTCTGATCGTGGCCGGTATTCTTTCCATGCTGGGCTGGAATCCGATTGTGATTCTGATTTTAGCCTCGGTGATTGCCGTGGTCTATTCCGCCTCCTATGGCTGGACCATCGAGAAGCTGGCCTACAAGCCCCTGCGCAAGGCGCCCAGGCTGTCCGCCCTGATCAGTGCCATCGGCATGTCCATGTTTCTGCAGTACTATGTGCTGCTGGCCCAGACATCCAATTTTCTGCCCTTTCCCGAACTGATACCGGATTTCAAATTCATGGAGCCCATCGAGCACGTGGTCCGCTCCACGGAGCTCGTCATCTATATCACCACGGCCATAGTCATGGTGCTGTTGACATTCCTGATCAAGTTTACGCGCATCGGCAAGGCCATGCGGGCCACGGCCCAGGACCGGGACATGGCCATGCTGGTGGGTGTGGATGTCAACAAGGTGATTTCCTTTACCTTTATCGTCGGGTCGGCCACGGCAGCGTTGGGCGGAGTGCTGATCGCATCACACACGGGTCAAATCAACTACTATATCGGCTTCATCGCCGGCATCAAGGCGTTTGTGGCGGCTGTTCTGGGGGGCATCGGCAGTATGCCCGGGGCGGTTCTGGGCAGTATGGTGCTGGGCATGTCGGAAAGCTTTTTCACCGGCTATATCTCCAGCGATTATGAAGATGTATTTGCCTTCCTCTTCCTGGTTTTTACATTGATTTTCAGGCCGTCCGGGATCCTGGGGCGAAGCGACACAGACAAAGTGTAGCATCGCTTCGCGATGCTACTCAACGCGGCCTTGCCGCTAAAAAAGTAATAAAAAAGCCAACGATGTTTAGCTTAAACGAAATAAAAAAATCATTTCTGATTGCCCTGTGGTTCATGTTTCTGACCTTTCCCATCATGGTCATAAAAGTGAACACCATTTACAAGACCATCGAGTGGCGCTGGGAGCGCATCCTCATGGTGGGGATCGGCGCGTTTGTGCTCTCTTTTGTGTGGCGTTATCTCATCAGGCGCAAAGAGGCCGGTATCAAAAAAGCCGATATTGGCGAGGAGCAGCAGTCGATTGTTCAACGCATCATGGAGGAGAGGAAAATTTATCTGCCGTCCCTGGCCGCCATTGCGGTTTTCGTGGTGATCTTTCCCTTTGTGTTCTCCATGTACCAGACCAACATCATGACCACGGCCCTGATTTACGTGGTGGTGGGCTTAGGATTAAACATCGTGGTGGGCCTGGCCGGCCTGCTGGACCTGGGGTATGTGGCCTTCTATCTGGTGGGGGCTTACACCTATGCGCTGCTGAACCTGCATTTCGGCCTGGGATTCTGGACCGTGCTGCCCATTGGTGCCCTTTTTGCCGGTATTTTCGGAGTCATCCTGGGCTTTCCGGTGCTGCGTCTGCGGGGCGACTACCTGGCCATTGTGACCCTGGGGTTCGGGGAGATCATCCGGCTGATCATGGAAAACTGGAACGCGTTTTCCTTTGGGCCCAGCGGCATTGCCAACATCCCCAGGCCGGGCCTGTTCGGGCTGGATCTCTCCCTGCATCAGAATATTATCTACGTTTACTTTATAATGATCGGACTGGCGATTTTCACTATCTTCGTGGTGCGGCGCCTGCAGGATTCGCGCCTGGGCAGGGCCTGGATAGCCCTGCGCGAGGACGAGGTGGCCTGCCAGGCCATGGGCATCGACAAATGGAAAACCAAGCTGAGCGCTTTTGGCCTGGGAGCTACGTGGGCTGGTTTGGGCGGGGTCATGTTTGCCGCCAAAACCACTTTTATCAACCCGGCCAGCTTTACCATCTGGGAATCGATCATCATTCTCTGTGTGGTGGTGCTGGGCGGCATGGGGTCTATTCTGGGCGTGATCTGCGGTGCCATGATCCTGATCCTTTTGCCGGAATACTTGAGGGCCTTTTCCGAGTACCGCATGCTCCTGTTCGGCGCCATCCTGGTGACAATGATGGTGTTCAAGCCCGAGGGCATCATCAGCAACGTCCGCAGAACCTATAAGTTCGAGAAAAACAAGCAATCATAAAGACAGATCATCATATGGAACCGATTCTCCAAGTAAAAGAGCTCACCAAGGATTTCGGGGGGCTGCGCGCCCTCGACAGCATCGACCTCGAGGTGCACAAAGACCAGATCGTGGCCCTGATCGGCCCCAACGGTGCCGGCAAGACCACTTTTTTCAACTGCATTACCGGCATATACAAGCCCACCAAGGGCGAGATGCTGATCTCTCCCAAAGGCAAGCAGCAGAAAAGTCTCAAAGGGCTCAAACCCAATCATGTGACCGAACGCGGCCTGGCGCGCACCTTTCAGAACATTCGCCTGTTCCAGAACATGACCGTGCTGGAAAACGTCATGATCGGCCGGCATTGCCGGATGAAAGCCGGCATACCCGGGGCGATTTTCAAGAATCCGGCCACTAAAAGGGAAGAAGCACAGGCAATTGCGGACAGCTACCGCATGCTGGAGAAAATCGGTCTCGAGCAATATGTGGACGAATATGCCAAGAACCTTCCCTACGGGGCCCAGCGGCGCCTCGAAATCGCCCGGGCCATGGCCACCGACCCCTTCATCCTGCTGCTGGATGAGCCGGCCGCTGGCATGAATGCCCGGGAAACCAAGGAGCTGGACGACCTCATCATTCAGATCCGCGATCGGGAAAAGATTTCCATCCTGCTCATCGAACACGACATGAAGCTGGTGATGAGCCTGTCCGACATGATTTATGTGGTGGACTACGGCAAGAAAATCGCCCAGGGCACGCCCCGGGAAATCAAGAACAACCCCGATGTTATCAAGGCATATCTGGGAGAGGATACAGATGCTTGAAGTCAGGGAGATGAAAACATATTACGGCAATATCCAGGCCCTGAAAGGCGTCGACATCCAGATATCCGAAGGGGAGATCATCACCCTGATCGGGGCCAATGGCGCCGGTAAAACCACCACGCTCATGTCCATTTCCGGTGTGGTGCCCCCGCGCAGCGGGGAGGTGCTGTTCCTGGGCAAGCCCATCAGCGGCCTGCAGCCCAACGAGATCGTGGCCCAAGGCATCTGCCAGGTGCCGGAAGGTCGCAGGATATTCCCCTATCTGACGGTCAGTGAAAACCTTGACATGGGTGCTTTTTTGAGAACCGACACCCAGGAGATCAAAAAGGACATTGATTACATTTTCTCGCTGTTCCCGATTCTTGCCGAACGGCGCAACCAGGCCGGGGGCACCCTTTCAGGCGGTGAACAGCAGATGCTGGCCGTGGGCCGGGCCCTGATGGCCAAACCGCGCCTTTTGCTCCTGGATGAGCCTTCCCTGGGGCTGGCGCCCCTGGTGGTCAAACAGATTTTTGAAATCATCAAAAAGATCAACCAGGAAAATAAGACCACCATCTTCCTGGTGGAGCAGAACGCCAACCAGGCGCTTAAAGTGGCCCACCGGGGCTACGTCATGGAGAACGGTAAAATCACCCTCTCCGACACCAGCCAGAACCTGATGGCCAACGATGAGGTCAAGAAGGCGTATCTCGGCATATAAAATCAAATTTCCCTGATTTTTTTGCCTTGCAAAAAAAATCAGGGAAATTTGATTTTAATATGTGTCAGAAAGTTAAAAAACAGATCGTTATTATATCTCTCCGAAAACCGAGCATCCAAGGGCGTCATTCCCGCTTGCCTGCCCCGGTAGCGGTCTTGGGCCGGGGGCGGGAATCCAGGAACAAATTATGCATATATAACACACCTTGTGGTGAACTGATGACGTTATGGATGGTACGGCTGATCATTCCCCTAACCTTTTACCCGTAGTTAAAATTGACCAGACCGATAAACATGCCTGTTAAGTCTAAAATACTGGTCCTGGTTTTTACATACCTGCTGTTGTGTCTTTCATCTTCGGTGGTTGCGGAGGAGACGAAGGCACCGGCTGATTCGGTAACTGACCCTATCAGCGATGAAACAATGCCGTTTGCCGAGCAGGATGCAGAAAAAGAAAAGGGCCGCCTGGGGATAACGCCCTTTCCGGTCATCTATTACACCCCTGAAACCAGCCTGGCCCTGGGCGGGGGGGTCGTGTTCACTTTGCGGGACGAGGGCGACTCCCTGGAAACGCGCCCTGATAACCTGCAGGTCATGACGGCCTACACCCTCAACAACCAGTTTTTTCTCAACCTGGCCCCGGAAAAATATTTCAACGACCAGCGCGGTCGGCTTTTCATGAACATCGGCTATTTGAACTGGCCCACCTCGTTTTTCGGTATCGGCAATGACTCGGGTATCGATGTGGGGGAGATCGAGGAACTGGAGGAGACCTACACGGACGAGTCCTTCATGCTGCAGCCCTGGGTCGTGCATGAAGTGGTGGCTGATTTGAGCATGGGGCTTACACTGGATTGGAAAAATACCCATGTCGAAGATGTCGAGGAAGGCGGCCAACTCGAACAGGGGGATCTCGTTGGTTCGGAAGGCGGCGTCCGCTCCGGCATGGGGCCGGTCATCACCTGGGACACCCGGGACAACCTTTTTGCCCCATCCCGGGGAAGCTGGTTCAATGCCTGGGCCTGGTTATACCGGGAGTGGATGGGCAGCGATTTTGACTATGACTACTATGGCCTGGATCTCCGGCACTACCGATCCATTGGAAGAGAGAGCGTCCTGGCGCTGCAGGGGTTTATGGCCCTCACCAGCGGCGATGTCCCTTTCAATGAATATCCTACCCCCCTGATGCGGGGACTGTACGAGAATGTGTTTACCGATAAAAACGCTGCGGCCGTCAGGGCGGAATACCGCTTTCCCATCAAAGGGCGCTGGGGGGCTGCCGTGTTCGGCGCCGTGGGGGATGCCTTCCCGGATGCCACCACCACGGAAGAGATCGACCTGAAGGTAGCCGGCGGCGTCGGCATGCGCTTTGCCCTCAATAAACAGGAGAAAATCAACATCCGTTTGGACATTGGTGTCAGCCGCTACGGGATTTTTCCCTACGTCATGCTGCAAGAAGCCTTTTAAACAAATAAAATATTTGGTGAATCCTATTGTTACCAAAAAGGATTCCCCAAATATTTTATTTGATGATAACATCGGATTATGCGCCTTAAAAAAGTTTTCATATCCCTATTCACAGCAGGGCTTCTCTTTGTTTTTGCGCTAGTTGTTCTTTGGCAGTTTCTGCCTGTTTTTCTGGAGACCACGATACTGCCGGGCCTGGCCGTAGAGAACGGCATCGGCTGGCAGAAAGGGCGGATCCGCCGTATCGGTTTGACAGGCTTTGAGGCCGGTCCGGTGATAATCGGCCGCGATGATGCCGACGGTATCACCGTGGATAGCGTTTACGCGGATTACACCCCCTTGGGATTGTTTCAAAAACGCGTCGATGCCATCGTGGTCAGCGGCCTGCGCCTGAACGTGTCCGTCAGAGACGGCAACATCGTCATTAAGGGCGTCGATATAAACAGGCCGGCGTCACCATCCGGGAACGCTTCGGAGCGGGGAGAGGCCGGAAGTTCTGTGGCGGTGAACACGATTCGCATCACCCATGCGGCTTTGAATCTTGACTGGCAGGGCCGGCCCCTGCGCATCCCCTTTGATCTGACAGCCAGGCTGGCGCCCACAGGGGAGATCGATGCCATGCTGGCATTGTATCCATGCGGCCAGAAAGTACAGATCGCCGGCAACTGGTTTCAAAACGAATCAAAAGGGTATCTGTCCCTGACCACCCATGCTTTTTCCCTGGAAAAGATGAAGGCCGTTCTAAAGGCAATGCCCGACCTGGCCGTGGGGGGGGATGTGGATCTCGAGGCCGGTGCGGCCATCCAGTTGTCACCGTTTACATTCAGCGATTTTTCAATGCGCATACGTTCGTCATCCTTGCGTGCCGCATGGGGGGGGCTTGGTATGGCAGCTGTGCCTGGTGCGGGCAAAACCAAAACTCCCTTTCTGCTAGAGCTCGATCAAACCGGTCCACAGCGCTTTGCCCTAAAGGGCGGCGGCCTGATGGTGCAAAGCCGGGTTCCCCTGGTGCTGGATACCCTGAAAGGCGACCTTATCTATGATTCGCAGGCCGTCAATGCCAATGTACAATTGAACACAAGGCTGCCTGCTTTTAGGGAAAGCACTGAATTGCCGGTTGCCTTGCAGGAAGACCTGAAACTGGTTACCACCCTGTCCGTACACTACGCTTTGGCCGGCGACTGGCGGCTTGACATTGCTGATGCGCCGGGGGGCGCCGGCCTTAGGGCGTCCGTTGCCCAGGCTGGGGGGGATATGGAGGTTGCGGCTGCTAAACCAGTGTATAAGGTGCGCCTTAAAGGCAGGGGTGCTGCGCTAGGGGGAACCTTTTCAGCAGCATCCACCAATATCAGGGCTGAGGCGCCCTTTGGAACAGGGGATATCCTCAAACTGGCCGTACAGGGTGACATCGCGGCAGATGCCTCCGGACAGCCCAAAGGGTCGGCTGTACTGCGGGTGTCCGGCATTAAGGCTTTGCTGGGTCAGGCAGATGCGGCTGCGCCTGTTTCCATCGCCATTCCTGATATTCAGGCCCGGGTTGAAATGGAAACGCCGGACGGGTCGGCACCTGTGTTCAAGGGCGACCTGTTTGTTACCGCTTCCACCCTGAATGCCCCGGGGAGCCAGGTCCGCTTGTCAGGCATCGAGGCCCGTGTCCCCTGGCAGTGGCCGGTAGGGGAAGCCACGGCCAGAGGGCTGGTGGCCATCGGCAGCATCGAGTGGCAGGACCTGGATGTGGGGTCCCTGGGCATGACCGTCAGGCAGCAGCCCCTTGGGGTCGACTTTCAGGGGGAGTATATCAGCAACCTGCTGCCGGCATTGCAGCTTGGTTTTTCCGGCGCTATAGACTTCCCGGCAGACAAGGGCATCACCGCGGAGGTGGAGGCCTCCCTGTCCAGACCGGCAGCAGCTCCGGAAATAGATATAGGGCGGTTCTTCGAGGAGGGGCGCGGCATCTACCTGAAAGGCGCTCTCAACGGCGAATTCAAGGGAGACTACACCACAGCCGGCATGGGGGGGGCGGCATGCGTCAGGATAGGGGCAGCCGACATGCGCCTGCCGGAAAAGGATGTGGTTGTGAAAAACCTCGATGTGGGCCTCTGTTTTCCGGATTTACCAGAATTGACCACCGGCCCCAGCCAGACCCTGACCTTTGATGCTGCCACAGCCGGTAATTTCAAGATTCAGGGCGGGTTGTTCCATTTTCAGCTGGAGCCGTTTCAGACCCTTTTTGTGGAAAAGGGCCGTGTGGGGTGGTGCGGGGGACAGATCCGTTTGCAGCCCATGCGCATTACCCCGGGGATCGGCACCTACGAAACCCGCCTGGACTGCGACCGCCTGAACCTGGCGCAGATCCTCGAGCAGTTGTCCGTGGCCGACGCTGTTGGGGAAGGCACGGTAAACGGCACGCTGCCCGTCTCCATCAACGCAGGGCGCATCCGGTTCGACGACGGGTTTCTCTATTCCACCCCGGGCGACGGCGGCAAGATCCACCTGAGCGGCGCCGATGCCCTCATGGCGGGCATCCCCCAGGGCACGCGGCAGTTTTTTCAGATAGACCTGGCCCGGGAAGCGCTCAGGGATTTCGACTACAACTGGGCCAAGCTCAGAGTGGTCAGCGAGGCGGAGAACCTACGCATGCGCTTGCAATTCGACGGCAAACCCGGTAGGATTCTACCGTTTGAATATGATGAAGAGTTCGGCGGTTTTGTCCGCGTGGATGCGGACAGCCGGGGGTCTGAATTCCAGGGGATTTCCCTGGATGTCAATTTCAAGGTGCCCCTGAACGATCTCCTGGAATACAAGGATGTACTGAATCTTTTGGAGTAAATGGTCTGCTGGGGTTGCGTCCTGAAAGCATCATGTATAATTAAAACAAATTAATGCGAATGGCCAATATTTGTCATTCCCGCAAGGCGGGAATCCAGAGCGTTTAACTGCACTCCCATCTTCACGGGAGTGACGAGAGTTTTCTGACGTATAGGTAGGACACGACACTACGTATCAAAAGGAGCATGGAAATGATAGGAAAATGCCTCGCAGTAGCCGGTGTGATTCTGTTGGTGAGTGCCTATGGGTGCACCCGGCATGAAGTCAAAACCGAGAGCAAGGTGGAGGTGGCGCCCATCAAGGTGGAACCCATCCACATCACCATCGATCTGAACATCAAGATCGACAAGGAACTGGACGATTTTTTCAGCGATCTGGACGAAGAGGCTGCGGAGACACCGGCCGATGAATAATCAGGAATTTCAAGGAGAAGACACCATGCATCGAAAAAACGTGCTTATCACCATATGCTTCGTTATCGCAACCCTTGGCATCGTGGCCACATCCGCCTGGGGCGGGGCCCAGGAAATCAAGGCCCGCATGGCCGAACGCCTGCCCGTGATCACGGAGCTCAAACAAAATGGTATTGTCGGCGAAAATAACCAGGGACTGCTGGAATTTGTAGGCACCGCTAAAGAGAAAGCCGATGTGGTTGAAGCTGAAAACAAGGACCGCAAGATTGTCTACAAAGCCATTGCCAAGAAAACCGGTACCACCCCTGAAATTGTTGGGCGGCGCCGTGCCCAGCAGATTGCCCAAAATGCCAAGGGCGGCGAGTATGTCCAGGATGAAGCCGGCCAGTGGCAAAAAAAATAGTCCTTTCCCAATCTGCGAAACTTCTTTACTTTTGATTTAAAAGAACATAAGATTTCAGTACGTAAAACATGAATACATATTTTATGTATTCATGTTTTACGTATCTGAGGTGCTTAGATGGATAATCCGTTTTCATATTCAAATTATGTTACGGGCGCATCATTCTGCGACCGGATTGCTGAGCAAGAAGATTTAATCTATTTTGCGAAACAATCACAGAATATCCTTCTGTATTCACACCGTCGTATGGGGAAAACATCTCTTCTGCACCAGGTGATGAACCGGCTTAAACGAACAAGGCCAAGGATTTTCTCTGTTTATATCGATCTATATGGAACGCTTGACGAAAACGATTTCATTGATGCCGTTCTAACCGGTGTTACCCAAATAGAATCTAAGATTGAGAAGATTTTTAAACAGATGAGCGGCCTTAAGATTACCGGTAGCATCGATCCTACAACCAACCTGCCGACACTCTCGGCTTCCATTAAACCAAAAGAGAAGCCTGAATATCTGGAAAAGGCACTCGGTCTTTTGGCCTCATATTCAAACAAGCATAAACTATTGGTTGTTTTCGATGAATTTCAGGAGGTAGCCGGGTATTCAGAAGCCGGTTTTGAGAAGCGCCTGCGCAGTGTAATTCAGGGACATCGAAATATCAGTTACTTCTTTTCGGGCAGCCAGAAGCATATTTTGGTTGACATGTTTGACTCCGCGAAACGGGCTTTTTTCAAGATGGCCAGAAACTATCCCCTTGAAAAGATCGATATCCGGCACTATGTGAATTGGGCACAATCGCTTTTTAAGCAGAAACATGTGAATATTTCCAAACAAACAATAGCCGACATTGTTGAATTCTGCGAATATCAGCCAATGTACATTCAACAGATTTTATTTGATTTGTGGCGTTCGCCTGATGTCGTTTCAGATGTTCTCGATGAGATTAAATCGTCAATTCTTACAAGCCACAAGAATCAGTTTATGGTTCTTTGGGATCTGTTGACCCAGAATCAGAAAAAGGCCTTGAGACTGCTTACGGAAACAGAGGGGAAAGGCATCTATGCCGCCGAGCATCTTCAAAGAGTCGGCTTTAATTCGGGGTCCGTTCTTCACACGGCACTTTTAGCGCTCGAAGAAAAAGAAATCATTTTTAAAAACAAAACGTTCAAATTCCAGGATGCAATGTTCAAGAAATGGGTTCAAGGACTATCCCGGCCTGTTTAAATGGCAAAAATAGGCTTCTATGCATAGCTGATGCTGACGGCAATCAGCAGAAAGATAATACACACCCCCATGAGCACCAGCTGGACAGGCAGGACCCACTTGAACCAGTCCTTGTAAATAATTCAAAAGGTTTTATCGGTCCGACCCCAAA
The DNA here is from genome assembly GCA_039714495.1 of Thermodesulfobacteriota bacterium. Lineage (GTDB taxonomy): Bacteria > Desulfobacterota > Desulfobacteria > Desulfobacterales > B30-G6 > JAJDNW01. Next base: position 17,916 of record JBDLJD010000074.1, read on the forward strand.
ACGGCAAAACGATCCCGGTGGACGCTGTGAGCAATATCAGCCTGCGTCAGCCCTGAACCGTCTACCGTTTTTCTTGCACATGAGCATCACCGCGTGGCGGCCGGTCATGAAGCAGGGGATCACCCCGCCGCCAAGAGAGAGATAGCGCTTCTCCAGCGCTCTGGCAAAGCCGGCGGATCCATCTTTCCTGAGGGCCATGTTGCCGCTTGCGAACATGCCCATGGTGAAGAGCACGAACCACATGGGCACATCGGGCAGGAAAATGTGTTCGATGAATTCCTTGAGCACCCGGCTTTTAAGGGATTGTGTGTAACGGTTGACCGGCTGGGTGTAGGCACCGCTGTAAAAGCGAATGACTTTGCGCATGTTCCACAGCATCCTGCCCATATCCCAGGGCCGGGTCAGTTCGGGCGGCTTGGCCATGGATGCCATCAAATCAGCCCCTTTAAAGGCTTTGATATCCTTCACAAACCGGTCGATAAAAGCTGTATCATCCGGGGCTATGGCATTGAGGTCGGCTTTCAGGCGCTTCAAGCCTCCTGTCATTCGATCTCGCCAACAATCTAAATTGAGGGAAACTGGGTTGAGCCGCGTGTTCGGATAATTGCTTCGGCAGGGATAAATCCCCGCGCTACACTGCAGTCGGAAAAAATGGCATGTAGTCCAGGGCTTCAGCCATGTGGTGGCTTCCGGCTTCCGGGTACAGATCACAGATTTCTCCTTACTCCCCACTCCCTACTGCTTACCCCCAGGAAAAAAGCAGTCCCGGCAACATCTCCAAAGGAGTAGGGCCCTTGATTTCGTTGGGGCAACAAGCGGGTGATTTTTCCAGGAAATACGTGGCTGCAGTTGTCCAGCCTGGCGCTGCATTTTGCGCAGTAAGCATAAAGGATACTGCATGCGGAAAAACCACAGATGGCAAGGTAAACAAGGCCAAGCCAGGGAGACAGTCGCCAGAGGGTTGTCAGGGCGACGGTCACGGCCAGAACGATCAGCAGCAGGCTGAATACTCCATGCAATTTATGCTGCATCCTGCGTGGTCTCCAAACCGTAGAAATGCCTGGTAAAAAGTGCGTTGTTTCTGCTATGGTGCATTGGAATCAGGCAATCATTTTATTGGCCGGGGCACCTTTTTCACAACCAGGGGATCTGTTACCGTCCGTTCCAATACTGTTTCTAATGAAGGAGAGACCATGAGCAGTTGTGAAACATGCAAATTCAGGGCAAAATACGATAACAATCCAAAATCTATTCTGGGCCGCCTCTGGAAATGGCACATCGGCTGGTGCCCGGGGTGGAAATCTTTTGCCAGGTCTCTGTCCGAGGAAGAGCGCCAGGCGCTGATCAAGAAGTATGGTTAAATTTCTTTGTGTCCTTTGTACCTTTGTGGTTCATTTCATTGCATTGCCTTGTGGGGGTATACCATGAAAAAGGAAACGGCCAATAAAGCCGTTCTGTTGCTGCTGGTCCTGTTCATATCGGCTTTGTTTCTTTCCATGATCCGCAATTTTATAATGGCCATTTTCCTGGCCGGCATCTTTTCAGCCCTGGCCTATCCCATGTACAGCCGTTTTGCCAGGTGGTTCGGGCACAGGCGCGCCCCGGCATCCGGGTTGACTATCCTCATCATTCTGTTCGTGATCATGCTGCCATTGGGAGGGCTGTTCGGCATTGTCACCTCCCAGGCCATCAAGGTCGGTGTCGGCGTCAAACCCTGGATCGAAAAGCAGATTGCCGAACCCGATGCCCTGGTGGCCAAATTGCAGGGCCTTCCCTTTGCGGATAACGTCATCGAACACCGCAAAGTGATCCTCAGCAAAGCCGGCGAGGCCGTGGGCTGGGTCACCGGCTTTTTCATCGACCACCTCTCCGCCTTCACCTTTGGAACCATCAACTTCGTGTTCATGCTGTTCGTGCTGCTGTACACCATGTTTTTCCTGTTGATGGACGGTGACAAACTGCTTTATAAAATACTGTACTACCTGCCTTTGGAAGATCACGACGAGCGCCGTATTCTGGAAAAGTTCACATCCGTTTCCCGGGCAACCCTCAAGGGCACGGCAGTCATCGGCATCCTCCAGGGGGGGCTTTCCGGCATCGCCTTCGCCGTGGTGGGGATTCCCAGTGCCATCTTCTGGGGTACGATCATGACGGTCTTGTCCATTATCCCCGGCATCGGGACCGCACTCATATGGATTCCGGCCGCCATCATCCTGGCCGGCAGTGGTGCGATTTACAAGGCCGCGGCTCTGGCTGTATTCTGTGCCATCGTGGTGGGCAGCCTCGACAACATCCTGCGGCCGGCCCTGGTGGGCAAGGACACGCAGATGCACGAACTGATGATATTTTTCGGCACCATGGGCGGCATTTTCATGTTCGGTGTGCCGGGCATCATCATCGGCCCCATTATTGCCGCCCTCTTTGTCACCATCTGGGATATTTACGGGATAGCTTTCAAGGAAGTTTTGCCCGAGGTCCGGTCTTTGAGATTGAAGCCGGCTGAAGACAACGAAGGCGACAGCGCGCGCATTGATGATAATGAAAGCTAGCGCCAGTATCATACGCATCAATCGCATGCTGCTGGTTGCCCTGGCCGTCATCCCTCTTTTCTATGTCGAACCGTTCTTTCACCACTTCCATGTTTACCTTACCGGAACGGTCATCAACGGTATCGTGAAGCAGCAGTGGCACCTGGTGTTGATCTCCATTGTCGTGTTCGGCTTGTTTCTCATCCCCCTGACCTATCGCAAACGGGCCAGGTGGGTGGATTACGGACTGGTGGGCGCCTTTTTCATTTCCCTGTTTATCGAAATGTTCGGCATTCCCCTGACCATTCTGTTTGCCAGTAAATTCCTTTTCGTCCCGGGCACGACAATGCCGGAGCACGTGGTCACGTTCAATTTCATGGGGGTGTCCTTAGGCATGGACCACGCCATGACCTATGGCCTTGCCGTCATGTTGATCGGCATGGCGCTGATCATGGCGGGATGGATTTCGCTCTACTCCCAGGTGCGGCAGCCTGGATTTGCCCACAAGGGGCTCTACCGGTATTTCCGGCACCCCCAGTACCTGGGTTTCGTGCT
>JBDLJD010000075.1:0-20753 GCA_039714495.1 Thermodesulfobacteriota bacterium
ACGTTGGTGGAACCTTCCTTCAGACCGAATCCCACGACGATGATGATGAGGTCGTCTTGGCTTGCGATCTCTTTGTCCACCAGGATGTTTTCGCTGGCCTGAATGAGCCGTTTCGTGTCACTGATGGAGGCGATGAAAAGGGGGGTCAGCCCCCATATGAGTGAGAGCCGGTTGTAAATTCGTAGGCTGGGGGTAAAGGCGTAGACCGGTTTTGAAGGGCGTTTTTTGGAGATCAGCTTGGCCGTGCTGCCGGAAGCGGAAAAAACCACGATCCCCTTGGCGCTCAACTCGTTCAAAATGCTTACTGCGGATTGGGCCACCGCGTGCGGTACCAGTTCTGTAGGGTCTTTGGCATGCTGCAGGTTGAACGTCATAAACTCTGAGTTTTCAGCCTGGGCGGCAATTTTGGCCATCATCTTCACCGCACGCACCGGATATTTACCTGATGCAGTTTCGCCGGACAGCATAACCGCGTCCGTACCGTCAAAAATAGCGTTGGCCACGTCCGAAGCTTCAGCACGCGTCGGTATGGGATTGGAAGACATGCTCTCCAGCATCTGAGTGGCCGTAATCACCGGTTTGTTGGCCTTGATGGCGGCGGCAATGATTTTTTTCTGTACACAGGGGACCTGCTCCGGGTTCAACTCCACGCCCAGATCACCGCGGGCAACCATGATGGCGTCGGATGCCTCCATGATGTCGTCGAGATTGTCCAGGGCCTCGGGTTTTTCAATTTTGGCGACAACCGGAGTTTTGTGGCCCTGCCGTTTGATAAACCCCTTGATATACCGCAGATCTTCGGCCTTCCTGACAAAGGAGAGGGCAAAATAATCAACGCCAACCTTGATCCCGAAGTTGAGATCACGGCGGTCCTTTTCCGTGAGAGAGGGTGCGGACACGTCTATGCCCGGCAGGTTAATGCCTTTGTGTTCCTTTAAAATCCCCCCATTGACGACTTCACACGTGACGGTTTCCTTTCTTTTGAAAAGGACTTTGAATTCCATGAGCCCGTCATCGATGAGAATTTTATCGCCCTTCCTCACATCAGCGGGAAGGTTGGTGTAGGTGGTGGAAACCTTTTCTGCCGTGCCTTCCACCTTTTCTGTGGTAATGCGAATGGTGTTGCCCCTTTTTAGCTCGACGGGCTCTCCGTCTTTAAGCGTGCCTGTACGGATTTTGGGACCCTGTAGATCGAGAAGGATGCCGATGGGTTTGTTCATGGTCCGCGAGAGTGAACGGATGGTCTTAATGACTTCCCCGTGCTGCTCGTATGAACCATGGGAGAAATTGAGGCGGGCGACATTCATGCCGGCCTTGATCATTTTTTCCAGCACCGGCCGGGTGTTGGATGCCGGTCCGATGGTGGCAACGATTTTGGTCCGCGTCATATTCATTCCTATGAAATAAAATCTGGGGCCTGATCAAAAGATCAGGCCCCAGGATTTTATTTCCTGAGCACTTTTTTGTCAATTTTGCCCACAGCTGTGAGCGGCATCTCATCGATCAGTTCGATCTTTTTGGGCACTTCATAGGGAGAACATTTTTCTTTGGCAAACTTGATGATGTCCGCTTTCAGGGCATCGTCATCACCGTCGAATTCATAGGTCGGGTTTCTCTGGATATAGGCTTTTACCAGCTCCGATCCGGGTCGATCCGGGTTGGGTTCACCGATCAGGGCCATTACGCCCACCGCAGGATGCTTGGCTATGAGATCTTCGACTTTGCTGGAGAAAACCTTGAACCCGCCAACGATGATCATGTCCTTGGTACGATCCACAATTTTTAGAAAACCGTCTTCATCCATGATGGCCACATCACCGGTGTGCATGTACCCGTCCGAATCCACAGCTTCACTAGTGGCCTCGGGTTTGTTGAAATAGCCTTCCATGACCAGGGGGCCCTTGACGCAGATCTCCCCGGGATCGCCAACGGGGACCTCTTCGCCTGATCCCGGGTCCACCAGCTTGACGTCCGTGTTCAGAAAGGGCATGCCCACGGTGCCTAGTTTTTTCTTGCCTTTGGAGGGATTCATGGTCGAAACCGGGGACGTTTCGGTCATGCCGTACAACTCCAGCAGCTTGCCGTCTCCGATAATTTTTTCCAGATCCAGTTGAGATTCTTGTGGAAAGGGTGCAGCGGCAGAGATTACGGTGCCGAGGGCCGAGTGGTCCATGGCCTTGAATTTCGGGTTTTCAAGCAACATCTGGTACAGTGAAGGAACATTAGCCATATTGGTGGGTTTGTATTTTTCCATTTCCGCGCAGATATGGTCCGTGTCTCTGGGATTGGGAATCAAGACCTGGGTCCAGCCCATAAAAATAGCGCTTTCACACACGGTCAGTCCGGCGATGTGAAAAAAAGGAAATCCGGATAGCAGGACACCTTTACCCCTGTCCCAACCAAGCCATCTGCCAATGCTTAGGATGTTATGGCATCCGTTCCGGTGGCTGAGCATGGCACCTTTGGGATCGCCGGTGGTGCCGCCGGTGTACTGGATCCACCCGATGTCGTCCGGTGTCAGGCCTACATCAACGGGTGTGTCCGCATATTCGCTGAAAACATTTGTGTGATAGTCCAGTACTGTAATCCCCGGCAAAGGCGTGACTTTCCCGGTGGGAACCTTTTTCAGCAGTTTGCCCAGGAATTGTTTTATCTTGGGCAGAAACCCGGCGACGCCGGTGGCCACCACCAGCTTCAGTTGAGGGATGTCTCCGGCAATCTTGACCAGGTGGCCGGCGAAGATGGCATCCAGGGTGACCATGGCCACTTTCTTGCCTGTACTACCCAGGTCGTTGAGCTGGTACTTGATCTGTTCTGCGGAGAGCAGGGGGGATACGCCGGAAACGATACAACCGGCCCGCAGCGTGCCTATGACGGTAATGACATACTGGGGAATGTTAGGCAGGTTGATACCGACCACGTCGCCTTTTTCAAAACCGTTTTTGATCAGCATGTTGGCGAACTGGTTGGCACGTTTGTCCAGTTCGCGAAAAGACACATCCACTCCCAGGTAGCCCATGGCGGTTTTATCGGGCACCTCCTGGAAAGCCTGTTCAACCAGTTTGACATAGGTCGTTTCAAACTCATGCGGCTCGAGGTCTTTAAGACCTTCATCCCAGTTTTTCTTCCAGAAACGGTCAGCATACATAGACAGGTTCCTCCTTCTTTGATAACACCGCCCGCGGCGTTGTTATTATGCGACTTCGTCGCTATTTATTATAAATCGTCAGTTAACTGATCAACTGAATGGAGCAATTATTCAGAAGAGAAGTGCCGAGTCTAATGATCGAGTTTCAAGCGGGCTGAACAGCTTGTCCTGCAACCCCCCTCTGCAGTTTTGAAACCCTGTGGTACATAACTACACATGTGATTGAATGGCTAAAAACAAAGAATAATCAATCAGATGTTTAATATTGCTAACAGAGGAAGTGTGTCAAGTCGAAAAGCAAATCTTCCTTGACTTTATAGCTACATTAAAGCTACCAAGGGATGAAACCGACAATGGTATTTACATACTGTATTAATCGAAACATTTATCACAACCATTAGAATCAGGCGTTCGATGTTGTCACCAAAACCTCGAGCAGCTGATTATAATGCTAAGGAGTCAGTCATGAAAATAAACAAGATCGATCACATCTGCATCGCGGTGAAAAGTCTGGAACAAGCCCGGAAAATATGGGAGCCCATGCTGGGGAAGGATGCCCCGGATATGACCTATGTAGATGAACCGGAAAAAATCAACGTGGCCCGTTACATGGTAGGGGAGGTCGGCTTTGAACTGATGGAATCCACGAGCCCGGACGGCGATGTAGCTAAATTCATCGAAAAGCGCGGGGAGGGGATCATGCTGATCAGTCTCAATGTGAACAACACCAGGGATGCCATGCAGGAGATGCAGAAAAAGGACTATCCCTTTATCGGCGGAGCGCGTCCGTTCAAGGAGTGTGAGTTCGCTTTTGTCCACCCCAAGAAGATGAACGGCGTTTTGCTGGAGTTGATCGACTACAAATGGAAATAACAAAATAATTACGACCCGCAGTAGGCTGCGGGTCGTAATTATTTTGTTATGTAACGCGACTTCATCGCTATTTTTCTTCCGCTGATGCGCCCTTGTCAAAAACCTTGAGGTTGATTTCCTTATACACATCGGGCGACATCTCCTCGATTGTTTTCCGAAATTCCTCACGGGTAAAGGGGGACTTGTCCAGCGTGGTAAAATAGCCTAGAAGGGCCAGGTTGGTGGACATGGGCGCACCCAGTTCAAAGGAAAGCCTGCCTGCCTCGATGGAATGGCAGGTGATGCCGCCTTTGCGCAAATACCCCTCGACTTCGGGTAAGGGGAAATTGCCGGACGACCTGTTGCTGCAGAGCACGCCTTGTTTCGCCAGAAAAGGCAAATTCCGATAGGCCTCGTTTTCCTCGAGAGCCAAAAGAAAGTCAGCATCACCCGCTTTTACCAGGCTGCTTTTTACATCACCCAGCCTGAGGTGGGAAATCACCGACCCACCTCTTTGCGCCATGCCGTGGGTTTCGGCTCCCATCACCTTGAACCCTTTCTGTAGGGCTGTTTTGGCCAGAATTTTGGTCATGAACAGGATCCCCTGGCCGCCTAGCCCGCCGATCACGAAATTGATTGGCTTCATATTCATTTATTTTCCATTCGTTTTTAAGACGCACTTCAACGCTAATATCGGGCGAAGCCCTAATGACACGAAGTAAATAACGCGCGCAGCGATAATTGAATCCGTGAAATCCGTGTTAAATATTAATTTGGATGTCATGAAACTCATATCGTTTATCACTCGATATCCATCTCTATGATTGCACTTTTGGGGCACACCTCCAGGCAGACGCCGCAGCCTATGCACAGGGCTTGGTCGATAGCTGTTTTTTCGCGAACGGGGTCATGGAAAAGCGCCGGACATTCGAACCGGTCGATGCAGTGGTTGCAGGCGATGCAATCGTCACTGATGCCGACTTTTATCCGGTTGGCCACAGCCAGGTCGCGGTAGGCAATGATGCACGGATGTCGTGCTATGATGACGGCAATGCCACCATCCGGAGCTTTGGTGTAGTCGAACGCCCGCTTCAGTGTAGCGCGCATGCCCTTGATGTCATAGGGGTCCAGCACCTCAAGAAATTCGATGCCGCATCCCTTGATGACACGTTCCAGGGGGATGGTCTTGCCCTGGCTGCCGTCTGCCCGGACACCCAAACCAGGCGTCGGCTGCATGCCGGTCATGGCCGTGGTCTGATTGTCGAGAACAACGAGAACGAACCGGGCATCGTTGTACACAGCGCTCAGGAGTCCGGCCGTCCCCGAGTGGTAGAAGGTCGAATCGCCTATGGTGGCGACAATGGGCTGCTGAACCTCATCCTGGGCGTGGGCATGATACAACCCGGATGCCATGGTGATTGCGGCTCCCATGTCCAGGCAGGTATCCACTCCGCCTAGGTTGAGGCCAAGGGTGTAGCAGCCGATGTCTGATGTGAAGATGGCCTTGGGCCTTGTTTTTCGAATGGTGTAAAATGCCGAACGATGAGGGCAGCCTGGGCACAAGGTGGGCCTTCTTATGGGCAGGTCGAGCCCTGCGACTATATCTTGCGCTTCCCGGCTGGCTTTGATGCTCAAGGGGTGCAGGCGCATGCCGCTGAGAACCTGGGAGATGATTTGTTCTATGCGCTCGGGAATCAGCTCGCCTTCCAGGGGAACGTCTCCGGACAGCCGGCCCAGAACTTTTGAACGGTCTCTGAGAAGGTATTCGATCAAGGTGTCGGTCTCTTCGACGACAAGGACCTTGTCGCAGGCCGTAACAAATTCATCGGCCAGCTTTTGTGGAAGCGGGTAGGGGGCACCGAGTTTTAAAAGCGGGATGTCGTCACGCCCGGCATCGGATAAAATGTCCTGGATGACTGCATAGGGCACGCCCCCGGAAATGACGCCCAGGGGGTAGTGCTTTTCCGGTTCGAGATTATGGCTGTTGAAAGGTTGCAGGCTGTCGAAGTGTTGAGAAATATCTTTTAGCTTCTGATTGAGTTCCTGGTGCAGGCGAAAGCGAAACTTGGGTGTGGCCGCCCAGCGCATGGGGTCCTTTTTAAAGCTGGCTTTGGTATCGCGGTCAAGCAGGGCGGCCCACTTCATATTCTGCCGGGCATGGCACACGCGTATGGCCGGTCTTAAAATGACCGGGACACTGAAAGTTTCGGAAATATTAAAGGCGATTCCCGCCATTTCCCTGGCTTCCTGAGGAGTTGCCGGGTCCAGCACGGGTACTTTGGCCAGACGGGCCATGAGGCGTGTGTCCTGTTCGGTTTGAGATGAGTGAGGGCCGGGGTCGTCGCAGGATATGATCACCATTCCGCCCACCGTCCCCAGGTAAGCGGCGCTCATGAGGGAGTCTGCGGCTACATTGAGGCCCACCTGTTTCATGCAGCAGGCCGTGCGTTTGCCGGTGATGGCGGCTGCAAAAGCATTGTCCAGGGCTACCTTTTCATTGGTGGACCACTCCACGTAGGTATTCAGTTTTTCGGCCTTTTTAAGACGTACGACCTCGGGCAGAATTTCCGAGCTGGGGGTCCCGGGGTAGGAGGTGACCACCTGGCACCCGGCCTCCAGGAGGCCGAGGGCAATCGCACCGTTTCCCAGTAAAAAGTCTTCGGTCATAAATAGAATCCTGATGTTTGTATAATTTACCGCAACTGTGCTTTAGATTAATGTTATTCCAACGCGGAAAACCTTATCTTGCAGGCCAAAACCTGCCTCGCTATGCAAGAATCAGAGAAATTAGGCTTGGCCATAAGCTAATGCTCTTAAGTGCTGTAGTGCTCCAATACCCCTATTTTTTGAAGTTCGGCCTTCTTTTTTCCAGAAAAGCACTGATCCCTTCGCTGGCTGCGTCGCAGCAGGCTATGCGGCCAAAGCCGGCATAGCCGATTTCCAGGGCTTCCTGGAGAGAAGCAGCCGCTGCTCCCTGTTTAACCGTTTCAGTGGTAATGGTAACGGCTTCCAGGCTCAAACCCTGTTTTCCGGACATGGGCTGATCAGGAATATCAAATTCCGGAACGTCGACCGTATGCTCCGTGATGCGGGGAATGTCATTCCGGATGCGGTCGATCTCAGCTATAGCAGTGGCGATAAGGTCCGCCGGGTTGTCTACGAGTTGGTCGACCATGCCGATATCGGCAGCATCCCGGGTTTTGATCGGTTTGCCGAGCATGATCATGTCGTTAAACAAAGCCGCCCCCTGGGGCCATTTACGGTAGGGTACTACGCAGCCGCCGATGCCCGGCAGGATGCCCAGCCCTATTTCCGGAAACTGTAAAGTTGCGTTTTTCACGGCCACCAGACTGTGGCACCGAATGGCCACTTCCAGGCCGCCGCCCATGGCCAATCCGTTCAAGGCGGCAACCACCGGCTTGACCATGCTGTCCATGTGAAGCTGGACCTTGGCACAGTCTTTGGCGTATTGGACGGACGCCCCCTTGTCACCCAGCATTTCCGGGAATTTGCCGATGTCCGCACCTGCCGAAAAAGCCTGGGTGCCATACCCGGTAATAACAAACCCCTTGATGGCCGGGTTGTTCTCGTCTTTCAGCATCACGTCCAGAATCTCGCCGGTAACATCGTCGTTCAAGGCATTCATGGCCTGGGGCCGCCTGAGGGTGATCACGCGGACACCGTCGGTCTCATCGCTGAGCACAAAACGGTGAAAATCCTGATAAGCGGAAAATGACGCCTGTGCCTGTGGGAACCCGGGCCTCTCTTTTTCAAAGCGGGACATAATGCGACTGACCTCATTTTCACCGAGGGCACGCATGATGTCCAGGGGGCCTTTTTTAAACCCTAGCGCGACCTGACAGCCGAAATTAAGATCGGCCGGGGTACCGATGCCGCGGTCGATGATATCAAAACTCTGTGAGAAGAGTATCCCCAGTAGACGATCGCGGATTTGCTGATTGAGGTCTTCAGGCACATCGACCGGAGACCCGGGCCGGTGGGTGGCCCAGCGATCAATGGAATTCAGTATGGACGCCGGTTGATAGTGGGCGCCTTCCTCCATCTGAAGGGTATTGGTTTCCACGATGATGGGATTGCCGTTGGCCATGTTCAGTACGAAAAACGGGCCTGCAAAAACAAACTCCTCGGCAACTTTGTCGATCTGGCTGGCGGTTGCCAGTTCCAGAAGCCCGGCCGACTCGTTGCACCAGTTGTCGAAAATGCGGTCAAGGACAAAACAGATCGCATCGCTGGTGATGATGGGCGCTTTACCGGTGCGGGCGAAAAACCAGAACAGGTAGTCGACGGTTTCCTTACTGGCGCCGTCCCACCGGATAACTTCAACCGGCAGGCTGCGCCAGGCCGGAGCGAAAAAGTGGGTTACCGTTGTTCTTTCCGGATGTTCCATGTGGGTAAAGAGCCGGTCAGCAGGAATGGAGCTTGTATTGGAAGTGATTATCGTATCCTGCCGGACGATGCTTTCGACTAATTCGAATATTTTTTTCTTTAAAGGGATGTTTTCCGTGGCCGCTTCGATAACGAGATCGCAGTCTTTGATGTCATTGTAATCCTGTGTGTAGATTATATTTTTTAAAACAGCCACAGCTTTATCCGGCTTCATTTTCCTTTTATCCACAGCTTTTTGGGCATAGGCAGCCAATCTTTTTTCGGCTTTCTGCAGCGGTTGCTCATCGATGTCCACGAGAAAGAGGGTGATGCCCGGCATAGCGCTTTTGAGGTAGTACCCGATGTCCGGACCGATGGTACCGGCTCCGATTACGGCAATTGCGCCGGGTAAACCGCGTTGCGTCTTGATGAGTAAAGGATTCAAGGCCGTCAGATAGAGTTGTTTTTCATTTTCCATATCATATTACCTCTTTATTTATGATCTAAAATAGTTTAAACATGACGCACCGGATAATTCAAAACGGTATACTGTATACCAAATCAAGTCAAGCCATTCAACCTAAAACCAAGGAGGGCTCTATGAAGATGAAAAAAGTGTTTCTGTCTGAAGATGAAATGCCACGGCAGTGGTATAATGTTCTTGCAGATATCAAGATGAACCCGCCCCTGGGCCCGGATGGGAATCCTGTAGGACCGGACGACCTAGCTCCAGTGTTTCCCATGAACCTGATCGAGCAGGAAGTCAGTACCGAGCGTTGGATCGATATACCCGAACCGGTGTTGGACGTACTCAGCATATGGCGCCCTTCGCCATTGATTCGTGCATACGGCCTCGAGAAGGCTTTGGACACACCTGCACGCATCTACTACAAATACGAAGGTGTCAGCCCTCCGGGCAGCCACAAACCCAACACCGCGGTTGCCCAGGCCTATTACAACAAAGAATTCGGCATCAAAAAACTGACCACGGAAACCGGAGCAGGGCAGTGGGGCAGCGCACTATCGTTTGCCTGCTCTCAGTTCGGCCTGGAATGTAAGGTGTTCATGGTACGGATCAGTTTTGACCAGAAGCCTTATCGCAAAACCATGATGGGCACCTGGGGGGGCAACTGCATTGCCAGTCCCAGTACGGAAACCCAGGCCGGCAGAGCTGTTCTGGAAACGAATCCGGACACGCCCGGAAGCCTGGGACTCGCCATCAGTGAAGCTATCGAGGCCGCTGTAACCGATGAATCCGGTCAAACACGTTATTCAATAGGAAGCTGTTTGAACCATGTTGTATTGCATCAGACCATCATCGGTCTGGAGGCCAAGAAACAGATGGAAAAAATAGGGGAATACCCGGATATCGTCATCGGCTGTGCCGGCGGCGGCAGCAACTTTGCCGGTATTGCCTTTCCCTATGTGCTGGATAAAATCAACGGCAAGGATGTCGCTATTTATCCGGTGGAGCCCGAGGCCTGCCCCACCATGACCCGTGCACCATTTGCGTATGACCACGGTGATTTTGCCGGCATGACCCCGCTTCTGGCCATGCACAGCCTTGGGCACACCTTTGTGCCGCCACCGCTGCACGCCGGTGGCCTGCGCTACCATGGAATGGCTCCCACGGTGAGCCAATTGATAACAGAAGGTATCCTTGAAGCCAAGGCTGTCAATCAGCTTTCTACCTATGAGGCCGGTATGCTGCTGGCAAAGACAGAAGGGGTGATTGCTGCTCCGGAAACCAACCATGCTCTGGCCCAGGTTGTCGCCGAAGCCAGACAAGCCAAGGAAGAAGGTAAGGAAAAGGTCATCCTGTTCAACTGGAGCGGCCACGGTCTTATCGACCTTCAGGCCTATGACAAATTTCTTTCCGGCCAGTTGGAGAACATTGTCGTGGTGGATGAAGCCATGGAAGAGTCACAAAAGGTTCTTGACCAGTATCCCAAACCGGAGCTGCTGAAGAGTATTTAGATCTGGATTTCCGCCTTCGCGGGAATGACGGCATTGAGGTATCCAGTCGATAAAATATCAGCGACATAGCAGCGTTTAATAAAATCGTGGAACACGATTTTATACAGAGGCACAAAGGACACAAAGAAAAAAATATCTTTGGCTGTTCCTGCGTGCCTTTGTGTTTACAAATATGAAAAACTTCTGTAGAGAGGGTCTGTTAAATCAAAATATACAATAGAAACAATTAGAATTAGTTGCATACCCGTCTCTCAGTGCAAGAATTAGGGATTCCGGTAGTGACGCTTGGATTGCAAGTTGTTTCTATTGTTTCTATTGAGGGAGGCAAAAAATGAAGGTGTTGGTGAGCGATCAACTGGGTGAAATCGGAATCAGGATGTTCGAAGAGGAAGAGGGGATCGAGGTAGATGTAAAAACCGGTTTGTCCCCGGACGAGCTGAAAGAGATCATTGGAGACTACAATGCGTTGGTCATTCGCAGTGCCACTAAAGTGACTGCCGACCTTTTACAGGCTGCCAAAAAGTTGAAAGTGGTCGGTCGTGCCGGCATCGGACTTGACAATGTTGAGATTCCGGCGGCCACACAGCAGGGGGTGGTGGTGATGAACACGCCCACCGGCAATGTCATTACGACGGCAGAACACGCCATTTCCATGATGATGTCGCTCACCCGAAACATCCCGCGCGGGACGTCGTCCCTCAAGGCCGGGCGGTGGGACAAAAAGAAACTCCAGGGCCGCGAGGTATTCAACAAGACTCTTGGTATTGTCGGGTTTGGAAAAATCGGTTCCATCGTTGCCGATCGGGCTTCCGGATTAAAAATGCGGGTCGTGGTATATGACCCGCTTGTCACTCCCGAACAGATTGAAAAGGCAGGCTTCGAAAGTGTCACGCTGGAAGACCTTTATCGCAAATCGGATTACATCACCATCCATGTGCCCAAGATGAAGGAAACCACCGGTTTCATCAACAGAGACGCCTTCAAGCAAATGAAAGACGGTGTCATGATCATCAACTGCGCCAGGGGCGGCATCATCGATGAGGCTGACCTGGAGGCGGCCCTGAAGTCCGGAAAGGTCGCCGGCGCGGCTCTGGACGTATTCGCAACCGAACCCCCGGGAACATGCAGTCTACTGGAAGAAGAGAATGTCATCTGTACGCCTCATTTAGGCGCTTCTACCCGGGAGGCCCAGACCAATGTCGCCGTAGCCGTGGCCAAGCAGATTATAGATTATCTGAAAAATGGTACGATTGTAAATGCCGTGAACGTACCGTCGGTTACCGGCGAACTGCTCACCAAGATGGGGCCGTATCTCCATCTGGCCGACCGCATCGGCGGCCTCATGGCCAGGCTGAGCAAAGGGGCGTTTAAAGAGATAACCATCGAGTACACAGGCGATTTTCAGGGCATCGATTTTACGCCTGTCACCACCAGCCTGCTCAAGGGGCTGCTGACACCGTCCCTCAAGGACGACGTCAATTATGTGAATGCAGGGGTTATCGCCAAAGACCGGGGCATCAAGGTCTCGGAGACCACCAGTGCCGAGTCTGATGAGTATCTCAACCTGATTACCCTGAAAGCGGTGACGACCGAGATGCAGAGTGAAATTGCCGGTACGATTTTCGGTAAAAAACGTTCCCAGATTGTAAAAATTGACGATTTTAAACTCTCCATGGAACCTGAGGGTTTTTTTGCCTATATTCGGAATTTCAACAAACCCGGTGCATTTGGAAGCATCACCTCGCTGCTCGGAGAGCGCGGCATCAATATCGACCGTATGAACGTGGGGGTAAGTGACGAGAAAGCCACGAACATTGTTTTTCTCTCCACCGACACGCCGATTCCCGATGAGATCGTGGGCGAGGTAGAGGCCCTCCCGCTGGTGGATAGCATTCAACTTGTCGAACTTTAACTATAAGCGCATAGGGAGTAGCTCATAGTGTGCAGGTCATAGATTTTAGCTCAGAGGTCAGAGGTCAAAGCTCGTAGCCCATATCAGCCATCATCTGCCGCCTGTGAGCTGCTACAGTTTGCCTATCAGTTCCCTGGCGATGATGATCTTTTCCACCTCCTTGGTACCTTCGTAAATCTCGAGAACCTTGGCGGCCCGGTAGAAGCGTTCAATGTCATAGTCGTCAAAATAGCCGTAGCCGCCGTGCAGCTGAAGCGCCTCATCCACGACTTCCACGGCCACATGGCAGGCATACAGTTTGGCCATGGCCGTGAGTTTGGTGTCGGACATGCCGTTATCCAGCAGCCAGGCCGCCTTGTACACCATGTTGCGGGCTGTCTCTATTTTGGTGGCCATCTCTGCGATTTTAAACTGGGTGGCCTGGAAAGCGGCCAGCGGGCGTCCAAACTGCTTCCTGCCCTTGACATGCCGGAGCGCCTGGTCGAACGCACCCTGGGCCAGGCCTAAACCGTGGGCGGCAACATAGGCCCTGGAACGGTCGAAAAAGTTCATGAGCTGAATGAAACCGTTCCCTTCCGAACCGACTAAATTCGTCTGGGGAACCCGCACGTTGTTAAAGTAAACTGCTGCTGTGTCCGAGCAGCGCAGGCCCATCTTGCCTTCCATTTTGTCCGCCTTGTACCCTTCGCGGTCGGTTTCCACGATGATGATGCTGTGGCGGGCGGTCTTGGATTTTTCTTCCGGGGCGGTCAGGCAGAATACGAGGAGAAATGTTCCCACTGTGCCATTGCCGATCATCACCTTGCTGCCGTTGATGATGTAGTCGTCACCGTCTTTGACCGCCGTTGTCGTAACAGCGGCCGTGTCGCTGCCGGCATCCGGTTCGGTAATGGCAAACCCCATGATGCCTTTGCCGTTGAACAGGGGAGAGAGATATTTCTTTTTTTGCTCCTCGGTGCCGTACAGGATTAGCTCTTCTGCACCAAAGGACACAGAACAGAGCTGCTGACCGATACCCGGATCGATCTTCCAGAATTCCTCCAGGACTAGGGCATGCTCCAGGTATCCCAGGCCCGGCCCACCATATTCTTCGGGGATGAATAAACCGATAAGATCCAATTGGCGTGCCTTGTCCAGTATTTTTTCGGGGAAAATTTCCTTGAGGTCGCATTCCCGGGCAACATCTTTGAATTCGCCCACGGCAAATTCCCTGGCGGCCTTCTGTATATACTTATGTTCTTTGGTCAGGGTAAAGTCCATTTTTATCCTCTCCGTTTGTGTTTAGGTTCTAGCGGCAAAGCCGCGTTTGCTAAAGAAAAAATAGGTGAACATGTTTTCGTTCACCGATTTTTTCTTTAGAGAGGGATATTGCCGTGCTTTCTGAACGGCGTTGACGGCTGTTTGTTTTTCAACATTTTCAGGGCATGGATCAACTCCGGCCGGGTCTCCGACGGTTTGATCACTTTGTCCACGAGCATGTTGGATGCCGCATGAAACGGGTTGGAGTATTGGTGGTCGTAGGCCTTGATCATTTCATGGCGGAATTCATCCGGGTTGTTGGCGGCTTTGATTTCTTTGCGAAAAATCAGGTTGACGGCGGCGGTTGTGTCCAGCACAACCAGTTTGGCCACGGGCCAGGCCAGCATCATGTCCACGCCCATGCCCACGCAGCACATGGCCATAACCGCACCGCCGTACTCTTTCCTGAGGGCCAGGGTGATCTTGGGCACGGTGGCTTCAGCATAGGCGTAAAGCATTTTTGCGCCGTGGCGAATAATGCCGGCATATTCCTGTTTGACACCCGGAAAATAGCCGGGCACGTCCACAAAATTGATGAGCGGAATGTTGAAGGCATCGCAAAAGCGGATAAAACGGGCGGCTTTATCCGAGCTGTCCACGTCCAGGCAGCCGGCCAATACATTGGGCTGATTGCCGACAATCCCCACGGTCTGCCCGTCCATGCGGGCAAAGCCGATAATGATGTTGCGGGCATATTGGGGGAGTAATTCAAAAAACTCCCCTCTGTCCGTGACTCTTTGGACCACCTTGCGCATGTCATAGGCTTTGCGAAAGTTGGCCGGAACGATTTCCTGCAGGGTATCGTCGGTGCGGTCTGTTTCATCCTCACTGACTTGCGCAGGCGGGGTCTCAAGATGGTTGGCGGGTAAAAAAGAGAGCAGGTGGCGGATCAGTTGGATGCAGGTTTTATCGTTTTCGGCAGTCAAATGGGCCTGGCCGGTAATTTCGCTGTGGACTCTGGCGCCCCCGAGTTCCTCCAGGGTGACATCCTCACCGGTTATGGACTTGATGACTCCCGGGCCGGTGATGGCCATCTGACTGGTGCCTTCCACCATGATGATCATGTCGGTCAGGGCCGGCGAGTAAACAGACACGCCGGCACAGGGACCCATCATGGCGGATATCTGGGGCACCACTCCCGATGCTTGGGTGTTGCGGTAAAACATGCCGGCAACACCTTTTGATGCAAAAAAACCTTCGTGAATCCGGCCGCCACCGGAATCGAACAGACCGACGATGGGTGCTTTGACCTTCAGGGCTTCGTCCATGATCCGGCAGATTTTACGGCCGTGAATCGTCCCCACCGAACCGCCGAGCACGGTAGCATCCTGGGCATAGGCAAACACGAGCCGGCCGTCGATGTTTCCATAACCGATGATCACGCCGTCGCCGGGAACCTTCTTCTCCTGCATGCCGAAGTCAGTGGCCTGACTTTCGGCGAGTTGGTTCAGTTCCACAAACGAATCGGCATCGAACAGGAGATCAAGGCGTTCCCGGGCGGTCAGTTTTCCGGCGGCATGTCTTTTTTCGATGGCTTTGGGGCCGCCGCCCTGCTCCGCTCTTTTCTGAAGGTCCCTGAGCCGTTTTAATTCGCTCTGATGGGTGATTTGTTCGGGCATTGTAGTATTTCCCCTTGTTAGCGTTGAATATCCAATTCCCAATTATCAAGTTCAACAGTGACAGACCCTCTGGAGCCAGGTATCTATTCAATGACCACCAGCACGTCTCCACCTTGCACGGCATCGCCCGGGCTGCAGTTAACGGATTTTACAGTGCCGGCCGTTGTAGTGATAATGGGCATTTCCATTTTCATCGCTTCGAGAACGACAACTTCCTGTTCAGCAATAACAGAATCGCCGGGGGCGATGTTCACTTCACATATTTTCCCGGGCATGGGGGCGGTGATATTAGCCATGGTGTCCTCCATCCATTAATTTGAATTCATCCCGCGGTTTGCAGCGCGGGATGAATTCAAATTTAAAATTGATTTTTGGAAAAAAACGAATAATTATTTACAATAAATGTATACAGTATACAAAAAACTTGTCAAGGACAAGAATCTACAGTATAGAATAATCATTCACCCTTCTTTGAACAAAGTGTAACATAGAATTATAAATTCAGTTATAGCGGCGAAGCCGCGTACAATAACGGCGTGGAACACGCCGTTATGGAGGATTACCCATGAATATTTTCAAAAAAATAACCGTTGTATCTCTAGAACAGGCAACGGTAGCACCTTACCTTACCTATCGGTTCGCCCAGGACGGGATGACGGTCATCCGCCTTGAACACCCTGTATATGGCGACCCAAACCGATTCATTGGTGACAATGTGCTGGACGAAAAGCGCATGAACGCCTATTTTCTGTGTATAAATGCCGGGAAAAAGGCGCTCACCCTGAATCTTGCCGAAGCCGAAGGACAGGAAATGCTCAAAAGGCTGATTCAAGAACTGCAGGTCGATATTTTTGTCACCAATCAATTGCCAAAAAACTATCAGAAACTGGGAATAGACTACGAAACCCTCAGTTCTGTGAAAGCAGACATTATCTGGCTGGGTGTGACGGGGTTTGGGCCGGACAGCAACGAGGGCGCCTATGACCCCATACTCCAGGCCAGGTCGGGCCTGATGGAACTGACCGGAGAAGAGCAGGGAGATCCCCAAGTCATCGGCATACCCCTGCCCGACATGGGCACCAGCGAGCACGCTTATGGGCTTTTGATGAAGGCTTTGTTCAAAAAACAGTGTACCGGAGAGGGTAGCAGAATCGACCTGGCCATGTTCGAGTCGTCGGTATCCTGGCTAACCGTGCCCATCACGTTGAATGGCAGCTTTGGGAAGTCCATAACACGCCGGGGCAATACGCATGAATTTTTTTCGCCGGTGTCGGTGTACCCTACCAGCAACGGATACGTTTACCTGGCAGTGGGCAATGACCGGCAGTGGAAATCCCTGGTATCCCAGGATAAGTTTAAAAGCCTGGATCTTCCGAAATATGAAAAAAATGCCGGCCGCATAAAGGATGTGGTCAACCTGAACAAGGCCTTAACCGATATTACGCAACAATGTACCTCGGAAGAGCTGATTGAATTGTTTAACTCGATTACCGTCCCCATAAGCAAGATCAAGACCGTCCCGGAGGTTATCGAAGACCCGCTGGTCAAAAGGAAACTGCTGCATGCTATTGACGCAAAAACCGGCACCCGGGTCACGCTGGCACCTCCACCAAACATGACCGACTTTCTTGAAAGATCCGGCGGTGAACTTTCCTTTCCACCTCGTTTCGGGGAGCATAACAATGAAATTTATGGCGAGAAGTTGGGGCTGTCGGATGAACAATTGGCTGAACTGAAGGAAAAGGGTGTTCTTTAATCTCCGCTGGGTCTAATTCCCCGCAGCTTGCTGCGAGAAGATAGAAAATATCTAAACCGCATGATACCGCGTGGCTTGCCGCGCGGAGATTCATTACATTAAGAAAATACATATAACATATAATAATTTAAATGAAAACCGACAACAAGCAATCCATGGGAATCGAACACCTTACCAGCTTGGCTGAGCGAAAATCGCTGGGGCAGCATGTGTTCGAGAACATCAAACAGGCGATTATCAAAGGCGAAATTCCATCCGGGCAGCGCCTTGTGGAAAGCCGTCTTGCCGAGACGTTGGGCATCAGTCGGACGCCGGTCAGAGAGGCGATTCACAAGCTCGAACGGGAAGGGTATCTGGGAAAAAGGCCCCGGGGCGGGTTTATTGTTCTGGGACTCGATAGCATTGACATCGAAGAAACTTTCGGGATCCGGAGCGTACTGGAAGGGTATGCCGCCCGGCTGGCGGCCATCAAGCACGAGGAAAAGGACCTCGAACCTCTTGACGCCCAAATCCGAATTTTTCAGCAGCACCTGGACAAGGGTGAGCTGGAAATTCTGCCCGACATCAACACCGAGTTTCACGATATGCTCTATGCTCTCAGCAAGAGCCCCAGGCTGATTAAAATGATCAATGACCTAAAGGACCAGATTCACAGATTCCGCCAGATGATTTTAAAGGATGCGGAACTTGCCGGCATGAGCAACGCCGATCACAAGCAAATGCTTGAACATATCAAGCGCCGTGACGCCGAAGGTGTGGAAAAGCTGGTGCACGAACACCTTATGCGCGGGCAGGCTGCGGTGATACAATTCATGCAAAAATGATGTAACTTGAATAACAATTGCGTAGCAAGTGTTATACACGATTTTACAAGGGATAAAAAATTATGGATAATAAGAAAATAAGAATACTGGTTGCCAAGCCCGGTTTGGACGGTCATGACAAGGGCGCCAAGATTGTGGCTCTGGCATTACGGGACGCAGGCATGGAAGTCATCTACACCGGATTGCATCAGCAGATCGAACAGATCGTCAACACGGCCGTACAGGAGTCGGTGGATATTGTCGGCCTGAGCATCATGTCGGGCGCCCACATGCCGATCTGTGAAAAATTGATTGAATCCATGCAAGCGGAAGGCCTGGATGACGTGAAAATCGTGGTGGGCGGTGTCATACCTTTTCAGGATATCGACGGGCTGACAAAGATGGGTATAGACGGTGTCTATCCCGGGGGAACACCGTTCGAAGAAATTGTTGAAGGTATTCAACATGTTGTATCTGGCGGTTAAGTACCAAGGCCCTATGCTCCTATTCCAAATACAAAACACTAAACTACCAATCACAAAAGTGGTGAAACAATGGGTGTAGCCAAGTATATAAAAGATGAGAAGGACGCGGTAAAGGAAGTCATCTACCAGTCGGGTATACGGGTGAAACCCGCGTACACCCCTGAAGACCTTGAGGCGGTCGGTTTTGAATATGCCCAGGACCTGGGCGATCCAGGAGAATATCCCTTTACCCGCAGCCTGCATCCCCAGGGATACCGAAGCAGAGCATGGACAACACGGCAGTATACCGGTTTTGGAACACCTCAAGAGACAAACCAGCGCTTCAAGTACATGATCTCACACGGTCAGACCGGTTTGAATGTGGCTTTTGACCTGCCCACCCAAATGGGATTTGATTCCGACAGTCCAAGTGCTCTCGGCGAGGTCGGCAGAGTTGGCATGGCAGTGGATTCGCTCAGGGATTTCGAGATTGCTTTCAGGGATATCCCCCTCGATAAAATAGGGTCCGGCCTGACCATCAATGCCGTGGCCAGCATCATGCTGGCCATGTACCAGGCTTTGGCGGAAAAACGTGGATACCCCAAAGAGAGGATCAGCGCAACGCCCCAAAACGACATCCTCAAAGAGATGATCGGTCGCGGAGCCTGGATTTTTCCGGTTGAAGATGCCGTCCGTCTGGTGGGTGACAGCATCGCGTACAGCATGGATGAACTTCCCAGGTGCAACCCTGTCAGCATCTGTGGCTACCACATCCGCGAGTCAGGGGCGACACCGGCCCAGGAGATTGCCTGTGCATTTGAAATTGCCAGGGCCTATATTGCCGATGTGTCACGGCGAGGCATCGAACCGGACGCTTTTGTGGGTAGATTTTCATTTAATTTCAATGTGTTCGGCAATATTTGGGAACAGATTGCCAAATTCAGGGCTGCCCGCAAGCTATGGGCCAAAATGCTGAAAGAAGAGTACGGTGTGAAGGATAAGAAAAAACTGTTCTTAAGAGGCCTTTTTGGCGGAGGCGGCAGCGGTTTGACCAAAGCCCAGCCCGAAAACAATATCATGCGCAGTGCGTTTTACGCGCTTGGGGCGGCCTTGAGCGGCGCCCAGACCACTGCTTTGTGCTCATTTGACGAAGCCTACACCATCCCGACACCCCGGGCGGCCCTCCTATCTCTCAGAACACTTGAAATTCTCATGGAGGAAGTGGGACTGCGCGACACGGTGGACCCCCTGGCAGGCTCCTATTTCATCGAAACCCTCACTTGTCAGATGGAGGAAAAGATCCTGGAGGAGATGAAGGCGATTCAGGAAGTGGGCGGCATGGTCAATGCTGTTTCAAAAGGCTTCATTCAGCGCAAAGTGGCCCGTCAGGCATATGAATTTGAAAAGGGGCTGCAGGAGGGGGAGTATGTTAAAGTAGGCTTTAACAAATATGCAGAGGAAGGCGGGGATCAGCCGGATGTTGACCTTCACCAGTACAACGACGCCTGGGCTGACGAGCAGGTGCAACGCCTGAAATCCCTGCGCCGCGAGCGTGATGACAAAGCCGTGAAAACCGCCATTGATGCACTTGAGCAGGCGGCCCGGCAGAAGAAAAATGTAATGCCCCCGTTGGTCGAGTGCTGCAGGGCCTATGCAACGGTGGGCGAAATGGCAGGTGTTTTCCGGAATGTATTCGGGGAGTGGCAGGAGCCACAGCTATTTTAGATATTGAGAATTGTCAAATTGAGAATCGTTAAATGGTGCCCTTTGCAGATTGCTCCCCGATTCAACGACTTGACGATTTAACCGTTTGACGAATTAATGTGGCCCTTTCTATAAATGGTGATTGGCTTCTGTTTTATATTTATCCATACAATCTGTGAAATCCGTGTCTGAAACAAATTAATAAAATATTTCCGGTTAATCCGGGTTGGGAGTATTAAATTGGGCAACGGATCCTTTCGGTTGGGATGCGACATCGGCGGCACGTTTACCGATTTTGTTCTGGTGGATGATGAGACTGGGGAATTTCAAACCCACAAATGCCTCACCACGCCGTCCGATCCCTCTGATGCGGTTGAAGAAGGGGTCCAGCAGTTGGAAAACCGGCTGCCGGGGTTTATGGGTAGCACCGAAGAGTTTATCCACGGCACCACCCTAGTCATAAACGCCATTATCGAGCGCAAGGGCGCTGTCACCGGATTGATCACCACACAAGGATTTCGGGATGTTCTGGAACTGGGACGGGAGATACGCTACGACGCCTACGACATTTTTTCCGAATATCCTGAACCGCTGATTCCCCGTTTCCTGCGCCGCGAAATCAGGGAACGCATAGGAAGTGACGGCCGCATCATTGTATCCCCAAGCGCTGAGGAGGTCGCAACTGTTCTAAAAGAATTGTTGGACAAAGGCATCCAGTCTCTGGCCATCTGCCTGATCAATTCCTATGAAAACCCTGTCCACGAAAAAATGATCAAAGACCTGGTCGCAAAGGCGGCCCCTGATCTTTCCCTGTCGACCTCCTGCGAAGTTCT
>JBDLJD010000076.1:0-20603 GCA_039714495.1 Thermodesulfobacteriota bacterium
CTGTCACCTGGTCAAGTCCTGATCATAAGTCCTTACTGTTACGCTATACAACATGCTGCCAGTGGTACCGCTCTCGGGCAAAAACCGCTTTGCTGAAGATAATAAAAAGCTCCCTATTCGATTTCAATCAACGCATATTCCCGGCTACCCAGTTGCAACGCTTCAGCATAGATCAGTTGAAGGGTCCAGTCCACCTTGGGATAGAGGGCTTTGAACTTGTCTTCCCCGGGTGTCAGGGCTGTTTCCATGCACGATCCCGGCAGCGCCGCCTCGCCGTTGACCAGGTCGGCAGAGGCTTGATCAAGGGCCACAGGATCCAGCGAGGCTGCAATACCGATGTTTCTCACAATGGGTGTATCGCTCATTGGCAGGCAGTCACAGGCAGGGGTCACATCTGTGATAAAATTGATAAAAATAGATTTTCCCTGCTTATTTTTCAGCACTCCCAGGCAGTATTCCACCATTTTTTCCATAAAATCCGGGATGGATTTGCTCCAGCGCACTTGAATGGCTTCCTGGGCACACATCAGGATGCACTCGCCGCAGCCGATACATTTGTCCGGATCAATTTTCGCCTTTTCCTCCTCCATGAAAATGGCGCTCTGTGAGCAGTGACCCACACATACTTCACAGCCAATGCATTTTTTACGTTTCACTTTAGGGGCAATGCCCGAGTGCTGTTCAAGCTTGCCGTGACGGGAAGCAGAGCCCATGCCGACATTCTTGAGCGTCCCCCCAAACCCGCCCAGTTCATGGCCCTTGAAATGGGCGATGGATACCAATGCATCTGCATTGACAATTTCCGCTCCTATATAAACGGTGTTGAAATGTTTCTGGTCGATGTCAATGGCAGTCTGGCTCCGGCCCCGCAATCCGTCTGCAATGATAATGGGCGCCCCCACGACAGAATAGGCAAACCCGTTTTTAATGGCCGTTTCAATATGATCGGCCGAGTTACCCCGCGTTCCGGCATACAGGGTGTTGGCATCCGTCAGAAAGGGCACGGCTTCTGCTTTCTGGATCATTTTTATGATTTCCCGCACGTAGATGGGACGCACAAAAGCGCTGTTGCCCATCTCGCCGAAATGGATTTTCACGGCGGTCAGGTCTCTTTTTGCCAGGATGTTGAAAAGGCCGGCTTGCTTCAGCAGCGTTTCCATTTTTTCGAACAGGGTTATTTTCATGGATGCTCTCAGATTGATAAAAAAGACCTTGCTTTTCATACTCCTCCTCGATTCATTCATTAGAAACAATTATACCGGTTGTCATAATCATGTTCCGAACTCCAAAAATATAGATTATTAAAATTGCTTTTGTTATACAATATTCTATCGCGGTTGTCAGAACTATGTTCCATTTAAACATTGGGAGAGCTCACTGTACATAGAACGTTATTATGACAAACAATATAGACCACACATTAGAAACATGAATTGGATCAGATGATATTAGAATTCCGATATTTTGAGCAAGGAATACTATCCTAAAAAGGGGATAATTGTTTCTAATGAAATTGAAACACAGACTATCCGTACTTGACCGAATTTACAGCCTTTATGATGAATTCATCGCGCCATACGACCTGGCCTGCCAGCACCGCTGCGCTGCCTGCTGCACCTGCAATATGACCCTGACGACCCTGGAAGGATACCACATCATCGCCGGCATGGACGGGGCGGAACGGAAGGTGCTGTTTGAAAAAGCGAGAAAAGTGTCCAACAGCGAGCGCTTTCAACCGCAAATGACCATCAACAAAATCGCACAGCTGTGCAAAGAAGGAAAGCCGGTGCCCGATGAAATAATCGATCCGTCCTGGGGAGCCTGCCCCCTGCTCACGGACAATGCCTGCCCCATCTACCTGCTGCGGCCCTTTGGCTGCCGCTGCATGGTGTCCAGCCTCGATTGCCGGGAAACCGGAAAGGCCCAGGTCGATGAGATCATTTTGACCGTCAACAATTTGTTTTTACAATATATCGAGCACATCGACCCCAGTGGCGGCACGGGCAGCCTGATCGACATTCTGCTTTACTTTGATCATCCTGCCCTTCTGGAAACTTTTCAAAAAAAGATGACGATTGCCGAAAATGGCAGCCTGGCCCATAATTGCCCTATTCCGGTGCTCATGGTCCCGCCTGAACACCGCCATCGAGTTCAACCGATTCTGCAGGAAATTCAACTGATTGGTTAGATCCAAACAGGAGCGCACAATGCCGAAAATCAGTAAGAAACGACTAGATCGCTATCGCCAGCTCGCCGACCGGGGGCTTTGGGATGTCAAAGACCCCGACTTCAGAAAGTTTTTTGAGAGGGCCGCTGAAGAGGGCGTGGAAATGGTATCGAATAATTATAACCAGTTGGGTATGTTCAGATCCCCCCATAAAAAGGACTTCAAGGATGTTGATATTGCCATGGTCGGGGTGCCCAACCCGAGACCAGGAACGCGACTGGGCCCAAAGGAGGTACGGGACTTCATACGCGGGTTGAAGGGGTTGAACCTGGTGGGTGCCGATCTCATGGAATTAAGCCCGCCGTTTGATCCTACGGGCCAGTCATCCTGCCTGGCTTCTGGAATCGCTTTTGAAATACTCTGTCTTCTGGCCGAAGCACGTGCCACCCATTCCGGCACTGAACGAAAAACGCATTGGAAATGAATCTATCTTTCAGCAAACAGGGCCATCGCATTCCCGCCGCAAATGCGATCAATTTCAGCTTGACTTAATGCTGCAGCCTTCATTTCCTTGAAATACCTTTCCGGTTTGATCAGCGGATAGTCCGTCCCAAAGAGAATTTTTTCAATGCCGACCCTGTCGATGGCCATGCGGTAAACTGCCGGGTCGTATAAAAAAGGCGATGCGGCCGTGTCGTAATACACATTGCGCAGCACCTCCTTGACCTCTTTTTTGAGAACGCTGTAAAAAAAGACCCCCCCGCCCCAGTGGGCCAACACGATGGTGTTGTCCTGGAAACGTTTGATGAGGTCATAGATCTGTAAAAGTGTATTTTCCGTCTTACCTGGATATTGGTGCCCCACAGGCTCATTGGTGTGAATCAGCACCGGAACCTTTCTTTCACGGCAGAGGGCCATTACCGGCGCCATGCTGTCCACGATGACGCACTCGATGCCGGAGCGGTAAAAAGCGAGTTCACCCACACCACACAGGCCGTTGTCCAGGCAGCGTTCCACCTCGGCGGCCGCTTCTGAGGGACACGGGTCCAGGCAGCAGAACCCCTTTAAACGGTCTGGATAGCGGGCCACGGATTCGGCAATATAGTCGTTGTGCCTTTTGGCAGTTTCCATGTTTTTCCAGGGGAATCCAAACACCACCGAAACATCGACCCCCTGTTCATCCATGGCCTCGATTATTTCCCCGGCCCTGATCATTTTCGATTTGGGAGAGGCATACAAGAGTTCAAAGGCGGATTCGCCTGCAAAATATTTCTTCCGGTTTTTTCTGACGTCCGGTGGAAACAGATGGGTGTGAAAATCAACAATAAAATTTTTTCTACTCATTCCAATGTCCTTTTCTGGTTTGTTCCATAATTCTCATCTCACCGGTACCGTATGCAAGCCAATTAAAAAATTTTATTGTTATGATTCGTTTTCAATTGTGTGCTGAACTGCCGTTCAGCACACAATTGAAAACGCAACTTTATTGTTCAAAATCAATAAATTTTCATGGCCAAACGAGCACAATTAAGCATACTATGCCTATTATCACCAAATTTCTTAAATAGTCAATTGACGTGAATTCATGAAAATTTATATAGACATTAGAAACAAATAAATGCACAGACTATCGTCTTGGTTCATATTTAAGTTAATTGATATTATTAGACAACAGAAACGCAATGTTTCTAATGGAGGGGAACATGTATTTTGACAAACCCGGTAAAAACAATACTGCGAAAACTCTGGAACTGGCTTTTGCCAGGGGCAAAGAACTGGGCCTGGATGAAGTGGTTCTGGCGACTTCAAAAGGGGACACGGCCTACCAGGCCCTGGACATCTTCAGCGGATTCAGCATTACCGCCGTCACCTATCACTGCGGATGGAAAGAGCCTTTCAAGCCCATCATGGATCCGGGCGTGCGTGCCGACCTGGAACAGAAAGGGGTCCGGGTGGTCTCGGCCACCCATGCCCTTTCCGGCCTGGAGCGATCATTTTACAATAAATTTTCAGGTACTTATCCTGTTCTCATCGTGGCCGATACCCTGCGCCTCTTTGGCCAGGGCACCAAGGTTGCCGTGGAAGTGGCCATTATGGCCGCCGATGCCGGTGCACTCACCGGCAAGGATATTGTTTCCATCGGCGGCACCTCCCGGGGGGCGGATGCGGCCCTGATCCTGAAGCCGGCCCACCAGACCGGCCTGTTTGACCTTCGCATTAAAGAAATCGTCTGTAAGCCTAGGAATTATTAAATCCTTTAACCACCAAGGCACAAAGGTCACAAAGATATTTTTTTCTTTGTGTCTTGAGCGAAGCGGGTGGTGAGTAATGCCCTTGCCTAACCCGTAATGCCTTCATGATGAACCAAAAGCTCTCCTCACATGCCCCATATGAACGGCACGTGGTCCTGGTGGCGCCTGAAATCCACTGGAATACCGGCAATATAGGGCGCACCTGTCTGGGGGTGGGTGCCACTCTGCACCTGATCGAACCTTTGGGCTTTTCCCTGGACAACAAACAGGTGAAGCGGGCCGGCCTGGACTACTGGAAGCATGTGGATCTCCATATTTGGCCCGCTTTCGATGCTTTCATGGAAGCCCTCTTGCCATCCCCGCAAGAGATCTGCCTCTTCGCCAAGAAGGGATCCCGCCCTTTCTGGGACATGCCCTCCCTTGACCGCCTGTTTCTCATCTTTGGATCGGAAACCAAAGGGTTGCCCCCTGCTATCCTGGCCCGCTTCCCTAAAGCCGATTTCTCCATCCCCATGACCACTGCCATCCGCTCTCTCAACCTTTCCACAGCCGTGGGTATTGCCGTATATGAATCCCTGAGAAACCCGTTGCGTTCTCTAGGCCTGCGTGATGGAACAAAAACATAACGACGGGCATCTTTCGGATTTGACACGAGAAAAGCTATGTTTATATTACTTGTAAAATTATTTTACATTACTTTTTATGATTAACAAGGACAGGTAATAATGCGTTTGGACAAATTTACCATCAAGTCTCAAGAGCTGGTCCAGCAGGCCCAATCCCTGGCCGTCCAAAACGGCAACCAGCAGATTGAACCGGAGCACCTTGTCTGTGCCATGCTGACCGAAGACAAAGGAACGGCCAATGCCATTTTGCGTAAACTCGGTGTTTCGCCGGCCGGCATCCGCCAGGCGATGCTCATGGCCATCAACAATCTTCCCAAGGTTGCCGGAAACGGTATGGGCGATGCCTTCCTCTCGCCTGCTGCAAAAAAGGTCATTGAAGGGGCCTTTACCGAAGCCGCCCACATGAAAGACGAATATGTCAGCATAGAGCACCTCCTTTTGGCCGCCCTGGGTGAAGGCGGTAACAAGGCCACTGATATTCTGAACCGCTACGGTGTCACCAGGGATCTTATTCTCAAGGTCTTGATGGATATTCGGGGAAGCCAGCGCATCACCGACCCTAACCCGGAGGACAAATATCAGGCCCTGGAAAAATTCAGCCGCGACCTCACCGAACTGGCCCGCATGGGAAAACTCGATCCGGTTATCGGGAGGGACGACGAGATTCGACGTATCGTACAGGTCCTTTCCCGACGCACCAAAAACAATCCCGTGCTGATCGGAGAACCCGGGGTGGGCAAAACAGCCATCATCGAAGGCCTGGCCCAGAGAATCGTGGCCGGCGATGTGACCGAAACATTGAAAAACAGGCGTCTGGCGTCCCTGGACATGGGCGCCTTGATTGCCGGGGCCAAATACCGCGGGGAATTCGAGGACCGGCTGAAGGCTGTATTGAAGGAGGTGGAAAAGGCCGAGGGGGATGTCATTTTGTTCATTGACGAATTGCACACCCTGGTGGGGGCCGGGGCCGCCGAAGGGGCCATGGACGCATCCAACATGCTGAAGCCCGCCCTGGCCAGGGGCACGCTGCGCTGCGTGGGGGCCACTACTTTGAACGAGTACCGCAAATATATTGAAAAGGATGCGGCCTTTGAACGGCGCTTCCAGCCGGTCAAGGTGCAGGAACCAACAGTGGAGGACACCATATCCATTCTCAGGGGCCTCAAGGAAAAATACGAGGTGCACCATGGCGTGCGCATCAAGGATGCAGCCCTGGTGGCGGCTGCCGTGTTGTCTCAGCGTTACATTTCCGATCGTTTTCTGCCGGACAAGGCCATTGACCTCATCGATGAATGCGCCTCCAAATTGCGTATCGAAATCGATAGCCTGCCGGTGGAAATTGACGAAATTCAACGTAAAATCACCCAGATGGAAATTGAAAAGGAGGCGTTGAAAAAGGAAACCGATCAGCTCTCCAAAGAGCGGCTGGAAAAACTGGAAGCCGCCCTCGGGGAAATGAAGACGGAAATTCTCCAGATGAAAGCCCACTGGCAAAACGAAAAGGAGCTGATCCAGACCATTCGCAAAATCAAGGAAGATCAGGAGCAGCTCGGCATTGAAGCACAAAAGGCGGAGAGGGATGGCGACCTGGCCAGGGTCGCCGAAATCCGATACGGCAAGGCGGCCGAACTGGAAACGCGCCTCGATGCAGCCAAAGACCAGCTTGCCCGTCTCCAGGAAACCAGCAAGATGCTGAAAGAGGAGGTGGAAGAGGACGAGATTGCCGAGGTCGTGTCCCACTGGACCGGCATCCCCTTGAATAAAATGATGGAGGGGGAAAAGGAGAAGCTGATCCACATGGAGAAACGGCTGGCAAAACGACTCGTGGGGCAGACGGAAGCGATTGCGGCTGTTTCCAATGCCGTGAGAAGAGCCCGGTCCGGCCTGCAGGCCCCGGACAGGCCCATTGGTTCGTTCATATTCATGGGCCCCACGGGTGTGGGCAAGACTGAACTGGCCAAAGCACTGGCTGAATTTATTTTTGACAGCGAACAGGCCATTGTGCGCATCGATATGTCGGAATACATGGAAAAACACGCGGTATCCCGGCTGATCGGGGCCCCTCCAGGGTACGTGGGGTATGAGGAGGGCGGTTATCTCACCGAAGCCGTACGCAGAAAACCGTATTCCGTGATCCTTTTCGACGAAATTGAAAAAGCGCACCCGGATATCTTCAATGTTCTCCTGCAGATTCTGGATGATGGACGCATGACCGACGGACAGGGCAGGACGGTTGATTTCAAAAACACCATCATCATCATGACCTCCAATATCGGCAGTCAGCTCATCCAGCCCCATGCGGAAACACCGGAAAAAATGATAGCCGCCGTGATGGAGGCCTTAAGGGCCAGTTTCAAGCCGGAATTCTTGAACCGTATCGATGAAACCATCATTTTCAAACACCTGACGCCGGACATGCTTGGGGAAATCGTTCACATCCAGATGCGGGAGCTCGTAAAAAGGCTGGCAGACCAGCATATCGACCTCACGCTTTCTGCTGACGTCAGTGGTTTCCTGGCGGAAAAGGGGTACGACGACGTGTATGGCGCAAGGCCGTTGAAACGCGCCATCCAGAAATATATCGAGAACCCGCTCTCCATGGAAATCCTCAAGGGCAATGTACATGAAGGCATGACCATCCGCGCAGAAATGGGGGGGGAGATCGTTCGTTTTGCGGTGCAGGCCGGGTGACTCCGCCAATTGCATAAAACCGGCGCCCTGGCGTGTGTACGCCAGGGCGCCGGTCGTTTTGCAGCATAAAAACTTATTGTAAAATTTTCCAACTCATTATAACGTTTGGCAATATTATATCGGCGTAGAATTATGACAACCGGTATGGCTCAAGGCGGATCTATGAGATTGACCGTTAAAGAAAAACTGAACCGATTTTTCCAACAATTCTCAAATGACGACCGTGTACTGATCGTCATCAATGCCGACCCGGACGCCATTGCCAGCGCCATGGCTGTCAAGCGCCTTTTATGGCGCAGGGTCCAAGCGGTAACCATCTGTAATATAAATACCATTGACCGTCCCGACAACATCGCCATGGTGGAACTTCTGGGGGCCAAACTGGTCCACATAAACCAACTGGATGACAACCGTTTCACGAAGACGGTCCTGGTGGATTCCCAACCCGGCCACAATGACGGTTTTGAAAAATTTCAATGCGACGTGGTCATAGATCACCACCCGGACACCAACTGCAACGCTGCATTTCAGGATATCCGACCCAAGTACGGCGCCACAGCCACTATTCTCACGGCCTACCTGCGTGCCGCCAAGATTAAACCCTCCACCAAGCTGGCCACTGCGCTGATTCTCGCCATCAAGACAGACACCAGCAACTTCGAACTGCAGACGATCATCGAGGATGTGCGGGCGTTTCAGTATCTGTTTCGACATGCCAACAAACATCTGATTCGCAAAATCGAGCAGTCTGATCTCAAACCCGAATATTTGAAGTATTATAAAAAAGCCCTTGAAATCAAGAGGGTACGGAAAGGACGCGTATATGTTTCCCTTGGACCTGTCGTCAATCCAGACGTATGTGTCCTGATTGCCGATTTTTTCTTGAGGGTCAATTCCATCAAGTGGAGCATCGTCTGCGGGTTTCACCAGCGGAAAATGATCGTTATCTTTAGAAACGACGGTCTCAAGAAAAACGCGGGTAAGGTCGCTGAACAGGGATTCGGGGATATCGGTTCAGCCGGCGGCCGCAAAAGCAGGGCCCGTGCCGAAATCCCCCTGTCCGAACTCAAGTCCGGGGTTGATTACAAGGATGATAAAAAGTTGATGCGTTGGGTTGTGAACCGCGTCGAAAAAAAGGCCCGCCCCGCCCGTACAGGAACAAGCCGTTGAAATACTATCCCGTTTTCCTGGACATCAACGCCAGAAAATGTCTGGTCATCGGCGGTGGTGAGGTGGGGACCCGCAAGACCCTTTCGCTCCTGGAGTGCGGCGCCATGGTCACCGTGGTCAGCCCCGTCGCAACCGATAAGCTGCAGGCATTGGCTAACCAGGGCGACATCATCCTGAAGAAGCGGACCTACCGCCCCTCGGACATGGAAGGTATGTTTCTGGTATTCGGCGCCACTGACAATGAGGTGCTGAACCGGCAGATCAACCAGAATGCCGAACAGTCAAACACCTTGTGCAACATTGCCGATCGGCCCGAAATCTGCAATTTCATTCTCCCCGCCACAGTGAAACGCGACGATCTGGTCATTGCCATATCCACCTCCGGAAAAAGCCCGGCCTTTGCAAAACAGCTGCGCAAGCAGCTGGAACGGCAATTCGGCCCTGAATACGCAGCATTTTTAAACCTCATGGGCGGCATCCGCTCCCTTCTGCTCAAGGAAAAGCACGCGCCCGAGGAGCATAAACCGATCTTCAACCGTATCATCGAGAGCAACATCATCGACTTGATCAGGGCCGGAAAAAAAGAGGAGATCGATACCCTGCTGCGGGATATCCTCGGTGACGGTTTCAATGTTGACGATCTGATGGAGCTTGACCATGGATAGCTTGCTTTTGGCAGCGATTGTTCTTTACATTCTCAGTGCCGCAGGGTACCTGGCCTTTTTTCTTCGCCAGCAAGAACGCTTCAACCAGGCTGGCTTTTACCTGCTCGTCGCCGGTTTCGTTCTGCACACCATTTACATCCTTTACGGGTTTTCGATGATCGGTCATCTGCCGGTGCACAACCTCGGTGAAACCCTTTCCATTGCCGGATGGGCAATTGCCGGCCTGTTTGCCCTGTTTCAGGTAAAATACAACCTGAAAATACTCGGCGTGTACGCCGCCCCCCTTTCCGCAGCGGCCACGGTGGCGGCAGCCCTTCTTTCCACCGAGCCGGTCCAGGCAGATAAAATTCTGCAAAGCTACTGGCTTTTCTTTCATATAATCACCGTTTTTTTAGGTGATGCCGCCTTTACCCTGGCGTGCGGCCTTGGCATCATTTATCTTGTTCAGGAACGCGCCATTAAAAATAAAACCCACGGCTTTTTCTTTAAACGACTCCCGTCTCTAGAGTTTATCGACTCCACTGTTTACGCCTGCGTCGTCATCGGCTTCACCCTGTTGACCATCGGTCTGTTTACCGGCTTTATCTACGCAAAAACCGTGTGGGGCAAGTTCTGGAGTTGGGACCCCAAAGAGGTCTGGTCCGGTATCACCTGGCTGCTGTACGCGGCCCTTTTACACGGGCGTGTCAGTCTAGGCTGGCGGGGTAGAAAAGCGGCCATCATGGCCATCATCGGCTTCATCGTTCTGATGTTCACGTTCTTCGGGGTCAATTTTCTGCTCACGGGGCATCATGGACCGTTTACAAAAATATAACGTATGCAAGATATCGTTTTAATAGGCTTGAATCACAATACCGCCCCGGTGGAACTTCGGGAGTGCATGGCCATCCCAGAGGGGGATACACGGGCAGCTCTGGCGCGCCTGGCAGACCTCCCGGTGATGGATGAAGCCATCCTGTTATCCACATGCAACCGCGTCGAGGTACTGCTGGTAAGCAAAACGCCGGATGAAGCCATTCAGGAAACCAAGCGTTTCCTTTCCCGGTTCAGCGATCTTCCCCTCGAGAGGTTCGAGACATCCCTTTATATCCATCAGGGCGATGAGGCGGTCAGGCATGTTTTTCGGGTCGCTTCCAGCCTGGATTCCATGGTTCTGGGCGAACCACAAATTTTGGGGCAGATTAAATCCGCCTACCAAGCCGCAACCCAATCCAAAACATCGGGTGTTCTGCTCAACCGACTGCTGCACCGAACATTTTTCGTGGCCAAACGCGTGCGCAGCGAAACCGGCATCGGGGACAATGCCGTATCCATCAGCTATGCCGCCATAGAACTGGGCCGTAAAATTTTCGACTCCCTGCAAGACAGAAAAGTATTGCTCGTCGGTGCCGGTGAAATGGCGGAACTGGCTGTGGAGCACCTTATCCGGCACAAAGCCGGGGACATTTATGTGGCCAACCGAACCTTTGAACGGGGTGTGAACCTGGCCAAGAAATTCAATGGCCGCCCCATTCGTTTCGAAGAAATACTCGATACCCTCGGGCAGGTGGACATCATTATCAGCTCAACAGGGTCCGCCGACTTCATCCTCCGCAGAAAGCAGGTCAAAGCGGTCATGAAAAAGAGGCGCAACAGCCCCTTGTTCTTTATCGACATCGCGGTTCCTCGGGACATTGACCCGGAAATCAACCGCCTGAATAATTCTTATGTCTATGATATCGACGACCTCAAGGGGGTCATCGAGGAAAACCTGGAAGACCGCCGAAAAGAAGCCGCGAAAGCGGAACGCATCATCGACGAAGCGGTAATCCGCTTTCGCGAATGGTATGAAAACCTTGACGTCATCCCCACCATCGTGGCCCTGCGCAGCAAAATGGAAACAATCGCCGACTCGGAACTGGAAAAAACGCTACAAGCGCTCCGCCATCTGCCGGAAAACGACCGGGATGCCATGGCCAGAATGGTGCAGGCCATGATCAACAAGATCATGCACAACCCGACCCGGCTGTTGAAGAGTGACAGCACGCACATCAACAAATCAGTTTATCTCGATTTTACACGGCGCCTTTTCAAGCTGGACGAATAATAAAATCGTGTGCCACGCTTTTATGAAACGCGGCTTCGCCGCTATAATATCTTTAATTTCGTGATTTCGTGATAAAAATATTGTTATAATGACTTTAATTTCAAGCAAATAGGTACATCGCATGACAAAAATTGCATTTCTCTTCCCGGGACAGGGATCCCAGAAAGTAGGCATGGGATCCGATTTTTACAATGAATACAGTTCGGTAAAAGAATTATTTGATTTGGCCGAAGAAACGGTGAAGCTCAACCTGTCCCGCATCTGTTTCCAGGGCCCCATGGAAACCCTAACCGAAACCATCAACCTCCAGCCGGCACTCACGGTCGTGAATTTATCGGTCCTGGAAGCTATTGAACAGGTCGGTCTCAGGGCCCATGTGACAGCTGGTCACAGCCTGGGAGAATACAGCGCACTTGTCGCCGCCCAATCCGTTACCAGGGAGGAAGCCTTTGGCATGGTAATGAAAAGAGGCGAGTTGATGCACCGTGAAGCCTTACGCAGAAAGGGCGCCATGCATGCCATCGTGGGACTCGAGATCGAAGACGTCCGGTCCATTCTGCCCCAGGCCAGTGAAAACGGACCCGTTTCCATCGCCAACCACAACATGCAGCAGCAGATTGTCATCACAGGGTCACCCGATGCGGTGGAGGCCGCCTCGGAGATTGCCAAATCCAGGGGCGCACGGGCTGTTCCGCTGAAAGTCAGCGGCGCCTGGCACAGCGAACTGATCAGAGGGGCGGAAGACGATTTTAAAAAACATCTTGCGCCCCTGTCATTCAGCAAACCTGCTATCCCCGTGATTCACAATGTTACTGCCGAGGCAACCGACGACCCGGACGAAATCAGGGAGATCATGGTTCAACAACTTTGCAGCCCGGTGCGCTGGTACGACACCATGTGCAAACTGATGGACGAAGAAATCGACATTTTTGTGGAAGTGGGGCCGGGCAAGGTATTGAGCGGCCTTTTGCGTAAAACCCTGCCCAAGGATTATCCAGCCAGGCAATACGCTGTGAACGATCTGAAATCACTTGAAGTTTTCTTGAAAGACACTACATCCTAAAATTGCAACAGCCTGAGGGGATTTATAGGTCTTCGGGCTCTACCCATACGATGTGATCTTTATTGATAAACCGGGTCTTGCCCACGGCATCCTTCAGGACAACGTCAATCATTACAATGAACGAAACATCCTTGCGGGTGAATAGATCAGAAACGCGCTGATCCGGAGTAATATTTACCTTGCCGTTTATGGTAGAGCCGTCGGTTGTCCTTACCGTAATAGATCTATATTCAGTGGCATAGCCGCCTTCCTGATTACTCATATCTTTTTCCTTATCCATCAGTTATCGTGTTTGACAAAATTACGTCCCAATCTGAATTTTCTGTTTTAACTTTTTTTAACAGCAGTTGTCATGTTTTTAGGCAATTTGGCCGCGTAAAAAATATTTCTTATCTCGAACATAGGATTGTATCGAAACACACTTATATCAACCGATATAATCTATACGCCATCATCCCTGTTCTGGCAATATAAAACCTTAACCGAGAGTTTCTAATTTTCACTTTACAAAAAAAATTGCTTGTGTTAGATATCTTCTTTTTTTAAAGCTAAAAATAGATTTTCTAAAGAAATCTCTCCGCGGCAACTCGCGGAGTATTATACAGTTAGGATCTCTCACAATTTATCGCGGCAGGCTGCGGGGAATTAAACAAAAGGAGAGATTAAGGATTCACTTATGAATAAAAAAGATACTGAATACTTCAAGGAACTGCTGGGCAAACGTTTGGAAGATCTTCTGAGCCAGGCGGATGATACGGTCTCCGGTATGACTGCACCCAAAGAAAACTTCCCGGATCCCACGGATCGAGCCTCTCTGGAATCGGATCGGAACTTCATGCTCCGGATCCGGGACAGGGAAAGCAAACTGATAAAAAAAATCAAAAAGGCGCTCGCCCGCATTGAAAAAGGGACTTTCGGCATCTGCGAAAAATGCGGTGAAGATATCACCAAAAAGCGACTGAACGCCCGGCCCGTTACAACGCAGTGTATTGACTGTAAAACCAAAGAAGAAGCCTTCGAAAAAGCCCTTGGACTCTAGCGGACAGGCAGGGATAGACCTTCACATACACTCCACCGCTTCAGACGGGACGTGCACGCCTCGGGAAATCGTCTCCATGGCCCTGGATCTTCAGTTGGGGGCCATTGCCATTACCGACCATGATACCATCGACGGTGCCAGAGAAGCTCTGGCTCAAGGCGTTCCTCCGTCTCTCCAATTCGTAACCGGCGTTGAAATCAGTGCCACCCCCTTTGTCGAGGGGAGCCCGGACAGCAGTTATCACATTCTGGGCTATTGTATCGATTTGGACGACCCAGCGCTGAACCAATTGCTGACCAGGCTCCAAACGGCAAGGAGCGGCAGAAACCCTGAAATCTTAAAAAAGCTGCAGACCTGCGGTTTCGACATTTCCCTGGATGAAGTGCAGCTTCAGGCAGGCGGGGGGCAGACCGGCCGGCCTCATATTGCCCAGGTCCTGTTAAACAAGGGGTATGTGGACTCCATCGACCACGCTTTCAATGCCTATCTCAGCAAGGGCCAACCGGCTTATGTAGATAAATTTCGTATCGACTGCCCGGGGGCCATCGACATCATCAGGAAAGCCGGCGGCATTCCTGTTTTGGCCCACCCCGGACTCATTGCCGTTAAAAGTGATGACGATCTCGACACCCTGGTGGCATCCCTGAAAGATGCAGGGCTTCAGGGGCTGGAAGTGTATTACCCCGAGCATACAGCCCAACAGATTGCACTGCTGGAAAAGGCGGCAGCTGCCCACGATCTCCTGACAACCGGTGGGACAGACTTTCACGGGGAGCTCAAGCCGGACATTTCAATGGGAGCCGGGGACGGCTCCCTTTTTGTTCCGTTTCCGCTTTTCGAGGCCCTGCTTGCCCGGAAAAACCTTGATTCAGGCTGGCAGGCCGAGGCGGCGCAGCAAGCCCTCGGATATACGTTTCAACGTCCGGAACTGCTTTATGAAGCCCTCAGCCACAGCTCTTTTGTCAACGAACAGGCCGACCCAAAAAGACGTGACAACGAACGGTTCGAATTTTTGGGGGATGCCGTCCTGAATCTGGTGGTGGGGGACCTCCTCATGTCGCACGACCCTGAATTGAGAGAGGGAGACCTCACCCGGATCCGTTCTGCCATGGTCAACGAACAACAGCTGGCAGGTCTGTCGAGAGCCATCGATCTCGGCCGCCACATCCTGCTGGGCAAGGGAGAATCCCGAACCGGCGGCCGGGACAAAAGCTCCATCCTGGCAGATTGCCTGGAAGCCGTTATTGCCGCTATCTATCTAGACGGCGGCTTCTCCGCATCATTTGAATTCATTCGGCGCCATTTCTCGCATCTGATCCAGCCGCTGGTCGGCAAAATAAACGCCGAAGATTATAAAAGCGAGCTGCAGGAATTTGTCCAATCCCGGCATCACACGGGACCGGTCTACAAGCTGTACTGTGAAAGCGGACCGGATCACGATAAAACCTTCCGCTTTCAGCTGGAGGCCTGTGGCATCCGCACCCGCGGCATCGGCAAGAGCAAAAAATCGGCCGAACAGGATGCAGCCCGCATAGCCCTCCAAATATTACGGCAAGCATCCGACATAGAGGGATAACCCAGATGACACCGTTCATCGTACCCGTCTTCATCCCCCACTCCGGGTGCCCCCACCAGTGCGCTTTCTGCAACCAGAAAGCCATCACCGGACAAGTAGCCGGGAAGATTTCGATGACAACGGTGCGTGAACAGATAGATCGATTTCTCGCCCTTCCCCATGACAGACACCGGACCGTACAGATATCATTCTATGGCGGTAATTTCCTGGGCCTGCCCGGGAAAACCATCCGTTCCCTGCTGGATCTGGCCGGTGGGATTGTCGAACAGGGGCATGCTGATGGCATCCGCTTTTCCACGCGGCCAGACACCGTATCATCGCGAACCCTTGCACTGATCAGGGAATACCCGGTCCAAACCGTCGAAATCGGCGTCCAATCCATGGACGACACGGTGTTGGACAAGACCCGGCGCGGGCACACCGCCCGTGATACCGAGAAAGCCTTGAAGCGCCTTGCGCAAACCCCTTACGAGATCGGGCTACAGATGATGACAGGCCTGCCGGGCGACAATGACGCCGCCACCTGGATGACAGCCCGCAGGCTTGCGGAATTCACCCCGGCCTTTGTAAGAATCTACCCGGCGCTGGTGCTGAAGGGCAGCCCCATGGCCGTCTGGTATGCATCCGGAGAATTTATTCCCCTGTCCCTTGACGAGGCAGTGGAGCGTGCCAAAGGCCTTTACCTGTTCTTCCAGGAAAAAGCCATCCCGGTGATCCGCATGGGGCTGCAGGCTTCTGATGAGTTGAGTTCCGGACAAACGGTTTTAGCGGGCCCCTATCATCCTGCCTTCGGGCACCTGGTGATGTCGAGCATATGGCTGGACAAGGCTTCTGAATTGCTGGCAGATAAAAAGATACGCGAAGATAAGGCCGTGTTCTATGTACGCCCGGAAAACATCTCCAAATTGAGAGGGCAGCGCAACCGCAATATTAGAAAGCTGATGCAGCAGTTTCATTTGAAGGCCATCGATGTAAAACCGGATGAGAACATGGCTGATGAAGATATTCGTATTGATACACTTCAACCAAGCACTATTTATCCGTCCCAGTTTCCGTAGAATGGAGGGAAACCATATCAGGCAACAGCGAAAGGGCATAAAGAGGGAGATTGAGAATTTTACCATCCTTTTTTAAATTCAGTAGGGTTGCTCTTGCGAGTACTGGCGGTGAAAACTGCATGTCGTACGAGCGCAGGCTTTTGCTCTGGGGATTGATGCCGGCTTTCACTTCTAGCGGATAAATCCGGCCTGAGAATTCGCACAGAAAATCAAGCTCCGCTTTGCCCCCTTTACTGCGCCAGTAATGAACTGGCTGCCCGAAATGGGCTGTCAATTGCTGGGCAGCAAAGTTTTCAACAAATGCCCCGTCGTATTCATTAAAAATCCGGTCTCCGAGAGACAGCAACTCAACAGGTGACCGTGACATGGCGCCCAACAACCCTACATCCAGAGCATATATTTTAAAACACGCTTTGTCGGCATAATGCGACAGGGGGCTTTTGGCTGATCCGGTCGCTGTGGCGCGATAGATAAGGCCTGCGTCTTCTAACCATTTCAACGCATTCTCGTATTCTCGGGCGCGGGCGCTCTTTTTTACAGCATTAAATAGGAACTTCTTGTTTTCCTTGGCCAAGTGTTTGGGGATTGAATCCCAAAGCAACGTTAGTTTGGGGATATCTGATGAAGGCGCATGTTTTGCGAAATCCATGATGTAAGACTTGATAATACCATTCTGGATCTCACGGACCTCTCGCCCGTTAGCGGTTTCAGCAAAATGATTTACAGGTTCCGGCATACCGCCCACAAAGTAGTATTGGCGGAGCAGATCAACAAGATGGATATGAAAGGCCTCTGATAAGGGAATAGGGTC
Source organism: Thermodesulfobacteriota bacterium (assembly GCA_039714495.1). GTDB lineage: Bacteria > Desulfobacterota > Desulfobacteria > Desulfobacterales > B30-G6 > JAJDNW01. The sequence goes on from JBDLJD010000076.1 coordinate 17,205, forward strand.
AGATACATTTTCAAGCAGTTGTCGATACCGGGATTCTCCAATGCCGTCGAGAAACTCCATAAAATTCATTGGGAAGAGGTCAAGAAAATTGACCTTTCCGACAGGAAAGGATCCGGGAGAGGAAAGCTTCACACCAAGGAGGGATCCAGCGGCCGCGATATGGATATCCTTTCTCTTTTCATCAAAATATTTCAGCGCATTTAAGGCTCGGTTTGACACCTGGATTTCATCGAATACCATCAGGTCAGCACCTGGTCTGATTTCAACATCATAATAGATGGAAAGTTCCTTTATTATCCGATCCGGGTCCAAATCACGTTTAAAAAACCGGTCGAGCTCTGAATCTTCTTCGAAGTTGCAGTACATGATGTTTTCATATTCATTGCGACCAAACGCTTTCAATATAAACGTCTTTCCGGTTTGACGCGCACCTTGCAACAGAAGCGGCTTCCGCCTGGGATTTGATTTCCAATCCAGCAGTTTTTGGTATATATCTCTTTTCATAGTCGATTAGGATGCCAGAACATACCGGGCATGTCAAGAATTTTCAGGCTGTTTATGTGACAATTATCACATAATATGGATGTATAATGTGATGATTATCACATAATGACCTCCAATGATGTTTTGACCGGTATAGATAATCACGTTGCATACCAACACGCCTAAAACAAAAAACCTTCCACGCTATATATGCGAGGAAGGTTTTAACGTTCATGCTGGCGATAAATGTTACTCGTCTTCAGCCGGCAGCCTCACAACCAGAACGGGCCTGGTGGACCTGCGGACAACCCTGCGCGCAGTACTGCCCAGCATGGCGTCGGCCAGGGTTCCCCGTCCGTGGGTTCCCATAACAATCAGATCACAGCTTTTTTCTTCGGCCACCCGCAAAATAATTTCCACTGGATTGCCCTTTTCTACCAGGATGTCGTCCGATGATGTTTCTGCCTGACCTGTAGCGGCCTTGCGGCTGAATTTATCCAGCACCTCGCGTACTACAACATGATCGTTGCGCTTGCTGATCAATGCTTCTTTGGCATCCTGAAAATGGCTCTGCTTGATGGATTCCCACTGGTCTTCATCGATGTAGCCCACAACGCCTCGATCCATGATTTCCGGCACCTCCGGCAGGACGTGCAGCAATATGACTCTGGCGCCATAGGCATCAGCCTGGCTGAACGCATAGGCCGCGGCAAAGCGTGCATTTTCAGAAAGGTCTGTCGCGTACAAGATCGTCTTTATGTTTATATTTTCATCCATGACCCATCTCCTTTTAACCGGAACGGACTATTTAAGACCTGCCAAACATTCCTTTCACCGGTTTAAGCCAAATTCCACTCAGAATATAAGAGTAGCCCCAGGTCCCTAAGATAATCAACGCAAAGGCCTTAATGATATCCATGGCACTTCCATCCAAAGAAAAGCCGGGGACATAACCGAATAAAAACGGCCCCAGGTACAGAAACTTGGCAAATTTAAAAGATGAAAAAGCGGTTCGCCACATATTGGCTTTGGCAATGGTCGCCCCGGCAAAGGCGGCAATACACACCGGCGGTGTGATGTTGGAGTCCTGGGACAGCCAGTAAACGATCATGTGAGCTGCGATTTCATTCACCCCAAGGTGGGTCAGGGCGGGGACAGCCACCACAGCCGTAATCAGATAGGCGGCGGTAACCGGAACACCCATGCCCAGAACCAGGGATGCCAGCGCGATGAGCAAAATGGTTAAAACCAGGGATCCCCCCGCGAGCTCGATAACAATATCGGCAAAAGTCAGGACCAGCCCGCTAAAGGTCAGCACACCGATGATGATACCGATAACCCCCACGGTGGCGCCTATTTTAAGGCTGCTTTCCGTACCAGACCTGGCTGCCAGCACAAATTGTTTCAATTCAAACCCGACGGTCTCACGCCGGTTCTTGCGGAAAAAACCGACAACCACATACACGATGATGCCAAGACCAACCAGTTTGTTTGCGGAAATAACCGTATCGTTTGCAGCCTTGTTGATAAAAGAACCCAACAATACAACCACCATAATGAAAACAAACGCCAAATCAATGCGGGTATCCTTTTGTTTAAAACTGACCGCGATACAGGTGGCAAGCCCTAAAATAGCTGAAAACCCGGGGGAATAGCCGGTGAGCATAAAAATTGTTATGACCACGAGCGGCAAGATATAGACCCATTGGGTTTTCAGGATATGCATGGCGTTGTGTTCTGATTTTTCACCCACGATATTGTGCTTCTTGGCTTCATAGTGGACCATGACAAATACGCTGAAAAAGTACATGATGGCCGGGAATATGGCCACCAGCATAATCCTGGAATAAGGCACGCCGGTCAGTTCGGCCATGATGAATCCGCCGGCGCCCATGATGGGAGGCATGAACATCCCGCCAATGGACGCCGCCGGTTCGATACCGCCGGCAACATGCGGCTTGAAACCGGCCTTTTTCATCATGGGAATCGTAAAGGCGCCTGTGGAAACCGTGTTGGCGATGGCGCTGCCTGAAATGGAGCCAAAAAGGCCGCTGGCAATAACCGACACTTTTGCGGGCCCGCCAATTCTATGGCCCACGGCTGCCAGGGGCCAGTCAATAAAAAATTTCTGGGCACCGCATTTTTCCAGAAATGCACCGAAAAGAACAAAAAGGATAACATACGTGGCCAGAACATTGGCCATGATGCCGAACACACCGTCACTTTTATAAAAGATACTGGTGCACATCTGGGGAAACGTGTCCCCGGCATGGGAAATGATATCCGGAAAATATGCCCCGTATACACCATAGAAGAGCATGAGGACACCGATAACGACAAAAACATTGCCCACCACCCGCCGGGCCAGTTCAATGCCGATGAGAACCCCGACCATGGCGATGGCCATGTCAAAGGGCGTTTCCGCCCCGGTCCGATAGTTGATGACCTCAAAATTGATTATCCAGTATCCGATGGTGGCGATTGAGAGCAGAATCAACAGGTAATCCACTACCCTGAGCATAGGATTCAAACCCGGCCACTTTTTGGATTTGGATTGGTAGGTCAAAAAAACAAGCACATAGGTAATGATGACGTATATACCCCGGTGGAATTGAGTGGACTGTGGAGCGACTACGGCGGAGTAGGAATAAAACAGCACCAGGCCAACCGCCAGAATATCAAAGATAATCTTTTCAAAAAGCTTTAACTTATCATACACGTTTCACCACCTGTTTCTTTAGGTCGCTCCGGAAATTAAACTGCAGAATATGCACGTGCCTTCTGCGGCATGTCGCGCCAATTTCTCAAAGGTGAATCTAAAAGGCTTGCCCGTGCTGGATGCTCCCTTCACGGGCAAGCCGGAAAATTCGACCCTGCGACAAAGATAAACAGGCAGTGCATTCGATGCCCATACGA
>JBDLJD010000077.1:0-20476 GCA_039714495.1 Thermodesulfobacteriota bacterium
AGTCATAGCGCATCAGTTTGTCGATGGCTTTGGTGTCCAGATCGGGTACCGGGTATATGGACAGCTCCTGGGATTTTTTCTGAATAAAATGATCTACCAGGGCGGGGATGTCCCTCTTTCTTGCCCTTAACGGCGGGATCATGATGGGGAACACATTGACACGGAAAAGAAGGTCTTCCCGGAATTTCCTTTCCGCCACCAACCGCCCCAGGTCCCGGTGGGTGGCTGCCACGATACGCACATCCACCCTGATCTGCTCTGATCCACCCACACGTTCGATCTCGCCGTTCTGCAGCACCCGCAGCAGCTTTACCTGGATCTCCGGCTTCAGTTCGCCGATCTCGTCCAGAAAAATGGTTCCGTGATTGGCGCGTTCGAAACGCCCCAGGTGCCGGGCCACGGCCCCGGTAAAAGCCCCTTTTTCGTGACCGAACAGTTCACTGTCCACCACCGATTCCGGGATGGCGCCGCAGTTGACCCTGATCAGGGGCTGGTCCCGGCGGGGAGATGCATTGTGAATGGCAGCCGCGATCAACTCCTTGCCCACGCCGGTTTCGCCGGTAATCATCACCGGGCTGTCCAGGGGGGCCACCAGTTTGAGCAGGTCGATAATGTTGCGCAAACCGAAGTTGTAGCCCACGATGTCTTCAACGGTAACCCGCCTGCTTTTGCGGCCGAAGCTTTCATCGAGCATCTGTTCCATGTGCGTGATTTCCCGGCTTTGGAGGTAGTTGCTCATGGCCAGGGTGAAGGGCGCGCGCAGGAGGGAAAACAGTTCCAGGTCCTCTTCCGTGTAGCGGTCACGGCCGGTGGCTCCCAGTATGACGATGCCGAAGCGCTTGCCGTCCTTTTTCAGGAACATGGCCAGGTTTGAAACCTCCCCCTCGATGGCCTCCATGAAGTAGCTGGCCACAGGGTCCTGGGCGGGGCGGTTGATGACCCTGAAATCCGGCAGGGGCGATTTTTTTATCAGGCTGCGGATTTCCGGGGGCATGGGCACGATGGCGTTCTCCAGCTGAACAACGTCAACGTCAACGTCATCGGTAAACCCCCAGAATACCGTGCGGCTGGCTTTCAATCCCGGCTCCAGCAGCTGGATATTCATGCCGTCGACAGGCATGTATTCACCCAGTACCTGCATGCAATTCCGCACTGCCGTATCCAGATCCAGGTGCCAGCACAGGGGCAGGGAAGCCTTGTAATAAAATTCATTCTTGTCGATCATAATTCTACGCTTCGGAAATCCTACAATTAGTTTATATTACCGAATATGGTAAATAAATAATATCTGATCGGTATTATGCTGGCATTATCGATATGTTATCAGCTAGTTAAATGTAAACCTCATTTATCGACCCTTTTCATAACACATATATACCAAATATGGTAATCATTTTTACCTTTTTAGGTAAAATTGGGATGAGGTAACTGAATATCAGAAAAACGATATATATAACTAAATGAATTTATTAATATATTTAATATGGCATGCTTTGTGCTCATATTAGAGTGTTTGGCAAAATAACGTTTCAAACCTAATCTGCAATAACAGGAGATTGACAATGGGACAATGGATGGACGGCTTCATGGAAAAACTGGCCGGAAACCGGGATGAGAACCTAGCCGGCGGTGGACCGGACCGTATCGCGCTCCAGCACGAACTGGGTAAACTCACGGCCCGTGAGCGGATCGATGCCCTGGTGGACGACGGCACATTCATGGAACTGGGTTCAGTGGTGCGCGATCCGCGGACCGTGGCCGGGGAGCATGAAAAACCCAGCCCATCGGACGGCGTGGTCATGGGATCCGCCGAAATAAGCGGCCGCCAGGTGCTGGTCTACGCCACAGACTTTACGGTCATGTCCGGTGCCCTTGGGGAACAGGGTGTCTGGAAAATGGCCGAACTGGTGGAGATGGCCGGCAAACAGCAGGTGCCTATCATCGGCATCTTCGATGCTGTGGGGTCGCGCATCAGCCTCACCAGCGGCTACCCCGGTCTTTTCGGCCTGTCCCGGCTCATTCGCAACTACTGTCTCTATTCAGGTGTTATCCCCCAGATTGCCCTGGTGCTGGGACCATGCACGGGCCCTCTGGCCCAGGTACCCGTGCTCAGCGATTTTCTGATCATGAACGAAGAGACCGGGTTTATGTGGCTGGGGGGCAAGATCGAATCCGAGGATGCCGGCGATGCCGATTTCCACATGATGAAAAGCGGGCAGGTGGACATCATCGCGGAAAGCGATGAGGATGCCCTGGCCAAGACCAGGGAGCTTTTGACCTTCATGCCTCGGAACTGCTGGGAGAAGCCGCCGAAGATCGAGGCTACCGACGATCCTGAGCGCCGGGAAGAAGCGCTCATGGATGTCATGCCCGACAATCCCAAGTTCACTTATGACATTCATGAAATCATCGACCTGATTGTGGACGACGGCGAATTCTTCGAAATTAAAGAGGACTTCGCCTCCCATCTCTGTGTGGGCTTTGCAAGATTTGACGGCATGCCCGCCGGTATTGTGGCCAGCAATCCGGACGAGTTGTCCGGCATCATGGAGCCCGACTCTTCGGACAAATACGACCGCTTCATGATGTTCCTCGACACCTTCAACATACCCATCATCAACATGTCCGACACCACGGCCTACCCGCCCGGCGATGCCTGGGAGCGCAAGGGCGTGATCCGGCACGGCGCCAAGAACCTGCACGGCTACTCCAATATAACCAACCCCAAGGTGACCATCGTGCTGAGGCGTTCCTACGGCGGTTCCAACATCACCATGGGCTGCACCAAGATGGGGCCGGACTACATCTATGCCTGGCCCACGGCGGAGTTCGCCCCCACCGGCCCCGAGGCCATTGTGCTGGCCGTGTTCCACAAGCAACTGGCCAAGGCCAAAGAGGAGGGTAATTATGATGAGGTGTACAACTTCTTTTTGAGCATCCTCAAGGAACAGTTCAGTGTCATGACCCTGGGTAAAGGCTACACCGGTTACTACACGGTTCAGGAAGTCATCGATCCCCGGGACACACGCATGCGCATCATCAGGGCGCTCAGGGCGACGGCCAACAAACGGGAAGAGACACCGGCTAAAAAAAGAACCATCAAACCGGCCTGACACGCAGCCGAAGGAGAGATAAAATGGGCGAAAGAATGGATGCAGCCATCCAAAAATATATGGACATACAGGAAAAGAACAAACTGGGCGGCGGGCAGAAGCACATGGACCGGCAGCACGAACGCGGTAAGTTGGCTGCCCGGGAACGCATCGACCTCCTCATCGATCCGGGCACCTTCCGAGAACTCGGGTCCTGCGTGAACACCACCGGGAAGCGCATCGACGGCATAGTACCGGACGCGCCCTGTGACGGGGTTGTTCTCGGCACGGCCCTGGTGCACGGCAGGCCGGTGATGATCCACTCCACCGACTTCACCGTTCTAGGCGGTTCTATGGCTGCCCAGGGCATGGTGAAATTTGGCCGGGCTCACGAAATAGCCAGCCAATGGGGCATTCCCATGGTGCACCTTTTGGATTCTTCGGGCGGTCGCCTGGGATTCAAAGATGTCGAATTTGCAGGGTTCGACTGGTGGTTTCGGACCCAGTCCCGCTATTCGGGAGTGGTGCCGCAGATCACCGTTTTGATGGGGCCCTGCATTGCCGGCGGCGCCTATCTGCCCACCCTCTGCGATCTGCTCATCATCAGTCGCATTTCAGGCAACCTCTGGCTGGGAGGACCGCGCCAGACCCAGGCCGCCACCTCGGAGGTCTATGATGAAAGCGTGGGCGGGGCTGATTATCACATGCAGCTCACCGGAACCTGTGACCGTGTAGGCGACGATGACGAGGAGTCCGTGCGCCTGTGCCGGGAGGTCCTGCGCTACCTGCCACCCAACTACCGGGAAAAGCCGCCACAGTGGGAAAAAACCGATTCCGCGGACCGCGAAGTGGGCGAACTGGTTGAGATCGTCCCGGACGAATTCGATCAACCCTATGACATGCACGATGTCATCAATGTGCTGGTGGACGACGGCGAATACTTTGAAATCAAGGATGAATACGCCAAGAACCTGATCTGCTGCTTCTGCAGGTTCGATGGACGCAGCGTCGGCCTGGTGGCCAACAATCCCAAGTACCCCGGCAGCACCCTCGAGGTGAACACCTGCGACAAATACTACCGCTTCCTGCAGATTTTGGATGCTTACAACCTGCCCCTGGTCAACCTGGTGGATACCCCGCCGGTGGTCCCGGGTGAGGCCGAGGAAGCACGCGGGTTGATGCGCCACATCGGCAAGGTGCTCGATGTTTACGCCACCACTACGGTCCCGAAAATCGGCGTGGTGTTGCGGGAATGCTATGCCGACGCCGGCAGCCTGGTCATGAGTGGACTCAAGGGGATGGGCGCCGACCTGAGTTACGCCTGGCCCATCGCCCAATTTGCCGTTGAGGCATCCTCTTTAGATTATGGGGCGATTCTGGGAGATACTGTCGAAAAAGACGCCTATGATGTTTACTGGAAACATTCCCGGGAAAAGGTGGATGCCTTTGCTGCGGCCCATTCATGGACCGGTCAGGTGGTGGATGAAATCATCCTGCCCAAGGATACGCGCAAACGGATCATCGAAGCCCTCGAGATTACGGCCAACAAAGAGGAAACCCTGCCGTTAAGGAAGAAGCGGCATGGTTCAGCGCCAAGCTGATACCTTAAAGGAGTCAAGGGAAATTAGTTCGTAGCCCTTAGCTCATAGGTGATAGCCCGCTATGCGCTATGACCTATGAGCTATCAGCTGATTACTCTTCCCTGGATCATAGCACTACTAGTTGATTAGTTAACATAAATATCGCAAGAAAGGAGTAATTTTATGGGCAAAATAATTGATGTAACTGCTGCGATGTCTGGTATTTTTTACCGTCAACCCTCACCGGAAGAACCGCCTTACGCCGAGGTGGGCATGGAAGTAAAGAAAAAACAGGTGCTGGGATTACTGGAGACCATGAAGGTTTTCCAGAAAATAAAGTCACCGGTAAAAGGAAAAGTGGTCGAAATCGTGGCGGAAGATGAATCACCGCTGAAAGACGGGGATACCATTTTTCGGGTGGAAAAGCAGTGAAGGGACAGAGGTTTCAAAGGGCCGAGGGGTCAAGTGGAAAAAGCTGATAGCGGCCTACGAGCTAGCAGCTATGAGTTAATTCCTATGTCGCTTGAAAACTGAAAATTAAGTTTAAGCAAGGGTAATTAGGTGCTGTTACCGAGGCTACTCAGGGTAATAAACTGGATCCCCGCCTTCGCGGGAATGACAGGCATTCAGCTAATTGCGTCATTCCCGCGAAGGCGGGGATCCAGTATGTTCATTTAAATCTTGACTACCATGGTTTTTGAGAAGTTACTTGTTACCCTTATATGGTTAGGGGATATATTATAATGTTTAAAAAAATATTAGTAGCCAATAGGGGAGAGATTGCCCTCAGGGTGATCCGGGCCTGCAAAGAAATGGGTATAAAAAGCGTGGCGGTGTACTCGGAGGCCGACGAAACCTGCATGCACGCCCAACAGGCAGACGAGAGCGTGTGTATTGGTCCGGGCATCAGCAGCAAGAGCTATTTGAACATCGAAAGCATCATGGGCGCCGCCCGTAAGACAAAGGCCGAAGCCATTCACCCCGGGTACGGCTACCTAGCTGAAAAAGAGGAATTCGCCCGGGCCTGTCAGGATGCAGGCCTTGTTTTCATCGGCCCCCGGCCTGAGAACCTGAACCTGGCAGGCGACAAGATTGCCGGCAAGAAAAAGATGGAGGCTGCAGGCGTGCCCATCATCCCCAGCAGTCCGGGAGAGGTGGACAGCATCGACGAGGCCGGGGAGGTTGCCGCAGTCATCGGCTACCCGGTCATGATCAAGTCGGCGGGGGGCGGCGGCGGCCGTGGCATCCGCGTCTGCAATGACGCGGAAGAATTGGCCGAAGAGTTCTCCGTGGCCAGAATGGAGGCCGGGGCCGCCTTTGGCAACAACCAGGTGTACATTGAAAAATATATCGTACAGCCTAGGCACATCGAGTTCCAGGTACTGGCCGACCAGTTCGGTAATGTGATTCACCTGGGGGAGCGCGAGTGCAGTATCCAGAGACGCTACCAGAAACTCATCGAAGAGTCGCCCTCGCCCCGTCTGGACGACGAACTGCGCACGCGCATGGGGCAGGCTGCCATCGATGCGGCCAGAGCCATAGATTATTTCAATGCCGGCACCGTCGAGTTTCTATTGGACGGTAACGGCGATTTCTATTTTATCGAGGTCAACGCCCGTATTCAGGTGGAACACCCGGTCACCGAACTGACCACCGGCATCGACCTGGTCAAAGAGCAGATCCGCCTGTCGGCCGGTGGAAAACTCGACTACACCTTCGATGATATCAATCTGCGCGGATGGGCCATCGAATGCCGGATCAACGCTGAAGATCCGGAGCGAAATTTCATGCCCAGTCCCGGTACGGTGGCATCGTACCATCCGCCGGGCGGATTTGGCGTGCGCCTGGACAGCCACCTTTACCAGGGCTATGAGCTGCCCATCTACTACGATTCCCTGGTGGCCAAGCTGGTCGCCTTTGCCCTGACCCGGGATGAGGCCATCGGTATTATGAAACGCTGCCTGGCCGAATACATTATCGAACCCCTGAAAACCACCATCCCCCTGTACAGCCAGGTTATGGATGACCAGGACTTCAGGGATGGCAATTTCGACACGAGCTACATCGAGCGCTTCCTTCCGGAGGAAGAGGATGACGATGATGATGATGAATAAAATCGTGTACCACGATTTTATCTACAATTTGAATTCATCCGGCGCTGCAAGCGGCGGGATGAATTCAAATTAAAAGGAGATGAATCATGTCTGAAGACCATTTGCTATACCACGTCGAGGATGAAGTGGCCTGGTTTACTATCAATAGGGAAAAGCAGCGCAACGCCATCAGCGCCGAAACCACCGCACTTTTCATGAAATACCTCGACCAGGCTGAAGCCGACAGCAACGTAAGGGTGGTCTGCGTCACCGGCAGTGGAGACAGGGCCTTCTGCTCCGGCGGCGATCTGGCTGGCGGTATGACGGACAATGGATTGGATCCCATTACCGCCTACGCCAATTTGATCAAGCGCCTGGCCGGTTTTTCCAAGCCAACCGTGGCACGGGTTAACGGTTACTGCCTGGCCGGTGGCACGGGCTTTATGCTGGCTTGTGATATTGTCATTGCCAAAGAAGATGCCAAATTCGGCACGCCGGAAGTGAACGTCGGGCTTTTTCCCATGATGATCGGCGCCGTGATCTTCCGCAATGTCCCCCGAAAAAAAGCCATGGAAATGGTGCTTCTGGGCGACCGGTTGACAGCACAGCAGGCCCTGGAAATGGGGATGCTGACCCGGGTGGTGCCTGCGGACCAGCTGGACGCAACCGTGGCCGGGATACTTAAAACACTGGCAGGCAAAAGCCCTATCGGCCTCAAACTTGGCAAGGAAGCGTTTTACCGTACTGCTGATATGCCTTTTGAAGAGGCGCTGGATATTCTGTCCCAGGAAATTAAAAAGGTCATTGCCACCGACGATGCCAGGGAGGGAATGACCGCCTTTATCGAAAAGAGAAAGCCGGAATTTACCGGCAAGTAGGAGGCGCTATGACTGGAAAAGACGAAAAACTCATTATTGCCAACTTCAGCGGATTTTTCGGGGACCGGTTCAGTGCGGCCTGGGAAATGATCGAGGGCGGTCCCATCGATGTCCTCACCGGCGATTACCTGGCGGAACTGACCATGGCCATCCTTCTCAGACAAAAAATGAAGGACCCAGCTAGAGGTTATGCCCACACCTTTCTCAAACAGATGGAAAAGGTTATGGGCACCTGCCTGGACAAGAAAATCCGCGTGGTTTCCAATGCCGGCGGTTTGAACCCCAAGGGCCTGGCGGAAGAGTTGGAAAAGGTCGCCCAGGCACTGGGCCTCAACCCGACCATTGCCTACATCGAAGGGGATGACCTGATGCCGCGCCTGCAGGACTTCCAGGAAAAGGGTGAAACGTTTACGCACCTGGACTCAGGCGTGGCCCTGAAAGATGCCAAGGGAATGCCCATCACTGCCAATGCCTATCTCGGCGGATGGGGGGTCTCCAAGGCCCTTGAAAAAGGGGCTGATATCGTCGTGGGCGGCAGGCTTGCCGATGCCGCAGTGGTCATGGGACCAGCGGCCTGGCATTTTGGATGGGAACGCACGGACTGGGACCGGCTGGCCGGCGCGGCCGTGGCAGGGCACATCATCGAGTGCAGCGGCCAGGCCTGTGGCGGCAACTATTCGTTTGTGGATGAAATCCCCTCCTACCACGATGTCGGTTTTCCCATTGCCGAAATGCATGCTGACGGATCCTTTGTCATCACCAAACACCCTGGGACCGGCGGGCTTGTGTCCAAGGGAACCGTGACAGCACAGCTCATGTATGAGGTCAGGGAACCCAAATACCTGACCCCGGACGTGGCCACGCGCTTCGACACCATCCAGATCGCCCAGGAAGGGCCTGACCGTGTTGCCGTAAAAGGGGTCCTAGGGGAGCCGCCGCCGGAGACCACCAAAGTCTGCATCAACAACCTGGCCGGGCATGGCAACACCATGACCCTTCTCCTGGCAGGTCTGGACATCGAAAAGAAGGCCAAGATCGTCGAGGACACCCTGTTTAAAGTTCTGGGGGGCAAAGACGCCCTTCAGACCGTCAAGGTGGAACTGATCCGGTCAAACAAGCTCAATCCGCCCACCAATGAGGAGGCCTATGCCTACCTGCGCCTCGGTATTCAGGATCCGGATGCCAAGAAAGTGGCTATGTTTTCCACCAAGTTTGTCGAATTGGCATTGTGCACCGTACCCGGTCTGGCCCTCACTGCACCACCGGACAAGGGCCGACCCGTAATCCAGCACTGGCCGACCCTGGTGGCTATGAAGGAAGTTCCCCAGACGCTGGTAATGGGGGAAGAAACATTAACCATAGAACCGACGCTTTTCCATGGGGATGCTCCGGTGCCGGAGTCCCTGGCCGTGGATATTCCCGCGGTACCGTCCGGACCTACGGTAGCCGAACCGTTGGGGCGTATTTTCGCTGCGCGGTCAGGCGACAAAGGTGGGAACGCCAACCTGGGTATATGGGGCCAAACAGCTGAAGCCTTTGCCTTTCTCCAGGATTTTCTGAGTGTGGAAAAACTTAAGGAACTCATGCCGGACATGGCCGGCTTTGAGATCGAGCGGTACGAGTTGCCCAACCTTCTGGCGCTTAATTTCTATGTCAAAGGGGTGCTCGGCGACGGCGTTTCAGCCTCCCTGCGCATGGATCCCCAGGCCAAAACCCTGGGGGAATATTTAAGAGCCAAGGTGGTGGATATTCCGGAATCACTGTTTAACGAATGAAAGAGGGAATAACATGTCCAATCCACTGCAAATTGAAAAGAACGAGCATGGGAAAACCGTGTACCGGTTGACCTCTCACCGAAGAACCCTTTCGGAGACAGACATCGTTACTTTCGTCAATCTGATCGGACTTCATGAGCCGCCTTTCATCGATATGGAGTACGTCAAAAATGAGATGCCAGGGCTGCACAACAAGCGATTTGCACCGGCCCCCTTGCTGATCTCCTTGGGGATGGGGCTGGTTGCCACCCGAATTATGGAAATCGTTGATGCGATGACGGAAAGGGAAAAACTGGGTTTGTTTCACGGCATGGTCGGCGTGGAAGCACAGGTGAAAAACCCGGCCTTTACCGGCGACACCCTGCATGTGGAGCTTACGGCCTTTGTGGATCGCAAGACATCATCCGCAAAAACCCTGGTGGATTTAAAGCACGTGGTGAAAAATCAGCATGACCAGATCATCACGAAATTTACGGAAAAAATTATCTTCGATCCCCCGAGTGAATGAGAGGAAAACTATGAAGGAAATCTGCAAAGACCTGGCTGACGAAGGCCAGGAACTGGACGATATGGTGGCGGACATCAGCGATGCCGATTGGGACAGGGTGACGCCAGTCGCTGGGTGGACTGTAAAGGATCAAATAGCCCACATCGCCTATTTCGACATGTTTGCCCGGCTTTCTGCAACCGACAAGGAAGCCTTTGAAAAGGAAATGACCATACTGGCCGATAATTTTGAAAGCTTTTTTGAATTCACCTTGCAGACCGGACGCAGTAAAAGCAACGCGGAACTGCTCAAATGGTGGCGGATCGAGCGCAAGATCATGATCGAGGCCTATCTGGCCCGTGATCCCAAGGAGCGCCTGCCCTGGCACATTCCCATGAGCGCCCGTTCGTCTGCCACAGCCCGTCTGATGGAAACCTGGGCCCACGGGCAAGATATAGTGGACGCCCTTGGGGTTGAGCGCAAACCCACCGACCGCCTGAAACATGTCGCCCACCTGGGTGTGGCCACTTTCGGGTGGAGTTTTCAATGCCGGGGACTGGAAAAGCCGGAGCAGGAGATCCGGGTGGAACTGAACGGCCCTTCCGGCGACGTCTGGACCTGGGGACCGGAAGCATTCCTTGAGGTCATCCAGGGCAATGCCCTGGACTTCTGCCTGGTGGTGGCCCAGCGTAGGCATTACCTGGACACCGGCCTGACAATAAAAGGAGATACAGCGGAGAAGTGGATGTCCATGGCCCAGGTATTTGCCGGTCCGCCGGACAAGGGACCGAAACCAGGCACCTTTCATAAGAAAAACTAAACAGCCACAGGCATGAAGTCATGGGAAACAGCTTAACCGTCCGCTAAAACCTACTACTAACAAACAAATGTAAGGCGAAAAATGAAAACAAAAAAAATCAAATCACCTGACCAGATCTATTTTACCAAGGATCACGAAATGGTTCGCAAGGCAGTCCGTGATTTCGTCCGCAAAGAAATCCAGCCGAATCTCGATGAATGGGAAGAAAACGGGTACACGCCGCTTCACGACCTTTTTAAAAAGATGGGGGACCTCGGTTTTCTGGGTATCCGCTATGATCCCAAATACGGCGGTCAGGGGCTGGATTACTGGTACGAACTCGCTTTCCTAGAGGAACTCGGCCACATCCAGGGCTTTGGCCTTCCCATTGCCATTGCCGTGCAGACGCACATGGCTACTCCTGCCATCAATGACTTCGGCAGCGAGTATCTCAAGGAAACCTACCTCAAGCCGGCCATCGCCGGCGACATGGTGGCGTCCATTGCCGTAACCGAGCCCGGGGCCGGGTCTGATGTAGGGGCCTTGATCACCACCGCGCGGCGGGAAGGCGACGAGTACGTCATCAATGGGTCCAAAACCTTCATCACCAACGGGACCCAGGCGGACTTTCTGACGCTGCTGGCCCGCACCAGCGACGACCCGGGTTACCACTCTTTCGGCCTTTTCGTGGTGCCCACCGATCTGCCCGGTTTTAATGTCAGCCGGAAACTTGACAAGCTGGGCATGCGCTCCAGCGATACGGCCGAGCTGTTTTTCGACAACCTCAGAATTCCCAGTGAAAACCTGATCGGAAAAGAGGGGGAGGGCTTCATCTACCAGATGCAACAGTTTCAGCACGAACGGTTTTCAGGGATTCCCATGGGGTACATCAGCGCCAGGGACATCATCGACATGACCGTGGGTTACATCAAGGACCGGGTTGTGTTTGGCAAGCCGTTGATAAAAAGGCAGACGCTGCAGCATCGGCTGGCGGAATGGCTGATGGAAATAGAATGCCTCAAACAGCTGACCTACCATATCGTGCGCATGAAAGAAGCCGGTCTGGACGCCACCAAGGAGATCACCATGGGCAAGCTGAAAACAGCCCACCTGGTTCAGGAGGTAACAACCGGGTGTATGCAGATGCACGGTGGTATGGGTTTTATGAATGAAATGCTCATCACCCGCTATTTTCGTGATGCCCGTGTCATTTCCGTGGGCGGCGGGGCCGACGAAGTGATGTGCAATGTGATTGCCAAGATGGAAGGATATTAGGAAATAATTTGACATATGGTGTTATGCCCGGTATAGGTGCATCTTGAATCGCGGCCGAAGCCGTCTGAAGTTATTATTAAGGTATATTTCCTGCTGACCACAGCAGGCAAAAAATAAGAAAAAAGGCTACGAAAGTCCAGGCACCCCATGGGGGGCGCACTTTCGTGGCCTTTTTTTATGTGGAAAAGAAAAGGAGCAGAGATCAATGCGCATGAAAAAATTTGTTCTGTTTGTCGTGGTTTTAGGTGTTCTGGTTGGGGCTGCAAATACAGTGTCGGCCCATTTTGGCGCGATCATACCGTCAGATAATATCGTGACCAGGGATGATCCCAAAGCAGTCAGCCTTGAGGTCAAGTTCATCCATCCCCTGGAAATGCACTACATGGAGATGGCTAAACCCAAACAGTTCGGCGTGGTCCATTCCGGTAAAAAGGTGGATCTGCTTGACAGCCTTCAAAAGACCCAGGGAAAAGGCCCTGGGCAGAACCAGGGGTTTACTGTCTGGGCTATTGATTATACAATCCGCAGGCCGGGCGACTACATCTTTTTTTCCGAACCGACGCCATACTGGGAGCCGGCCGAGGATGTGTTCATCGTGCATTACACCAAGGTGTGTGTAAATGCCCTGGGACTTGAGAAAGGCTGGGATGAGCCCATTGGCCTGGAAACGGAAATCATCCCCATGACCCGGCCCTATGGTTTGTGGACCGGGAACCTGTTCACCGGCCAGGTGCTGCTCAAAGGCAAGCCTATCCCTTTTGCCGAAGTGGAGATCGAATACTTGAACGAGTCTCCTGGTAACAAGAGCATTGTCGTGGCCCCGGCCGACCCTTACGTGACCCAGGTGGTTAAGGCGGATGCCAACGGTATTTTCAACTATGCCATGCCCAGGGCCGGCTGGTGGGGTTTTTCGGCGCTCAGCGAAGCCGGGTGGACGCTCAAGCACAATGGAAAAGAAAAGGGCGTGGAGATTGGCGCCGTGTATTGGGTTTTCACACGCAATATGGAGTAGCAAGGATTCTTATGAAAAAGATAAATTATTTGCTGGCAACCATATTCATATTGCTCATATTAAACGGGACCGCGCTGGCCCACAGGGTAAACCTGTTCGCGTATGTCGATGGGGGGAAAATATACACGGAAAGCTATTTTCCTGACGGCAAACCGGTGAAAGGAGGAAACGTACTGGTTTACGACAGCCGGGAAAAGCTGCTTGTGCAAGGGATCACCGACAAAGAGGGCCTTTTCAATTTCCCTGTACCCGCGGTGGACGATTTGAAGATTGTAATCGATGCAACCATGGGCCATAGAAACAGCTTTGAACTGAAAAAATCAGAAGTGGAGGAAGGGAAATGACGAACATAAAAAGAAGCGTGCTTATGAGCATAGTATTCCTTTTTCTATGGGGTCTGCCGGTTTCCCTTTTCGCGCAGGATGCTCCCAAAGATAATACCCAGGATGTCATCGCAGAGATAAAGGAACAAAATGCCAAACTATCGAATGAACTGAGGCGCATTCACAGGGAAATCGCCGCCCTGCGTGCTGACCTGGACAAGCCGGGCGTCAAGGATATATTCGGCGGCATCGGCTACATATTGGGGCTGTGCGGAGCGGCAGCGCTTGTTGCTGCACGCAGCAGGGAGCGGCACGCTTGAAGTGCCCAGAGGACAGGAGCCAGAGGGCAGAACGGTCAAGTCCTGAGCAAAAGTTGTCTCTTTATTGTTTTCAAATATCCAATAATTAACATCCAATTTCCAACGTCGAATCAAAAACCTCCATCACGAAATCACGAAAACATTTCTGACATTTCGTGCTTTTTGGATTTCGTGTTTTCGTGATTCATTTTTTAGATCTTCTGACCCTACAGGGCTGAAGCCTTGGCCTACATGCCCATTCCTCAAATCAACCATGTAGCGCAGGGATTTATCCCTGCCGAGGGCTGGATACATTTAACCAATAGGTACAGGGTCAGACATCTTTGGAAACCAAATCCAATCTCCAGCATTCCTCGGTGAGCGTCTTCCCCCACACCTGGCTGACTTTGGTTTCAACCACATGGAAGCCGGCGGCGTCATAAAGATGGCGGGCAGCGTGCAGAAAATCAATGGTCCACAGAATGATGGCACGGTATCCTTTTTCTTTTGAAAACCGAACAGCTTCTGCCACCAGCTGCCGACCGATACCGTTTTTCCGTTCCCTGGGCTCCACGATCAGCCATCTCAGTTGAGCGGTTTCATCGTCCCGCCGGACAATGGCGATAGAGCCGGCAAACCTGCCTTGAACCTCAGCGATCCACAGGTGCTCCCGCGGTGTGATTCCTTCAATGAAACTGGCCATGCCCTGGGCTACATATGCGTCGAACGCATGGGTGAACCCATACTCGCGGGAATAGAGAACACCGTGGCGGTGTATTACGGTTCCGATATCGCCGGGGCGGTGGGTCCTCAGGGTTATCAGGTTTGATTTTTTCGCCCGGGGTTCAAGAATATTCTCGATGGTATCCATGGCATGCACCAGGTCTTCGATCTCCTCCGGGTTTAAGCCATCGACCATTTTTTCTATGCGTGTATTGGTGATCAACCCGATCTTGTGGGAGTAAAACCTGTTGAATTCCCTGATGCGGTCAATGCTCATGGGGGTCCCTCGATATTGGGCGCAAGTTATAGGCGATTAAGGAAAATATAAGAATAAAACTTGAAAATATCAATATAATGAGTGAATATGTCAACTAAAAGATGTGCGGGAGTTGATTTGAACACTGAAAGGTGTCCCATGCAAAAGCTCATAATCACGGTGGCTTTTACCGGAGATGGCCTCGTTTACAACCGGCTCAAACAACCTGCCCGGAATCGTATATGAAAATTCCCCGCAGTTTTTCGAATATCTTGCATAGGAATTCAAGCAGACCGGTGTTAAACCTTAAAGCAAAGTATTGCACCTGACTTTTATGCAAAGAAAGGAGGAAAAATGAGTGACACAGAAGTGTTGGACAAAACGTTTCATTTTATTATGAAACGGATGATGGACACGGGTGTTGCGCCGCATTACACGGAGATCGCGGCGGAACTCGGTGTTTCACCTGAAGAAGGAAGAAAGACGATGCACACCCTGTTTAAGTCCGGAGTCTACGGCTGGCTCTATCCAAAAACAGATTTTATCTCCTCGTTCGCGCCTTTTAACAATCAGCCGACACAGTTCCGCGTCACTGTTGACGGTGAACAGAAGTGGTTCGCGCAGTGAGCATTTGAATCGCTGGCGGTCAGCTGGCTGTTCCCGGGAAAAAAGATCCGCATTGAATCCCCATGTCTCGATTGTGGTGAGCCCATCACCATTGATATGTGTGACGGCATCATCGAAAAAGCTGATCCGGAAGGATTGATCGGCTATGTAGCTGTTCCGTTCTCTAAATGGAGAGCGGATGTGGCCTACGCCTGAAGTACCATGCTTTTCTTCCGGTCGGAAGAACACTTGAAAAACTGGTCACAATACGATCCTGCTACAGAGGGCGGCATATCTCAATTGGAAGGATTACTCTCGATGTTTTCCTGCAACCTCTTTAAAAAACGGATGGACCCGAATTACTTTTCTAACATGAAATCATATTTCGGGGAATTGTTCGAAGAAGTGGCTGGCAATGATAAAATCGGAGCTTTTTTGAAAAGCTAATCCCACGTATCAAGAATGTCCCTTTTTCATTCATACCTGATTTCTGTATACAGGATTAATGGAAAAGGGACACTATGACACAGCATAATCTCAGTGTCTTCGATCGCTATATCTTCTGCGGTCGAAAGTGGATCTTTTTTCGGGCCCCGTATACATACTATAGCCTGCACTGGTTCGTCGATCTCCGGGAACCCTCCTGTCTATGTCAATACGCCTGTCATGATTCATTATTCTATTACCTGTTAATGTTGTTGATAATGTTCAATTAAGAATACTCAATATCACAATGTAGCTCTTATGGCAACCTTGTCACTATAAATCATACAAAGGGAAATATGTGCAGATGGAGATTGCAGGGTCATTTGCCTATTTCCCTTTGAACTCCGGCTTGCGTTTTTCCATGAAGGCTACAAAAGATTCACGGCAGTCTCCGGTTGCCAACAACATCATCCATAATATCCATCTCCTTGATTATTCTGTTGGTCAGTCGGAGCTGTCTGTGACCTGTTCTGTCTTACCAGATTTCACTCATTGCTTGACCCCGCCCGGCCAATCCTATATATATTCCATTGTACTCTCAATTCACATCTGATCTAAAGCGATTTCCACCCTTCTGTGGATGCTGACCTGATCCTCAACCTGTCCTTACCTTTCAAAAAAATATCCATTTATCATAGACATAGAACTAAACAATAGAGAAGTAATTAATGAGAGGTGAGTATTATGGAGATAAGGACAGCATCTATGAAAGATGTTGATGCTATAATTGAATTGAGCAGTCAGCTATGCATCAATGAACATAATTTTTATGACAATACAGTAGACATACACTTTCCCAAAAATTATCAGGGAAAATTTAAAAGAAACATGAGGAACGGTTTTGGTTTGGTAATAGTTGCAATAGATTTTGGTAATATTGAGGGATATCTTATAGGAAGCATAAGTAAAACTGAAGATTATAGAAATATAGATAAAATTGCGGAAATTGATAGCATGTTTGTGAAACCAAATTTCAGAAGCCAAGGCGTTGGGATAATGTTCGTAAATCAATTTATTGAATGGGCCAAAGCACAGGCGAAAAGAGTAAAGGTGGTTGTATCTGCTAAAAACAATAGAGGAATTAAATTCTATAGAAAGGCAGGTTTCATTGACCATGAAATAGTTTTAGAAATGAAAATATAATTAAAGCCATGTAGGAAAGTTAAGCTATTTCAGGTCTTACCATTCTCAATTGGTAGGGGCTCAATTGCGGTGGTAATTAATATGGATATGAGCGGAACCACGGACGACACCGCCTTATCGGCCTTTTTCAATTCCCATATCCACATCACCGACAATGCGATGGTGGTTCCCGAGGTCGGTTACTTCGACGGTAAGGAGGACGGATTCGGTGAGGCACAGGGTAGTGCCGAATATGTTGGCGCTAAGTGGCAAATTGATTTCTAACCAACCTTTAATGACATCCTTTTCAGTATCCAAAATCGGCACAATTTCTATATCCAACAGATGGTTCCACATCATAGTCCAAGCATAATCGGGCTTCTCTTGCTCATACAGCATATAACCACCGCTACCATCCCATCTAGACCTTTCACCAATCAATTTTGTGCCTTCAGGAACCCCTGTTCCTTTTTCCGAATATTTAAACGCGTAGCAAGATTGTGGAGATTGCTTCGATGCATCCCCAATTCCCTTGCGGCAGCAGCCCAGTTACCCTTTTTATGGTCCAAAATATGTTGGATCACTTGTCTCTGATAACTTTTGGTTGCTTCACGGAGCGAATATCCAGATGGCAAAGGCGATGGTGACGGTTGGAAATTACGTTGAGGGAGATTCGAGACCGATGATAGATCGTCACCTAAATGACTTGGATTCACAATCACCTGGTCCCCTGGGGTGCATTTCGCCGATGCCTTGAGAATTGATCTTGATAAAATGTTCTCCAATTCTCTAACATTGCCAGGCCAGGCATAGTGGGTTAATACATCCATTGTGTCAGTGCTGATTCTCACAGGCCCGAGCCCTAATCGTCTCTGCATGCGTTCGCTGAAGAAGCCGGCCAACAACGGAATGTCTGTTTTTCGTTCTCTCAATGCCGGCACCCTAAGCGGGTAAACATTTAGACGATGAAAAAGATCCTCCCTAAAGTTGCCTTTTTCAGTCTCTCTTTCAAGGTTTCTATTTGTAGCTGTCAGCAAGCGCACGTTAACATGTATTGTATTTTCTGAGCCTACGCGCTGGATTTCTCCTTCTTGTATTGTTCGTAGAAGTTTAGCTTGAATAGAAAGGGGAAGTTCGCCGATTTCATCAAGAAACAGTGTACCATTATCGGCCACCTCGAACTTACCTGCTCGGTCTTTATTGGCTCCGGTAAAGGCCCCTTTTGTATGTCCGAAAAGCTCGGAATCTGCTATTGTTTCAGGTATTGCGGCACAGTTTAGATACAGCATGGGACCGTCTTTTCGCAAAGATTCAGCATGGATCGCTCGAACAACCAGCTCTTTCCCGACACCTGTTTCGCCCAAAACCAGAACGGTAAAATCTGAACTCGCCACAAGCTCAATTTCTCGACGTAATCGGACCATTGCCGGGCTGCTGCCTATGATTTGTTTGTCTTTTCCTATCTGAACATCTCTCATCAAATCATCTGCAATCTGTCCATGTCGTTTGGCACTTTGCTCTAATGCTTCGATCAGGTTGACGGTTTGTATTTGGGCCCCGGCCATGGCCCCCACAGCCTTTAAGAATCGTGGTTCAAGATTATCGAAACTATGAGGGTCTTTTGCATCGGCAGTTAATACGCCCACCAGCTGATTCTCCACACGTAAAGGACATCCCAAGCAGGCATGAATCTGCTGTAATGTATCCGTGTCTGAATGCAATAAACCGTCAAACGGATCGGGAAGTTTGGTGTCAGAAGGAAAAAGCACGGGCTCTGCCGCATTGCAAATGATGTCCAGTCGAGGGTGATCGCTTCGAGGAAATCTCCGGCCCATTGCATCAGCCTTTAGTCCAGCCGCTGCTATCGGCACCAGCACGTTTCCTTCAAGGCGGAGTAGGGCCGAGGCGTTGTATGGTATTACACGCCCAATTACATGTAGCAGCCGTTGATAGCGATCCTTGGCGTTCAGGGCACCCGTCAGATCAATAGCCATTGAAATTATCGTATCTAATAAATCCATGGTTACCATAATTATAACAATGTTGTGATAATAGCAACACAAAATATGTCTATAAAATGATAACATTTTGTATAACTCTTTGTAATTTAATGTATAAAATATCTGGCATGTGAATTGCTAATAATAAAACAAATGAAAAATTTTTAAGGAGATACCCGATGAAACCCATCAATGACTTAAAATTGGAACACGAAGCCGTCACGGTTACGTTGAGAATTTTGGATAGCATATATAACACTGCTGAATCAGCACATTGATAAAGAGAACACTGTCTTGTTCTCGATTGCCGAATTTTATAGCTTTTTGCTGAAAGGAGAATATCATGAGTCTTAATGTTAAAAACAATATTTACTGGGTTGGCAAAATAGACTGGGAATTGAGAAAATTTCACGGAGACGAATACTCTACTCATCGTGGGTCTTCGTATAATTCTTACTTGATCAAAGAAGATAAGGTTGCTCTGATCGATACGGTCTGGAGGCCCTTTTCCAAAGAATTCATCGAGAATTTGGCCAAAGAAATCGATCTGAATAAAATCGATTACATCATTGCCAATCATGCCGAGAGTGATCATAGCGGTGCCCTGCCTGAATTGATGCGTCATATCCCCGACACGCCGATATATTGTACCAAAAATGGTGTTAAATCCCTAAAAGGACATTATCACCAAGACTGGAATTTTCAGGTGGTCAAAACCGGAGACAAGCTCAGCCTGGGAAAGAAGGAG
Source organism: Thermodesulfobacteriota bacterium (assembly GCA_039714495.1). Classification (GTDB taxonomy): domain Bacteria; phylum Desulfobacterota; class Desulfobacteria; order Desulfobacterales; family B30-G6; genus JAJDNW01. Next base: position 19,555 of record JBDLJD010000077.1, read on the forward strand.
TTGGTATTTGTCGAAGCTCCCATGCTCCATTGGCCCGACAGTATGTTCTGTTATCTGACGGAAGACAACGTGCTATTCAGCAATGACGCCTTTGGACAGCATTATGCATCCGAATACATGTTCAATGACCTGGTGGACCAGAATGAACTTGCCAATGAGTGCATCAAATATTACGCGAACATTTTAACGCCATTCAGTCCGCTGGTTACGAAGAAGATTCAGGAAGTTTTGTCATTCAACCTGCCCCTGGACATCATTTGTACGAGCCACGGAATCATCTGGCGTGACAAGCCTGTGAAAATTGTCGAACAATATCTGGAATGGGCTAATGACTACCAGGAAGATCAGATAACGATTATCTATGACACGATGTGGAACGGTACCCGTGTGATGGCCGAGAACATCGCCGATGGCATTAAAGAAACCGACAAAAAAGTTAATGTGAAACTTTTCAACCTGGCAAAAACCGATAAAAATGACGTTATCACAGAAATTTTCAAGTCCAAAGCTGTCCTGATTGGTTCTCCGACCATCAACAAAGGAATTTTGGTTTCGGTGGCCGGCATCCTTGAAGAGATAAGAGGGCTAAAATTTAAAAACAAGAAGGCAGTCGCTTTTGGTTCCTATGGCTGGAGTGGTGAATCGGTTAAAATAATATCTGAAAAATTAACATCAGCAGGCTTTGAGCTAGTGGATGATGGTCTAAAGGTATTGTGGAACCCCGACAACGAAAGCAAAGCCAAATGTTTTGAATACGGGAAGACGTTTGTCGCCAATATTTCAAGTTAAGCCTATCTGAAAATTTTAGATCCTCGCATCAAGGATCTTGTAAAAAGCTTGGCTCTGGAAGAATTGGAGCATATCTGAAAGACAACTGATAAAAACAGATCGAGGAGCTTAAATGATGAAAAATAGAGCTAAG
>JBDLJD010000078.1:0-20399 GCA_039714495.1 Thermodesulfobacteriota bacterium
ACACCCCGTCTGCCATGGAATCAAAAATCTGGTTGGCAATTTGGAGGTTCCAGAATTGATGGGTCTGCTCTAGCATGGCCCCGTATCTCCCTTTATCAATGATGCTTTATAGTTACCTCGAACAACCTGTACTTCTGTTAATTCCTAAACACTATCCATGTCAAATTATTTTTCCTTACTGATCTCTACTTGACCATTTATTATCAACTTATAAACGTTATATAACGTAAAGCTTTACATATAATCGTAAAATTAACGTTTCCCCAAAAAACCACCGACGTTGAAATGATACCAAACATGATTTATTATTTCTCTATTTTTTTTATTTTCTTTTTAAATTTAGATAGTTAAATATTTCTCTTTTTCTTGAATGATGTAATTTATCAGATTGGCATAATTATTGATACCCCATTTTTCAAGATTCATGAATCATACAAGACGGTCCGAAAAAACCGGAACCCAAGAAAAGGGGAAAAATCATGAAAGCGAAAAATTGCTGCAAGACAATGGAAATGGAGTTAACTGGGTGGAAAGCCATTATTTATGACATCACCCGCAAAATGGAAAAATTGCCCGGTGGCCAGAGGGAAAAAATTCTTCCGAACATCGAGGACCTGCACATGCTGGTTGAAGAGATGGATGGTAGGATTGAACAAATCCGGGAATCATGCACACCGGAAACCGGTATGGAAGATATCCAAACGGAGCGCAAAGCCTTTGATGCTGCCATATCTACACTGCGTATGAACGCCGAAGAAGCCATGCAGGGATTGGGCAGCGGAAACTTCGGCGGGTAATAAACCATCCTTTTTAAAAAAAAGAACACCCAAAAAGATGCGGCAGGTATTAATAGTGCCGCATCTTTTTCAAATAGGACGGCATAAGGAAATTACAATGATTGAGACTGAACTATCATCCCAGAAAGATTTTGAAAACTCGATCGAAAACGGTGTCACTTTGGTTGATTTCAATGCACCCTGGTGTGCGCCTTGCCGTGCTCAAGAACCGATTCTCGATGAAGTTCAAAAAACATTCGAAGGCAAGGCAACCTTTATTAAGATTAATATCGACCACAACCAGGAGATTGCCGTAAAACTCGGGATTCAGAGCATCCCAACCCTCGTCTTTTTTAAGGAAGGCAAAGAACTAGCGCGCCTGATCGGTATACAAGATAACGAGGCTCTCGATCGAGTTTTGACCAACATTATTAAATAACTTTTATTCAAGAATTTGATTGGAAACGACTAAGAGGAGTATACCTCATGATGAAACTACTGACACTGTTACAAAAAAATCTGGTATGGGCCATACCGATTTCCATGGCATTTGGTCTCGCCTTTGGTTATTTCTTCAATGCCGCGCCTCTCAAGCAGTACATCATTCCGGTCACGTTTATCATGGTCTACCCCATGATGGTGACCCTGAATGTCAAAAGTGTTTTTAAGGGTGAGGACTACAAGCTGCAGATCACTACCCAGGTCATCAATTTTGTGCTTATTCCGATCATTGCCTATTTCACCGGCAAGCTGTTCTTTTCCGGGGGACCGGAAAAATACGCTCTTTGGGCGGTGGGGCTTTTCCTGATCGGCGTTCTGCCGACCTCGGGCATGACCATCTCCTGGACCGGATTTGCCAAAGGCAACAAGGAGGCGGCGATTAAAATGGTGGTTTTCGGCCTGATCATCGGTGCGTTGGCAGCGCCTGTGTATACCAAGGTTTTTATGGGCGCCACCATCGAGGTGCACATGCTGCACATGTTCAAACAGATCGCTCTCTTTGTCTTTGTTCCCTTGATAGCCGGTCTTGCCACCCAATCGATCCTTAAACAAAAATATGGCGAAAAATACTGGAACCAGCGCCTCAAACCCAAATTTCCCCCTTTCTCGGCTTTGGGTGTCATTTTGATCGCCTTTGTGGCCATGTCCCTGAAAGCCAAAAGCATTATCGCCAACCCCGGTGACATTCTGATCATTCTGGCGCCGCTCACAGTATTCTACCTTGTATCCTATGTCTTTCTGTCAATTGTCGGCCGGATATTCTTCCGGCGCGGGGATGCCATTGCCATGGTGTACGGGGTGGTGATGCGGGATCTCTCCATCGCCTTGGCCATCGCCATGACGGCTTTCGGCAAACAGGGCATTACCATTGCCCTCCTGATTGCACTGGCCTACGTTATCCAGATTCAAACGGCAGCCTGGTATGTTAAATCGGTTAACAGAATATTTGGCAGCATCGATAAAAAGCCGGATACCGGTAAAACACCTGATATCGCCCCGAGGCTTGTCGCCGGTGGTGACATGCCGCAACCGCTGCCTGTGGAGGATCACCCCATGGTGCCCGCCATCAAACGCATCCTTTACGCCACAGATCTCTCCGACACGGCGCGCCATGCGGTTCGGTATGCCTGCAGCATCGGCCACCAATACAACGCCAAGGTCACCCTGTTGCATGTCATCCCGGACATTGTTGAAGAAATATCCATGGGGACCGGTGTAAATTTAGCCGACCACATGGGTAAAAAAGAATGGGCGTCTTTTAATAACAAAGGAATTGAATCCGCCAAAATGGCCATCCACGACCGCATCAGGGAAACATCACGAAAGGTGACCCTGGAAATACCCAACTGCCCGCTAAATGAGGAAAATGTGGATGTTCGGGTCGGAAATCCGGTTAACCAGATTCTGGCTGCAGCCCGCCAGGGGAGTTATGACCTGATAATCATGGGTACCCATGGTCATGGGAAACTGGGACAATCTATTATCGGCAGCGTGGCGGGTGAGGTCATTCGCAGATGCTCAAGACCTGTCTTGGTGGTGCGTTTGCCCGATCATCTCCACGATTTGAAAGATAAGAGAACCGACGGCAACACCAGCGAAAAAATTTCTCACTCACAGGCTGCCTGATCTTGCTTGGGCAAAAGGGGGCATACATGAAGGACGAATCGAGCAATATTCCATCGACAGCCATGGAGGAAGGGCAATTTTCCCTCCCGTTTTCAGATGAAAGCATCAGGACAAACCAGGCCGGTGCACGCCGGCTTGCCCGCATCGCCTGCGAGATGGCCGTGCTGCATTCATCCCCCATAGAAAGCGATAAGCAGTGTGCTACCCGCCTGGCAACCTTTATATGCGGATATATCGCATACCAGTGTGACAACAGCGAAGAACAGATGAGCCTGTTCGACGATTTTCTGAAACAAGTTTATGGATGGCTAAACAGAGGCTGCAGCGAATATGAAGCATCCCACCACTGGAACGTATTCAGTGAAAATGAGGCGGGTAGTGACGAAATTGTAAAAGCGGACTACCTGGGCAATATATAAAACAGAGGTTAAGAATATGGAAAAAAAAGCTGATTATGATCTGGTAATTATCGGTGGCGGGGCAGCCGGTCTGACAGCTGGAATTTATGCATCCCGCGCCAGACTGAACACGGTTCTCATTGAAAAAGCGGCACCGGGCGGACAAATTTTACTGACGGATTGGATTGAAAATTATCCTGGATTCCCCGAAGGGCTGGCCGGACATGCACTGGTTCAGCAGATGACTGAACAGGCCAAAAAGTTTGGTCTCCAAATTGCCAGTGGTGAAGTGGGGTCCATCAATTATTCGGAACCCGTGAAAAAGATTCATCTTGGCGATAAAACCATTACCACTTACGCGATCATCATCGCCACCGGTGCTTCCTTCAGAAAATTGGGGATTCCGGGCGAAGACCGATTCTACGGCAAGGGGGTATCATCTTGCGCGACCTGCGATGCACCTTTTTACAAGGACCGGGTGGTGGTTGCTGTGGGCGGGGGCGACACAGCCGTTCAGGAAAGCCTGTATCTTACCAAATTCGCCAAGAAGGTATACCTCGTCCATCGACGGGATAAGTTGCGGGCCACCAAAATTCTGCAGGAAAGGGTTCTCTGCAACGAAAAAATCGAAATCCTGTGGAATCACGTACCCACCAAAGTCGACGGGTTCTTTAATGTTGATAAAGTTGGCCTGAAAAATGTAAAAACCGGGGAGGAGTCCACCCTTCCGGCTGATGGATGTTTTATATGGATCGGTATAACGCCCAACGGTAGCTTTTTAGACAATGGCATAAAGGTTGATGAATCGGGATTTTTACTAACCGATGAAAATATGGTAACCTCGGTGCCCGGCATATTTGCAGCAGGCGATGTGCGCCACACACCGCTAAGGCAGGTGGCCACAGCTGTTGGAGATGCCGCTATTGCCGCCATTTCAGCGGAAAGATACATCGAATCCATTACTGAAAAAGACCATTGCTGATGTGAGTGATTCCAGACACAATTTTATCGCCTTTCTCTGGCACGCCCTTTTTCTAGCGTTTGTCACCACCTTTATCGACGTTAACACGGTTTTTTCCTCTTTGATTTTAAAAATCGGTGGTACAAGCGTTCACGTGGGCATGCTTACAGGCATCGCCGTGGGCTTACCCTTGGTGACCCAAATTTTATTTGCCGGATTTCTGGCGGGTCGCAGCCGTAAGAAGCCTTTTTTATTGATGGGTATTTACCTGCGTGTGCTTTCTTTAGCCGGAATGGGATATACGCTTGCCATCGCCGAGAAGAGCGATCCCCTTGTCCTGATGACCACTATTTTTCTCTGGGTGGCATTGTTTGCTACCAGTGGTGCGTTTGCGGGCATCTCGTACACCGATATATTGGGGAAGGTGTTGCCGAGGGTGCAGCGTAAGCGCTTTCTCATTTCTAAACAAGCCATCTCTTCCGTGGCCATGTTGATTTCCGCTATCGTCGTTCGCCAACTTGTCATCGCCCTGCCCTATCCAAAAAATTACATGACCATTTTTCTTGCCGCCGCCGTCCTGCTATTCATCGCCGCCGCCGGCTTTTTAGTGATTCGAGAGGCACCGGGAAGAATGGATTCATTGTCACGAATGGTCGTCATTATGAAGGCCATACCGCAAATGCTCAAAAATGATTCAAACCTGACCAATTACATACTGCTTATCAACGCATCTAGTCTCGGCCTCACGATTATTCCCTTTTACGTTGCTTTATCAAAATCCCGTTTCGGCTTGTTGGACCATCAGATCGGCAACTACCTGTTGTTACAATTTGCGGGCATGGCCCTTTCGACTGTCATATGGAACAAAGTTGCCGACAGGTATAGATTCAAGGGGGTTTCATTTTGTTATGTACTTATAGGAGGCATGTTACCGGTGCTTACCCTGATCCTCTCCCGAATGGGCCTCGGCCTGTTTCAGTGGATCTTTTTTATCTCGGGCTTTGCTGTTTCGGCGGGCAGGATATCCATCGAGGGTATGCTGCTTGAAATTACCACCAACGACAATCGTGCCATTTACGCCGGCATCAGCGGCACCCTGAGTTTGACAACGGCTATCTTTCCGCTGATTGCCGGCTTGTTGATCGAAACATATGGTTTCAGCGCTATTTTCATATTTACGACGCCGATCATTTTTTCCAGCTTCTTCTTTTTAAAACGCATCCAGTGCAATTCATAGTCTGAACCGCGGTCTTAACCCCAGCGTTGGGGTTAAAAAACCGGCTGCGATGTGGCCCGCCTGAATGTCGGACTAAAGGTCATGCGCGAGCTTTCCAATGCCATGACTTACATCGATTTTTCCAGCAACAGTCAGTTCATGGACGAATACACGTCAGCACTTTTTCTGCCGCATACCAATGTGGACGCCTTTCCGAGCGTCAACCTGAAGACAAAATAGGAACCTTTTCGACATACTATAAGGAATCGATGACAGTAACCCCCGACCCCTCGAAACGATCCATTTTCATCAGTTCGCCAGCCGACGCTTCCAGGCTGACGCGTTTTCCGATCAACTTATCCGGGTCCAACTGTCCCGCCAGGATCATGGCCAGCATCCGGTCGTAACGGTGGGCCTGCATGCCGTGGCTGCCCCGGATCTCTAACTCCTTGGCAATGACCTTGTCCATGGGAATGGCCGTGTTCTTGTGGTCGTCCACCATGAGGCCCACCTGCACGTGCCGACCCTGTTTGCGCAGGCAATCTACTGAATTGTAGCAGGTTTCCGGACTGCCCAGGGCATCCATGGAAACATGCGCACCGCCTTCGGTAATATCCAGGATGGCTTCCACCAGGTCCGGGGTTTTAACGGCGTTTAAAATGTACATGGCCCCGATGGAACGTGCAAACGCCAGCCGCTCTTCCTGGATGTCGATACCAATGGTGTTGGCCCCCAAAGCCCGGGCAATCATCAAAGCAGACAGGCCCACCCCCCCGCAGCCGTGGATAACCACCCACTCCCCGGGGCCTGTTCGGCCCTGGTCCACGATGCCCCTGAATGAGGTGGCAAAGCGGCACCCGAGGCTGGCAGCCGTTACAAACTCTATTTCATCTGGAAGACATACCAGGTTGACATCTGCCCGGTGCAGGGCCGTTAATTGCGCAAAAGAGCCCCAGTGGGTAAATCCAGGCTGTTCCTGGTGATCGCAGACCTGGTGGTTGCCCGAAGCACACTGCGGGCATGCGCCGCACCCTTCCACAAACGGCAGGGTCACCCGGTCGCCTGGCTTCCACTTCTTCACCTGCGGCCCCACTTCTTCCACAATCCCGGCCATTTCATGTCCGGGCACGTGCGGCAGGGTAATGTCCGGATCATGCCCCATCCAGCCATGCCAGTCGCTGCGGCAGATACCATTGGCCATGACCTTGACCACTACACCGTCCTCCGGCACTTTCGGGTCCGGCATATCCTCGATGGTGATGGGGCCCTTGAATTCTCTGTAAATGGCTGCCTTCATTTTTTGTCGCTTCCTCTACTTTCAATTTCCAGGCAATGGATTTGAAGCTACTCAGTAACTCCGGACAATAAACTGGATTCCCGCCTTCGCGGGAATGACGCAAGTAGCTGAATGCCTGTCATTCCCGCGAAGGCGGGAATCCAGTATGCTCGTTTAAATCTTGGCTACCCGGGTTTATTGAAAAGTTACATGGATTTCAATCAACAGCTTGAAATAATAACTATTAGGCCTTTCGTTACCGCAATGCCTTCTTATCCACCTTGCCCACCGCGGTCAAGGGTATCTCGTCCACAAATTCCACGATTTTAGGTATCTTGTAAGGCGCCATGTTCTCCTTGCAATAGGCCACAATATCCGCCTCCAGAGTGGCAAGATCTTCTGCTCCGGCACCGGAAGGTTTCTGGATCACGGCCTTGACGATTTCACTGCCCGGCCGGTCGGGATTGGGCAAACCCACAATGGCGCAGAACTCCACATCTGCGTGCTCGTAGAGTTTTTCTTCCACTTCACGGGAAAACACCTTATAGCCCCCCACGATCAACATGTCCTTGACCCGGTCGGCAATGCTGAAATAGCCGTCCTCGTCCATGCGGGCCACATCACCGGTGTAAAGCCATTTTTCGCCGTCAATCTCACGGATGGCATGCTCGGTCTCCTCGGGCTTGTTGAGATATCCCTTCATGACCTGGGGGCCGTTGACGATCAGCTCCCCCTCCTCCCCCACGCCAACTTCCTGGGTGCCGGTTTCAATATCCATGAGTTTGACACGCGTGCTTTGCACGGGAATACCCACTGTGCCGACTTTACTTTGGCTCTTTAGGGGGTTCCCGGTTACAATCGGGCTGGTTTCAGTCATGCCGTAAACCTCCAGCACCTTGCCCTGGCCCACAATGGCCTCAAAAGCCTGGATGGATTCCACGGCAAACGGAGCTGCCCCGGAGACAAACGCCTTGCACGGGGAAAAGTCCAGGGCATCGAAACCAGGTGTTTCCATGAGCATCTGGTACAGGGAGGGCACGTTGGTCATGAACGTAGGATGGTATGTCTTGATTTCGTTGCAGATGTGTTTGGTGTTTCTCGGATCCGGGATAAGGCACTGGGGCGTGTTCTGGGTCAGCGACGCCATGCACACCATAAGGCCGGCCATGTGAAAAAGGGGAAAGGCGGAACACATGACCTCCTGGCCATGTTGATAATCAATCCAGTTCGCAATCTGCTGGATATTGGTAACGATGTTAGCGTGGGTCAATTCGACCCCTTTGGGCAGGCCGGTGGTTCCCCCGGTGTACTGCACTAGGCAGGTATCCGTCTGTGCAATATCGATCGTTGGCGGTTGATTGGCATGACTTGCCATGACGCCTTTAAACGCCACGACTTCCTTGCCCTGCAGCGGAACGATCTGACCGGTGGGAATTTTCTTCAGGAGTTTGCCCAGGAAGGCTTTTATGAACGGCAGATAATCACCGATGTTGGCGCAGACGATGTGCTTCAAGCCGGGAACATCACCCTGGATCGGTTGGACCCGGTGTTCGAAAATGGCGTCCAGGGTGACCAGCACCTTGGCATCAGCATCATTGATCTGGTAGGCCATTTCCTTGGGCGTCAGCAGGGGGGATATGCCGGTCACGGCACACCCGCAACGCAGGGCGCCCACCAGGGCGATGACGTATTGGGGAATGTTGGGGAGGTTGATACCCACCACATCACCCTGGGTACAACCGCTGGCAGTGAGGTAGGCGGCAAACCGCCCGGTCAGGTCATCCAGTTCACCATAGGAAAAGGTAACCCCCATAAAATGGAGGGCCGGCGCGGCTGGATTGGATTTTACCGATGCGCTGAACAGGTCTGCGTAGCTGGTGTCCGGAGAAACCGAGACCCCCGGGTCAACACCGTCGTCGTAATGCTTCAACCAGGGTTTGTCATCATAGATGCTCATTTGCCTCCTCCTTTTTTAGCCTAAAATGAGCGTTTCAAATTAGGCTGGAAACAGTTATCCACCTTGATACTTACCGTCACCCTTAGTCAATAAAATGATTAATGAAAATATATGGTTGAGACAGTTATTTCTAAAAAAGAAGAATATCCAATAACGAATGATCAATGGTCGTGTAGGGGCAGGCCCCCGGCCCAATACCATGCCGGGGCAGGCTTTGTGTCCGCCCGTTTAAGCCAATCGCCTGTGGTTATTCGGGTACCCACAAGGGGTACCCCTACATGGTCATCGGAATCTGGATATCGGTTATTGGAGATTGGATATACTGAATACCATACAATAGATATATTTTCCATGCCTTGAACATAATGTAGCAAATATTCCAGTCGCCTATTTTGGGGTTCAAACATATTGGGTTTTACCAAAAAGAAAAAACATGTATAGTTATAGCGTTTGGCAGAATAATGTTCCGAAACTATATTTGCCTTGGGCCATCTTTCACTTCTGGTGACTATAAAGTGGTTCTACTCCAAACGCTATTATAATTGCTTTTAGACTTCAGCTTGTTGGCTGTGGTGAATAACATATGTGGTCAACTGCCAACTATTTCTTTATAAACAAATAAATTTACTTCAATTATAAGATTTTCCGTGGAAAACCTGTTGAACTCCAGGTTTAACTAACCTTTCTCAGAGATGGTTTATCGTGCAAAGGTTCACGATTATATGGCTGTTTCTATTTTATTTTGCCGGTGCGGCGATTGCGCCTCTGTGCCTGGGCAGCGATGCTGAAAGAGAATTGCCCCGTGCTGTCAGGGGAGTCATCGATCTGCGCCACTGGGATTTCGAGCAAGACGGTCCGGTGGAACTCAACGGTGAATATGAATTTTTCTGGCAACAGCATCTGGGCCCTTCCGATTTTGCAGACCGGACAATACCCATGGCCTCCAATTTCATCGGCATTCCGGGCTACTGGAAAGGCATGGAAATGGGCGCTGAAAAGCTCAGCGGCCATGGCTTCGCGACGTATCGACTGCGGATATTGCTTAAAGGCGGGGATCAGGCCCTGGCCTTGAAACTATTCCACATTGGAACCGCCTTTACGATTTTTTTAAACGGCGAAAAAATGGGTGCAACGGGTGCGGCAGGTAAAACGCCTGCTGCCACGGTTCCCCGATATTTCCCCCAGACCATCGACTTCGTCAACCAAACAGAACAGGCAGAACTCATTTTCCAGGTGTCTAATTTCCATCACCGGCGGGGCGGAATCTGGGAGGCCGTTACCCTGGGGCGAAAAAAAGACATCCAGGCTCTCAGGGAACGGCAGCTCGGTTTGGATCTTTTCTTGTTGGGCTGCATTTTTATCATGGCCCTGTATCATCTCGGTCTGTTCGCACTTCAGCCGAAAAATCGTTCGCCTTTGTACTTCAGCCTGTTCTGCTTTCTTATCGTAATTCGACTGCTCACCACCGGAGAAAGGTACCTGACCCACCTTTTCCCGGACATCGGCTGGGAAGTACTCATGAAACTCGAATACTCCTGGTATCTCTCGGTCCCAATGTTTGGCCTGTTTATGCGATCCCTTTTTCAGGAATTTTCAAAATATTTTTGCCGTTTCACCATTATTACCGGCCTGGTGTTCTCCGGCTTGGTGTTCTTTACACCAGCCAGAATCTATACCCACACACTCCCTGTTTATCAGGTAGTCACGCTCCTGACCATTATCTATGGATTCTACGTCCTCATCTTTGCCGCCGTTCATCAAAGGCAAGGGGCCTGGGTGTTCCTGATAGGTTTCATTATTCTGGCCGTCACGGTGGCCAACGATATGTTACATGTCGCTAAATTTGTACAAACCGGCTACTTTATGCCCTTTGGACTGTTTGCTTTCATTTTTTCCCAGTCGCTGCTGCATTCCTTGCGTCTCTCCAATGCCTTTAACACCGTCGAAATGCAGCTCGGGGAATTGCGAAAAGCATATCAAGCATACCGTAAAGAAATTACCGGCCGGCTGCAGGCAGAGCGGGCACTTCATGATGCGGAAGAACAGGCCCAGCAGCATCAGCGTCAACTGATGCAGGCGGACAAGATGGTTGCCCTGGGAACGCTTGTTTCAGGCGTGGCCCACGAAGTAAACAATCCCAACAACTTTATCATGCTGAATACGCCCGTTCTAAAAGAGGCCTGGCGCGATGCTTACCCCATACTGGAAAAGTATTATGCGGAAAACGGTGATTTCCTCATGGCCGGCGTGCCCTATTCCGAGATGCGTGAAAAAACGGTAGCCCTTTTTTCAGGCATCTCGGACGGCTCCCTGCGGATAAAGCGTATCGTCGATGATTTAAAGAACTATGTTCGCGACGATGCCGGCGATCTCGAACAGTTGGTCGATCTTAATAAGGTGTTGAAATCGACAATATCCCTGGTGGCCAATATGATTGAGAAGGCCACCAATCGTTTTGAGATCACCTATGGGGACAATCTGCCCAAGCTGCGCGGCAGTTTTCAACGCCTCGAACAGGTGATGGTCAATCTTATCCAAAACGCCTGCCAGGCATTGCCTGACAAGAATAGAGGCATTTCAGTGGTCACAATTTGGGATCAGAAGCAATCGCAACTCATCGTCACGATCAAAGATGAAGGCATCGGCATCGAACGCGACATCCTTCCGCATGTTACTGATCCTTTTTTCACAACTAAATTTGACTCCGGAGGCGTTGGGTTGGGGTTGTCGGTTTCTTCGATGATCATTGAAGAGCATGGCGGCACATTGAGCTTCACTTCCGTGCCCGGCTCAGGGACATCGGTCGATGTCCGGCTTCCGATGAATCGAAATGACTCCGAAGTTGGTTCTTAGTACCTGTATATTGAAATCGCATCATGTTCGAGCAGGATTTTAGCCCATTCCCCGAAAGGGCCATTAATGACAACTGCATGAGGAAAGACCATGTCTACGACACCATACCCGCAACAACCGGTCATGATCGTTGATGACGAGGAACAGGCGCTGAACAGCTTTGAAATGACGATGCGCTCCGCCAATTTGAACAACTTCATTCTCTGTAAAGACAGCAGAGATGTGTTGCCGCTGCTGGCGAAGCACGCCGTAGAGGTGCTGCTGCTGGATTTAAGGATGCCGCACATTTCAGGTGATGAATTGCTCCCGCAAATAACGGCCGCATTTCCGGAAATACCGGTCATTGTGATTACCGGGACCAACGATGTGGAAACCGCGGTCAAGTGCATGCAGCATGAGGCCTTTGACTATATTCTCAAGCCGGTAGAAAAGAGCAGGTTGGTCGGATCCGTTCGCCGGGCAATAGAAATTCGTGAACTGCAACGCGAAAACATGCGCCTCAAAGCGTATATGTTTACCGATGAAGTTGAAAATCCTGAAGCCTTTGCTGAAATTAAAACCGCCAGCCACAAGATGCGCTGCATTTTCCAGTATATCGAATCAATCGCAACCAGCCCCAGGCCGGTTTTAATCACTGGTGAAACAGGCGTCGGCAAGGAACTGGTTGCCAGGGCGGTTCATCGTCTAAGTTCCCGGAAAGGCAGGTTTGTCGCCGTCAACGTGGCCGGGCTCGATGACAACATCTTTGCAGATACCCTTTTTGGACACACCAAAGGCGCCTTCACAGATGCGCACGATTCACGCAGCGGCTTGATTGAAAACGCAGCCGGCGGCACACTCTTTTTGGATGAAATAGGCGATTTGAGCTCAGTTTCCCAAGTAAAGCTATTACGGCTTTTGCAGGATGGCGGCTTCCTGCCCTTGGGTTCGGATGTGGCCAAACGTTCTGATGCGCGCATTTTAGTGGCAACCAATCAGGATATCGACAGCCTGCAGACTTCCGGCAAATTCCGCAATGACCTTTTTTACCGGCTGTGCGCCCATCGCATCAGCATTCCACCCCTGCGTCAGCGCAAGGAGGATCTGCCTGTGCTGGTATCCCATTTCCTCGATCTTGCCGCCCGTACACTTGAGAAAAAGAAGCCGACACCACCAGTCGAGCTGGTGACATTGCTTTCAACGTACCATTTCCCGGGAAATGTCCGCGAACTTGAATCCCTGGTTTTTGATGCCGTGGCAAATCATAAAGCCGGCAAACTGTCCCTGGACACCTTTAAAACGCATATCGCCCCGCTTCACCAGAATGACGGATCTGATGGTGAAGCATCTATGGAAAACAAAGACGCCCTGATTACCTTCGCGGAAAAGCTGCCGACCCTTAAACAATCCGAGCAACTGCTGATCGATGAAGCCATGCGCCGTGCAGACAACAATCAATCCATCGCCGCTCTGAGTCTAGGAATTTCACGTCAGGCACTGAATAAACGCCTGAGAAAAAGCGCGGGTAAGTAGGTACTCGACGAACACATCTATGGCGGTTGTCGGAAGAACGTCCGAAATGATAAGGATGTTAGTATAAAAACCGTGCAACCTCGGTTGCTATGTAAACATTGATTGCACACTATATCCTATTGTTTTTACAATATTTTATTAAACACGGCCATGTTATTGTCAACTATGGTCGCATGCCGATCACTGCTGCATTGACCTGATATTCAACCGGACCAACCAACGAGCCCCCCAAAAAAAGCGGGTGCCTTGTCCATTGCCGTTCGCCCCTAACCATCTGACAAAAAATGCAATATAAGGGCAAAGCCAAGCGAGTTTTATTAACGAGCATATATTGGACCAGCAAAATACGGCCATCGCGAAACTGTTGGTACACTGCTTGCTCTATTGAGAATCAAAAGTTGGTAAAAAAGGTAGCATGACTCCGGTGAGCCAAGGCTCTCAACATTTTCCAAAGGAGCAAAGCCATGTATTTACACACCGACGAATTTTTCGATCATACCAGCACCATTGCTCACAAGTCATTCAACGATGGCCTCAAACCTGTGAGGGCTTTGGGCCTGTGTCTCGGGGCTTCGACCATATCTATCGTGCAGATCGAAAGCAACGGGCACAAAGGCGACATGGGGCATGCAGCCCAACCCAAAGTCGTTGCCCATTTTCTTCATCCTCACGAAGGCGACCCCCGGCAAACCCTGAATAAGGCTTTAGAACAGTTTGATCTAAAGACGTTTGACCGCATTGCAGCCACCGGCCGCAACCTGCGCAAAGCCGTAAACCTGGCTTCAATCCCTGAGCCTGAAGCCGTGGAACTGGCCTATTGTTTTGTGAAACCGCGGGGTGTGGCCTGTCCTGCTATTGTATCGGCCGGCGGGGAGACGTTTATGGTCTACACACTCAATCGTATAGAAAAGATTGCGAATGTGATTACCGGCAACAAATGCGCTTCCGGAACCGGTGAATTTTTCCTGCAACAGCTGCGTCGAATGGATGTGACCCTGGACGAAGCAAGTGCCTGGGCGGCCACAGAAGAACCCTATCATGTTTCCGGACGCTGCTCTGTTTTTTGTAAGTCCGATTGTACGCATGCAACCAACAAGGGGGTCCCCAAATCCCGCGTGACATCGGGTTTATGTAAAATGATGGCGGAAAAGATCCTGGAACTTCTGAAAAATATACCGCGCCGCGATATTATGGTCGTCGGTGGTTCGGCACAAAACAGGATGATGATCGGTTACCTGCAAAAAGAGATACAGAACGTGATCGTCCCCCAAGAAGCCCCTTATTTCGAGGCATTGGGGGCGGCTCTATGGGCATTGGAAAAGCCGGAAGCGCGTTTGCCCGAACAGGCGGAACTGATTCGTCACGATGCCACTTCCTTTGACACGCTGCCTGAATTAAAAACTTATGAAGACCAGGTGGTGTTCAAAGCCGTCGCCAGACAAACCGCTTTGTCCGGTGATGTTTGTGTTATCGGCCTGGACGTGGGATCGACCACCACCAAAGCAGTCCTGCTGCGACAGGCGGATGATGCTGTCCTGGCCTCCGTTTATCTGCGCACCAACGGCGATCCGGTCGGAGCTTCCCGAAAATGCTATGCCGCTCTTTTTGAACAGGTCAAAAAAACGTGTGACCCTTCAATACTGCACATTACCGGCCTGGGCGTTACCGGTTCAGGTCGTAAAATCGCCGGACTGCACGGCCTCACCAAGGGCATCATCAACGAAATCATCGCCCATTCCACTGCCGCGGTTCATTTTGACCCGCAGGTCGACACCATTTTCGAAATTGGCGGGCAGGATGCTAAATACACCTATATCTCCAATGGTGTGCCTTCTGACTACGCCATGAATGAGGCCTGCTCAGCCGGAACCGGATCCTTTCTGGAAGAGTCGGCCTTCGAGACCCTTGGTCTGGACATGAAGGATATCGCGGGTGTGGCCCTTAAAGGCCGCCGGCCGCCCAACTTCAATGACCAGTGTGCCGCTTTCATCGCCTCCGACATTAAAACCGCTATCCACGAGGGGATCCCTCACGAGGATATTGTTGCCGGATTGGTATATTCCATCTGTATGAACTACACCAACCGGGTTAAGGGCAACCGAATGGTAGGGGACAAGGTCTTCATGCAGGGCGGTGTCTGTTACAACGCAGCGGTGCCTATAGCAATGGCATCGCTGGTCGGGAAACCGATCGTTGTCCCGCCGGAGCCAGGCCTGATGGGCGCCTTTGGTGTTGCGCTGGAAGTAAAAAAAAGAATGGCCACCGGTCTGATGGCACCCCAACAGTTTGATCTGTCCGTCTTGATGAAACGGGAGGTTAAATACGGCAAGTCGTTTGTCTGTAAAGGCGGTAGGGATAAATGCGACCGGCATTGCGAAATAGCCGTGATCGAGCTTGAAAATAAAAAATATCCTTTTGGTGGAGCCTGCAACAGGTATTACAATCTCCGCAACAAAATCAACTACGATGTTGAAAGATCCGACCTGGTAAAGCAGCGTCAACATCTGGTATTTGATAAGTACCCATATAAAGATAGCCCCTTAAGCTTATCCAGGGAAAAAACCGAAGACAATGACTGCCGCCCAAGAAAAAAGGTCGGTATCAATCGCAGTTTCCTGGTCAATACGTATTACCCGCTGTATGCCACTTTTTTCGAGGAGCTCGGGTTTGAAACGGTTTTACCGGCCAGCCCCGCCAAGGCCGGAATCGACCGGAAAAATGCGTCTTTCTGTCATCCAGCCGAACTGGCCCATGGCTTTTTCTACAGCTTGATTAACATGGACAACCTGCCCGAATTCATATTCCTGCCCCATTTTAAGGCCATTCCGACCCTAAACAGCACAAATAGCTCGCAGGTGTGTCCTCTGGTTCAGGGCGAGACCTTTTATCTGCAGGCAACGTTCCAAAAGGAAATAGATCAGTTGAAGAAAAATGGGACCAAGGTTTTAACACCCCTCCTGGATCTTACCGAGGGTCTTGATTCCGCCGAAACACCGCTGATCCAAATGGCCGCACAAATGGGTGCGAACAGGGAGCAGGCCAAAACAGCTTTTGGAAAAGCGCTGGTTCGACAGGCAGCATGCACGCACGAGATGCACGCGATCGGCCAAAATGCGATGCAAGAATTGGAAGCCGATCCGCAAAAAATAGCGATTGTAATCCTGGGACGGCCCTATAGCGGCTTTGCTGAAGAGGCCCACATGGGTATACCACACAAGCTGGCTTCCAGGGGTGTTATGGTTATACCGATGGATTTCCTGCCGCTCGAGGACTGGGAAGATAAGCGCCATATGTACTGGGGCATGGGCCAGCGAATATTGAGGGCCGCCCGGATGGTTAAAAAACACCCACAGCTTTTCGGCACCTTTATCACTAATTTCTCGTGTGGGCCGGATTCTTTCGTTGTGGGCTACTTCAGGGACATCATTGGCCGCAAACCATCGCTCACCCTTGAACTCGACAGCCACACCGCCGATGCCGGCCTCGAAACGCGGATTGAAGCGTTTCTGGATATTGTCAGCGCTTACCGGCAATTGGTGTCTAAACACAAGAAAATAGTTGCCAGGCCGGATTTCATCCCGGCACGCACCACAATTGAAAACGGCGTGACCAAAGTCGTTGCTTCATCCGGGGAAGCGTTGCCTTTGAACCATCCACGCGTGAAACATCTGGTTCCGTCCATGGGACGGTTGTCCGGGGAAGCAATGGCAGCGGCGTTCCGCGGAAGAGGGTTTCATATGGTATCTCACCCGCCGGCTGACGAAATGGTGTTGAAACTGGGTCGTGCCAACACCTCGTGCAAGGAGTGCCTCCCCTTGGTCCTTACAACCGGTGCACTGCTCAATTATATTGAAAACCACAAGCAAGAGAACGAAGTCCTGGTTTACTACATGGCAACCGCCTCAGGGCCCTGCCGTTTCGGGCAGTATGCCATCTTTATGGAAGACCTGATAAGAAAGAAAAAGATCCCTGACGTGGCCTTGTTCTCTCTGACATCGGAAAACGGATACGGGGGCTTGGGACATCAGTTTGATCGGTGGCTCTGGCGTGCCATTATCATCTCGGATGTGATGGAGGATATCCGGTCCATGCTCTTAGTGAATGCACGCCACCCGGACACGGCCCTGCGTCTGTTCGAGCAGGAATGGCGTCTGATAGTCGATCACCTGGAAGGGACGCGTTTTGGCGCTTTGAAAAAGCAGCTCACGTCAAGCGCTGCCAGGCTCCGTACAATTGAATTAAAGCAGCCGCCGCAAGACGTCCCCACCATCCTGTTGACCGGTGAAATTTTCGTCCGGCGTGATGGTTTGTCCCGACAAAACCTGACCGAACACCTGGCCGACAAAGGCTTTGCCGTGACGTGCAGCCCCATAGCTGAATGGGTTCATTATTCCCAGTATCTTGTCAAGGAGGGGCTCACCCATACTTCGATGAACCTAAGGGAAAGGCTGGCTTTTCTGTTGCGCAACAAATTCGTAACCCACGATGAAAAGCGGATCAAGGCCATCTTGTCACAAGCTGGTCTCGTTCAGGCTGAACCATTGGATATCAGTGCCATCATCGAGGCCGGCAGACAATACATCTCCGTCAATATGACCGGGGAGGCTATTTTGACTGTGGGAGGCTCCCTAGTCGACGTGGCGCAGCACGTCTCGGGCGTCATCGCCATCGGTCCTTTCGGGTGCATGCCCAACCGCGTGTCCGAGGCGATCTTGAGCACGGCCATGACCCGCAAAGGCAAGCTGGCAACCGATCCGGCCAATACCGCAATACACAGCATTTTAGCGGATGTCGAGGATTTACCTTTTTTGGCTATTGAAACTGACGGTTCGCCGTTCCCCCAATTGATTCAGGCCAAGCTGGAAGCGTTCTGCCTCCGCGCGGAAAGGCTGCATGTGGAAATGCAGAAGGTGAACCCTGTTTCAGCCGACAATGAACCTATCGGCAGCGCACCACCTGTTCAGGCCTCAACGAGTGAAATGGCCGCTGTGCCGGCCCATTGAACAAAGGAAAATAGCCAATATCCAATAACGAATAATCAATGCCAAAGTTATGTTGATCGGCATTCAGCCATGATTGCAGGGATAAATCCCTGCGCTACAAAGCGGTTAGCCTAAGGCAATGTAGCCCAGGGCTTCAGCCCTGCTGACACTTGGATATTGGTTATTGAATATTGATAATTGGATATTCAATTCCGGTTCACCCGGACTTGAAATCAGAAATCCACCTTATCCAGCCCCTTGAGCCCCAGTATCTGGCGGGCCTCGTCCGGCGTGGCCGGTTCACAGTCCAGCTCACGGGCAATCCGCACAATTTTATCTACCTGCTCGGCGTTGCTTTTTGCCAATTGCCCCTTGCCGATGTAAAGGTTGTCCTCCAGCCCGACGCGGGCATGGCCGCCTAAAAGAAATGATTGGGCACCCATGTAAAACTGGTTTTTGCCGGCTGCGCACACGGAGAACTCGAACTCACCGATGGCCTTTTGCGCTGATTCGTAAAGAAACATCAGGTTCTGGGGGGTCGCGGGAATGCCGCCCAGGATGCCCATTACGAATTGCAGGTATACGGGCTTCTTGATCCAGCCGGACTGAATGGCGTAGGCCAGGTTGTTGATCATGCCCACATCGTAGATTTCAAACTCCGGTTTGGTCCCCACCTGGTTGAAGATTTCAAGGAATTCACGCATGGTTTTGAAGGTGTTGGGAAAAATGAAATCTTCAGTAAATCCCAGATACTGTTTTTCCCAATCGTATTTCCACTCCTTGATCTTGTCAAGTACATGAAAAAGAGCGAAATTGAGGGATCCCGCGTTAAGGGACGCCAGCTCGGGCTTCAGGGTGGAAGCCACCTTGACCCTTTTTTCCACCGGCTCTCCCAATGCACCACCGGTGGTGGTGCACAAAATAACATCACACTGCTTCTTGACCTCCACGGCGATCTGCTTGAAAAGGTCCTGATCGGCATTGGGCATGCCGCTCTCCGGGTCGCGCACGTGCAGATGCACCACCGCCGCCCCGGCTGCATGGGCGGCAACCGCCTCATCGATGAGCTGTTCCGGGGTTATGGGCAAATGGGGCGACATGGTGGGTGTATGAATGGCGCCGGTCAGCGCCGCGGTAATGACTTTCTTGTTGGTTAGATCGGATGACATTATTCAGGTTCTCCTTTGATAAAGTGACAAAGATACAGAGTGATAAAAATATAAAGTGGTGGAAGAGGTATAGGTTAACGTTTCCCCCGCACCTAGCCTCTCCCGCTAGGGGAGAGGAAATTTTAGGTGCTAAGCAGATAGGGCAGTAATCTTATTTTCAGTTTTTAGCGGCGAAGCCGCGTACAATAATAATTGCGTAGCAAGTATTATCTCCAGTGAACCATGGGCAACCCGGCCACCGGCGACCTGAAAAAGGGGATGCGTGTGCCCCGCAGGCTTCCGATGTAGGCGGTCTTAAGATCAGGACCGCCAAAGGTAACGCTGGCAAACCACGGGGCAATCGTCCCGCCCGCTGCCAGCATGTCGTCCGGGGTGACCCGGTCCTCCACAAAAGCCTGTTCAAGCGCTTTGGCCGACCCTTCGTTGGTATCGTCCAGGATCACCTGAAAATCCCCCTCAGGGGTTATGGCAAACACCTGGTCCACCATGACCAGGGTCCCCCACAGATTGCCGAAAGCATCAAAGGTGATGCCGTCCGGAAAACCGTATCGGCCCAGCTTGGAAGGCCCGAAAACCTCCCGGTCTGAAAGAGCCCCGTCTCGGCCCACCTTCATGCGAGAGATGCACTGTCCGGTAGTTTCGGCAATGTACATGTATTCTTCATCGGCATCCAGGCGGATTTCATTGGTAAAGCTGAAACTGTCGGCTACGATGCGCAGGCCTTTTTCATCGGCCAGGGCAATGTATCCATCTGAAATATTCGGGCTGATCGTTTCCATCCAGTTCTTGGTGCGGGTGGAAATGGTCAGCCAGATCCGGTCCCGGCTGTCCCGCAAAACGAAATTGACCTTGCCGATGGGCTTCCCGTCGATGGTATCGTACATCAATCGGGTTTCACCGTCCCGGCTCATGACTTCGAGGACATCGGTCCCAAAGTTGGAGATCAGGATGTGACCGTTCCGGGCAAAGGCCAACCCATTGGGCAGGGTCCCTTCCGTGAACCGGCTGGCATCGTCTTTGGCTTCGGAAAAACGCGTTTCAAAGGTCTGGGTGATCAGTTTCTGGGTGCCGTCCGGAGAGATCCGCACGACCCCTCCCCGGGCATCCGCCGACCACAGGGTGCCGTCTTTTTCCGCCAGAATGCACTCGGGCCGCTGCAGATCCTCGCCGAT
>JBDLJD010000079.1:0-20386 GCA_039714495.1 Thermodesulfobacteriota bacterium
TACGATGAGACCTGCAAAACCTGTTGATGAAAGAAGAATACAGGAACATTTCTATGAAATGGAAGAAAACGACGTCATAGCGCGTTTTTTTCATAAGAAATCCAAATTTGTCCGGGATGAGATGGAGAACATATCTCAAATAGATTATATTAAAGAGTTCACCCTCGTTGCCGTTGTGGGTGAAATCGGGTTTGAAAATGTGATTGGCATCGGTGAATATGCGCTCGATGAAGCCAGCAACATTGCCGAAGTTGCATTTTCAATAAATGGAGAATGGCAGGGGAAAGGACTTGGTAAAATCCTCATCAGAAAGCTGTCCGAAGTGGCAAGGGAAAACGGCATTTCTGGCCTCAATGCGTATATCATGCCCGAAAATCAGGGCATGATTCGTCTTTTCAACACACTTCCCTATAAAGTCAGCACAGCGGTCGATGACGACATGGAGCTGAGCTGCAAATTTGATGAATTGAAAATTGTTCTATAAATTAGTATTTCCGGCTTTGCCGCATCAGCAACCATGACGATAAAAACTATTCCTGTGACAGATACAAATCGATATCACTACCCGGAACAGCCCGCACCAACCCGGACAGGGGGTACACGTGTTTTGTGCGTGAAGCGACGAATCCGGCTATTAAGCTTTTTTCTCCATACATACTGACCAAAGCTTTGATACCTTTCAGCGCCTTTCCATCAGGATTCTCGGAAAATTTAATTTCAATCGCAATAAACCGCCCACCCTGTTCGATGAGTAGATCTGTCTCAGCACCATGAACTGTCCGCCAAAACCACAATGGTCTGTTTTTTCCCATGGCATGAAAATGTTTGTGTACCTGCATGACCACATGGGTTTCCCAGATGGCGCCAATTATCGGATGATTGATAACCGATTTAATATTTTCAAAACCCATCAGAAAAAGCGCCAGTCCTGTATCACACAAATAGAGCTTAGGTGACTTAACGAGGCGTTTCCCGAGGTTGCGGTAATACGGTTCCAACAATATGATCTGCCCGGATGCCTGAAGCACCGATATCCACTTTTTGGCCGTATTGGGTGAAATTCCCACATCACGGGCAATATCGGAATAAGATAGAAATTGTGAAGTCCGAATGGCAACAGCCCTGAGAAAACGGTCAAAATCTCTTAGGCTCCCAACATTTAAAATGTTCCTCACATCCCTTTCCAGATAGGTGGACAGATAGGCGGCGTACCAGAAATGAAAATCTCTTTTAGGGGCGGCATAAAGCTCCGGAAATCCCCCTGTAATCAGATAGTTATCTTCTGAAACCCCGACGCTTTCCTGAATCTCTCTATAGGAGAGGTTTTGCATATTCAGTATGCCGCAGCGTCCGGCCATACTTTCAGAAACACCCTGCATCAATTGAAAGTTCTGTGACCCCGTTAAAATAAAATTCCCTGGTGTTTTATCCTGATCGATGAGGACTTTCAAATACCTGAAGATGGAAGGTGCGTACTGAACTTCATCTATGATCAAAGGTTGAGGGTGACTTTCAAGAAAAGCTTGCGGATGATTTTCCGCTTGGGAGGCAATAGCAGGAATATCCAGAGTAACATACGTGTAATCCGGAAATATTCGTTGTACCAGAGCCGTCTTTCCCACCTGTCTAGGTCCTGTTACGACGACAGCAGGGAATTGTTCTGCAAGTATACGGATTGTAGTTTCGTATTTTCGAGAAATCCACATGCGGATAATTTGCAATATAAATGCGGAAATGTCAAGTATTAAAATTTGAATTCATACCGCTTCTTGTAGCGCGAGGTTAACCCTATGGTCCCCTATTCCCCTGTTGACTTATTCCCGTAACCCGGATAACTTTTCCGAATCGCACTCATCCATTTTTGTACATGGATGCCCAAAAGAGCACCAAAATAGAACCTGGCGTTTTATGCGTTGGAGTATACGCAAGAGAATGAAGATTTATAAGGAGCAGAAAATGGTCAGAACGGAAATATCATTATTTATGAAGAACGAGCCCGGGGAGCTGGGAAAACTGGCCACCTATTTCGGGGACGCAGGCATCAACATCGATGCCATAACGATTCAGGATGCTTCCAGCTATGTACAGGAGCTGTTCAAGGCGCGTGGAAAATCCATCAAGCGCGTGGCCTCCCCGTCCAGCTACAATTCCATGCGCAAGGATTCGGCCATGTTCGCGCTGATCCGGCTGCTGCCGGCGGACGGCATGACCAACAAGGCCATCGATCTGTTGTCTCAGCACGAATACCTTTTCGACATGATGCCGGTCATTGCTCTGGAACTGGACAACAAACCGGGCGAACTGGCCAATATAACCACCCGTTTCGGCGAGGAAGGCATCAATATCAACTATGTTTACGGTTCGGTGCAATCACCGGATGCCAAGTGTCTTTTCGTGTTTTGTCCCGAGGATATCGATAAGGC
Organism: Thermodesulfobacteriota bacterium; assembly: GCA_039714495.1. Lineage (GTDB taxonomy): Bacteria > Desulfobacterota > Desulfobacteria > Desulfobacterales > B30-G6 > JAJDNW01. The sequence continues at coordinate 2,424 of JBDLJD010000079.1, forward strand.
GGCCAAGATTTTTTCAACGTAATCTGCAATCTGATATAGGTCTTTTTATTTTACCGCGCAGAGACACAGAGATAAAAATTCCAGAGGACAGAGAACAGAGGCCGGAGGTCGGCTGCTCACAGGACTCAGAAGGTCAAGCCCTGATTACAAGTTGTCACCTTTTTTATCAGCATGTCTTCCCCATTTATATTTCCAGAAAAGAACATCCATCACGAAATCACGAAAGAATGAAAACACGAAAATTAATTCTTAACATTTCGTGCTTTTTAGATTTCGTGTTTTCGTGATTCATTTTTGATCTCCGACCTCGGACGTCTGGGGCTCTGGGGTTCTGTAGTTCTGTTCTGCTGTCTTCCGACCTCCGATCTCTGACCGCTGGTTAGTTGGTGTCTCGAGCGCAACGGGCGGTGAATAAGGGTTTGCTGATGGCTTATCTCGCTGTGCCGGAACGCAGGCGGCGTTTATCCCGCAGAATGTGATTGGATATGACCACGCGCTGAATTTCCGACGTACCCTCGTAAATGGTGAACACCCTGGCGTCCCGATAATATCTTTCCACCGGATAATCCTTGGTAAAACCGTATCCGCCGTGTAGCTGCAGGGCCTTGGCCGTAATCCGGTTCACCATTTCCGAAGCAAACAGCTTGGCCATGGAGGCCTGGAGGGTGTAGTTTTCGCCGCGGTCCTTCATGGATGCGGCCGACAGCATGAGCTGCCGGGCAGCCTCTATTTCCGTGGCCATGTCCGCCAGAATCCAGCGCAGGCCCTGAAACTTGGAGATCTTCTGGCCGAACTGTTCCCGGCCTTTGGCGTATTTGACCGAAGCGTCAAAGGCGGCCTGGGCCACACCCAGCGACTGGGCGGCAATGCCGATGCGGCCGCCGTCCAGACCGGTCATGGCAATCTTGAAACCATCCCCTTCGTTGCCCAGCATATTGGCTGCAGGTATGCGACACTCTTCGAAAATCAGGTCGGCCGTGTCGGAAGCGCACAAGCCCATTTTGTCTTCCAGGTGTCCCACGATAAAGCCGGGGGTGTCCTTTTCCACCAGAAAGGCGCTGATGCCCTGGTGCCGCAGGGACTCGTCGGTTTTGGCGGTTACGATGACCAGTCCGGCGTTCTTGCCGCTGGTGATGAACCGTTTGGTGCCGTTGAGGATGTAGTGATCGCCGTCCCTTACGGCCGTAGTTGCCTGGCTTACGGGGTCCGAGCCTGCCTGGGGTTCAGTCAGGGCAAACGCCCCGATCATGTCGCCTCTGGCCAGTGGTTTTAGAAATTGCTCCTTCTGGGCCTCAGTTCCATTGCGCAGCAGGCTTTCACACACAATGGAATTGTGTACCGACATGACGACGGCGGTGGATGCGCAGGAATAGGCGATTTCAGACAGGGCCAGGACATAGCTGACCGTATCTGCATCCGAGCCGTCATATTCCAGGGGCACCATCATTCCCAGAAGCCCCAGTTCCCCCATCTGCGTAAGATTCTCCTTGGGAAAGGCCTTGCTTTTGTCCCGTTCCATGGCGGTGACCGCCACCACCTTGCGGGAAAATTCCCTGACCATGGATTGAATCATCAACTGTTCGTCGGTGAGTTTGAAGGTCATGCTAGGTTTCCTTTCAATCCCTAAATTCTAATTTTCCAAATTCTAAACAAATCTCACAACCAAATGTTCAAAACCTAAAAATTGCAATTTGTAGATGCTCCGCCTACATTTAACGTTTCCTTTTAGATGCATTCGACGTTTGATTATTTGACATTGTTTAGGATTTCGAGTTTTAGATATTGGAATTTCCTGCCTGCCAGGCTTACGGCCCATAAATGACCACGAGCAACTTGGCTTCATTTTTTCCGATGTTCCTCAGGTTGTGGTTGATACCGGAATTGAAGTGCAAGGAGTCGCCGGCCTTGAGTTTGTTGGCATGGTCGCCCACCTTGACTTCCACAGTCCCTTCGAGAACATAGTTGAACTCTTCCCCTTCATGCTGGTAGCCGACGCCGCCGTGGTCCTGCATAGAATCAATGGTTACGAGAAAGGCCTTCAAATGCTTGTTTTCAGCACCGGGCGTCAGGGTGGTGTAGGCATAGTTATCGGTCCTTTTGGTGTAGGCCTTGACCCTGCTCTTCATTTTTGTTTCATCGTTTTTCAGCAGTGTTCCCGAATCGATTTCAAGGGCCCGTGAAATCTGCAGGAGCGTTCCCACCGGCGGAGTTGTCTGCCCCGACTCTATTTCCTTGAGATATTCCACGGAAAAGCCTGTTTCGTTGGCCAGTTGGTCAAAGGCCAGTTTCTTTGCTGTCCGGGCTTTTTTGATCTTTTTGCCGATCGATATCTGCTGTTCAGTTTTTTTCTTAGCCATACTTCCTCCTTACCTGGAACCACAAAGGCACAAAGAACACAAAGTTTTTTCTCTATTTGTAGTTGTAGAAACCCTTGCCGGTCTTACGGCCCAGCCAGCCGGCTTCCACATACTTTTTCAGCAGCGGGCAAGGGCGGTATTTGGAGTCGTTGAACCCGTTGTAGAGGGTCTCCATGATAGCCAGGCAGGTGTCCAGGCCGATAAGGTCCGCCAGTGCCAGGGGGCCCATGGGGTGGTTCATGCCCAGCTTCATGACCGTATCGATATCATCGCTTTTTCCCACGCCGTGGTACAGGCAGTACACGGCTTCGTTGATCATGGGCATGAGGATCCGGTTGGCGATGAATCCCGGAAAGTCATTGGCCACGGCCGGTGTTTTGCCGAATTTTTCGGAAAGATCCCAGGTGGCTTGGAAGGTATCGTCCGAGGTGGCCATGCCGCGGATGATTTCCACGAGCTTCATCACCGGTACCGGGTTCATGAAGTGCATGCCGATGACCAATTCCGGCCGTCCGGTCTGGGCGGCAATGCGGCCGATGGGAATGGAGGAGGTGTTGGAGGACAGGATCACACCCGGTTTGCAGATGCCGTCCAGATCCTTGAATATCTTGAACTTAAGATCCTCTCTTTCAGTGGCAGCCTCCACCACAAAGTCGGCGGCGGACATATCTGTAAGATCCACACTGGTTTTGATGCGGCCAAGGATCGCCTCTCTTTCATCTTCGGCCAGCTTGCCCTTGCCGACCGCCCGGTCGAGATTCTTGGTGATGGTGGAGAGACCGCCCTGGACAAATTCTTCACTGATGTCGTTCATAATCACATCGAGGCCGCTCATGGCTGCTACCTGAGCGATGCCGTTGCCCATTTGGCCGGCGCCGATGACGCCGAATGTCTGTATATTCACTAGGACTTCCTCCTTTTGTAATAATTAATAATCAATAATTAATTGCTAATTGTTAATGATCCGGTCTCCGCCCTCCGATCCCTAACCAACCGCCCGCTTCGCAGTTCATAATGTTTCACCTAATAGCCTCAAGCGGTCAAGTCCTGATTAGCAGTTGTCACTTTAGATGTTGCATTTCATTGTTCATCTTTTGATTATCAGGGCTACCGCTTCCCCGCCACCCAGGCAGAGGGTGGCCAGACCGGTTTTCTTGTCCTGTTGAATCATCTCATACAAAAGGGTTATGAGGACGCGGCAGCCGCTGGCGCCGATGGGGTGGCCCAGGGCCACGCTGCCGCCGTTGACGTTGACCTTGCCGTGATCCAGACCAAGTTCTTTCATTACCGCCACTGTCGAGCCGCTGAACGCTTCGTTGATTTCGAATAAATCAACGTCATCATGCTTAAGGCCTTCCTTGGCCAGGCATTTGGGGATGGCCCAGATGGGCGCCACCAGGACATATTTCATGTCAATACCGAAGGATGCCTGGGCGCCGATGGTGGCCATGATCGTGCAGCCGAGTTCCTCGGCCTTGTCCCGGGACATGACCACTACCGCTGCCGCCCCGTCACTGATAATCGATGCATTGCCGGCAGTGCCCAACCCGTCCTTTTTGAATGCCGGTTTCATGGCCGAGAGCTGCTCGTAACTGGTTTCCCGAGCACATTCATCTGTTTCAAAAAGGAGGTCATCCCCTTTGCGCTGCGGTATGCTGACGGGTACGATTTGATCTTTGAAGCGCCCCCCGGAGATCGCTGCTGCTGCCCTTTCATAGGAAGCCGCGGCATAGCGGTCCTGATCTTCACGGCTGACGTGGTAGCGTTCCGAGCACAGCTCGTTGGATATGCCCATGTGAAAATCGTTGACCACGTCCCACAGGCCGTCGTGGATCATATGGTCTTCAAGTTTGCCCGCCCCCATGCGGTAGCCGAACCGCGCTTTTTCCAGGTAATAGGGCGCCAGGCTCATGGTTTCCATGCCTCCGGCCACGACCACGTCGGCATCCCCCAACTGGATTGCCTGGGCGGCCAGCATGACTGATTTGAGGGCCGAACCGCAGACCTTGTTGACGGTAATGCATTCCGCTTCCCAGGGCATTCCGGCCTTGACGGCAGCCTGCTTGGCAGGGTTCTGCCCGTACCCGCAGGGGAGTACCTGCCCCATGATTACCTCGTTGACGGCCTTTTTATCGATGTCCGCCCTTTTTATGGCCTCGCGGATGACGATGGCCCCCAGGTCGGTGGCGCCGATACTGCCCAGGGACCCGTTGAAACTGCCCAGAGGTGTGCGACAAGCGCTGACGATTACTGCTTCTTTCATAACTGCTCTCCTTGATACATTCTTAAGTATTTTGATTGTTCATTATGATATGTCTACTTCAATTCAGTGTATATAAGGGTCCGAGGCGCCAAGGGGTCGAGGGGTCAAGTGAAAAATCAGGTTAAAGCTCATAGCTGGTAGCATGATGTGAGCAACGAGCGAACAGCTATGATCCGCCCCTTGGCACCTGGAATCCTCGAAACCTCATGCACGCATACCTGTGTAAACCAATAGATACTTGAGCCCTCGGGGTGTTTCTCCCGTCATCCCCGCGCAGGCGGGGATCCAGGACATTCAGCTGATCGCTTTCTGGATAGCGCAAAAGCTTCACCGCGTGTCCCGCCTGCGCGGGAATGACGAGGGTTTTAAGCTAAAACTCCCCGACCCTTGAGATACTTAGCTTTGCTGAGAAAGGTCTCAAAATAGGCCCGCAGGGCCGTCAGGTAATAGATTTACCCGCCATGGTTTCCATGGCGGGTAAATCTATTACTACATGTTACGGCGGTACTGACCACCTACATCATACAAGGCCTGGGTGATCTGCCCCAGGCTGCAGACTCGCACCGTGTTCATCAACTCTTCGAAAACATTGTCATTGGCCAGGGCTGCTTTCTGGAGGCGGCCCAGTGCTTTTGGAGCGGCAGCCTTGTTGCGTTCCTTAAAGGCAGCCAGGCGCTTGAGCTGGGACTGCTTCTCCCCCTCGGTCGCCCTGGCCAGTTCCAGTCCCTCGCTTAGTTCCTCGAACTCGGCATCCGGGTCTCTGAAGGTGTTTACGCCGATAATGGGCATGTCGCCGGTATGCTTGAGCCCTTCGTAGTACATGGATTCTTCCTGGATTTTGCTGCGCTGGTAGCCCGTTTCCATGGCGCCCAGCACACCGCCGCGTTCGCTGATTCTCTCAAACTCGTAGAGCACCGCCTCTTCCACCAGCTGGGTCAGCTCTTCCACGATGAAGCTGCCCTGGAGCATGTTCTCGTTCTTGGCCAGGCCCCATTCCTGGTTGATGATCATCTGAATGGCCAGGGCGCGACGCACCGATTCGTTGCTGGGGGTGGTGATGGCTTCATCAAAGGCATTGGTGTGCAGGCTGTTGCAGTTGTCGTAAATGGCGCAAAGGGCCTGCAGGGACGTCCGGATGTCGTTGAACTGAATGTCCTGCATGTGCAGGGAGCGGCCCGAGGTCTGAATGTGGTACTTGAGCATCTGGGAACGCACCGACCCCCCATAGAGGTTCTTCATGGCAATGGACCAGATTCTCCGGGCAACCCTGCCGATCACCGTGTATTCCGGGTCCATCCCATTGGAAAAGAAAAACGAGAGGTTGGGGGCAAAGGCATCGATGGGCATGCCCCGGGACAGGTAATATTCCACATAGGTGAACCCGTTGGCCAGGGTCAGGGCCAGTTGGGTTATGGGGTTGGCCCCGGCTTCGGCGATGTGATACCCGGATATGGAAACCGAGTAAAAATTGCGCACATGGTTGTCGATGAAATACTGCTGGATGTCGCCCATCATCTTCAACGCGAATTCAATGGAAAAAATGCAGGTGTTCTGTCCCTGGTCTTCCTTGAGGATATCCGCCTGAACCGTGCCGCGGACATTGGCCAGAACCTCGTTTCGTATGTTCTGACAGGTTTCGGCGCTGGGTTCGTTATTGTGCGCCTCCTGGTATTTATCCACCTGCTGGTCGATGGCTGCATTGAGAAACATGGCCAGTATTATGGGTGCCGGGCCGTTGATGGTCATGGAAACAGAGGTGTTCGCCGCGCACAGTTCAAAACCGCCGTAGAGCGTCTTGACATCATCCAGGGTGCAGACGCTGACGCCGGAGGTTCCCACCTTGCCGTAGATGTCCGGGCGGATATCCGGGTCGTATCCATACAGGGTAACCGAATCAAAGGCCGTGGAAAGCCGCTTGGCATCGGAAGCTGCGGAAAGCAGCTTGAAACGTGCATTGGTTCGGGCTGGGTCGCCTTCTCCGGCAAACATGCGGGTGGGATCTTCATCCACCCGTTTCAGGGGGAATACACCGGCTGTAAAAGGAAAGCGGCCGGCCACGTTTTCTTCACGCATCCAGCGGTAAATTTCACCGGGATCCTTGAAGTCCGGCAGCGAAATTTTCGGGATTTTCTGGTGGCAGAGGGATTCCACGAAAAGCGGCACCCGGATTTCCTTTTCTCTGACGTGGTAAACCAATTCGTCCTGCCGGTAGGCCTGCGCAACTTCTTCCCATTCGGACAACAGGTTCCGGGCATCAGGATTCGCCTCCGATCGGGCTTTGGCGAGTTCCTCCTTTAATAGGTCAAGGGTTGGGCCGGCATCTCCATCTGAGGATGCCAGGGCTGTTTCCGTTTCCTCGAGATGCCATATTTTGCGGAGGAGATCACTTTGGGTATCTGTTTTGCTGTGATAGCGCTGCACGGATTCAACAATTTCCGACAGGTAGCGGGTCCGTTCCGGCGGGATGATGATGGTTTTGGATGAGGACGTGTTCTTGGCCGGCTTTTCCAGGCCGGATTCCATCTGAATCCCGGTTTTAGTGTGGATGCTTTCGATGATGGCATGGTAAAGGGCGGTGACACCGTCGTCATTGAACTTGGAGGCAATTGTCCCGAAAACGGGCATGTCGTCCGGAGAGGTCTCCCACTGGTTGCGGTTGCGCTGGACCTGTTTGCGTACATCCCTGACAGCATCCTCGCTGCCCCTTTTCTCGAATTTGTTGACCACCACCAGGTCGGCATAGTCGAGCATATCGATCTTTTCCAGCTGAGATGCCGCCCCGAATTCGCTGGTCATAACGTACATGGAGAGGTCACTCAAGTTGACGATGTTGGAATCCCCCTGCCCGATGCCGGCGGTTTCGGCGATGATCAGGTCAAAACCGGCAGCCTTGGCTACACGGATTACCTCTTCCAGCGCCAGCGGGATTTCGGTGTTCGAATGACGAGTGGCCAGGGACCGCATGTAAATCCTGGGGCTTTTAATGGCGTTCATGCGGATTCTGTCGCCCAAAAGCGCACCCCCGGTTTTGCGCCGTGACGGGTCGCTGCTGATGATGGCGATGTGGATGTCCTGCATGTCGTGCAGAAAGCGCAGGATCAGTTCATCGGTGAGGGAGGACTTGCCGGCGCCGCCGGTTCCGGTGATGCCCACAACCGGGACTTTGCGCCCGTTGATTTTTCCTTCCAGCCCGGATCTCAATGCAGCCAGGTCGGTTTCTTGTGCGGCAGCAGCCTGTTCCACGGTGGTCATCAGTCTGGCCACCATGGGTTTGTTTTCCGGGGAGAGCGCGCCCAGGTCCACATCTCCGGCATAGGCCACGGAGAAATCAAGTTCTCTGGTCATGTGATTGATGATGCCCTGGAGACCCATGGCGGCGCCGTCTTCGGGCGAATATATTTTGGTGATGCCGTAGGCTTCCAGATCCCGGATCTCTTCCGGCACGATGACACCGCCCCCGCCTCCAAAAATCTTGATGTGCGGGGCGCCGTGTTCTTTGAGAAGGTCGACCATATACTTGAAAAATTCAATGTGCCCCCCCTGGTAGCTGGAAATGGCAATGCCCTGCACGTCTTCCTCGATGGCGGCATCGACGATTTCTTTCACCGAACGGTTGTGGCCCAGATGGATGACCTCTACACCGGTACTCTGCAGTATCCTGCGCATGATGTTGATGGAGGCGTCGTGGCCGTCGAAAAGAGAGGTGGCGGTGACGATACGAATGTTATTTTTTGGCTGGTAGACTTCTATTTCCACTCGAGTTCCCCTTTTTAATTGGAAAAAATGACTCCCATGGTCATGCTAAAAGTAATCTCACGCCCTTACACTTGCCGGGCAATGGTGCCCAGGATAAATTCCGTTTGCATGCGAATGTAGTCTTCGATGCTGTACTGGCGGGCCAGATACCATCGCCTGAAGGTCCACATGTGACCCAGGACAGTGATATTGTGGGCCACCATTTCCAGTTTTTCGTTGCCCATGGCGGGCAGATCGCCGCAATCTGCCAGGCCGGCCAGAACCTCAACCAGTACGCCGGTTATGCGCAACTCGTTTTCCAACACCCTTTTGCGCCACACAGCAGGCAGCGAGCGCGTTTCCTGGTAGATAAGCAGAATGAAATCACTCATGCGGTGGCATACCAGGAAGTATTCCCGGATAACTTCCGCCAGAACCTCTTTGCCCACGGTGGTGCGCTGCATGGCTTCTGCGACGCCGCGGTCGACTTCCTGGTGAATGAATTCACAAACCAGGTAGAGAACATCTTCCTTGGATGCGACGTATTCATAAAGCGACCCAATGGAAACACCTGCAGCCCGGGCAATTTGGCGTGTGGTGGTTTTGTGAAAACCCTGGGCAATAAACAGCTTGGCGGCCGCATCAACAATCTGCCGGCGTCGCCGTTCCACCAGGTCGGGATTCTTGACCTGGGTGGCAACCTCTTGGGTATGGGTGGGGTGCTCCTGCATGTTAAACAATTTCCATTTTAATGGCCTGCTGCCGGCGATTTACTGAGCGAGCGCTCGGTCATAAAAGCCTAACACAGGGGTAATTGTTCGTCAAGGATTTACCGGCAAAGGCTGTCGGGCAGAAAAAGCAAAGACCGAAAGATTTATAAATCCATATAATTCAGATAGATATGACATATTGTGTTCGGGGGTAGAAAGCGGTTGACAACAATATTGGCTATATATTAACATGCAACCGACCGAGCGCTCGTTCATATTATCGCTCATCTCCCAATAGGGCTGTAATAACGTTGCCCCGAAGTTGCATAACCAGCAGGACAAGCTATAGATAATATACTGTAATAATTTTATATGTCATTACATTTGTTACTGATGAAAAGGAGGAATCGGTGGATTTCGATTTGACGAAAGAGCAGGAAATGATTCGGAAAGAAGTCCGCAAGTTTGCCAGCGCTGAAATCGCTCCCGTGGCCGGGGAACTGGATGAGGACGAACAGTTTTCCGAGGATTTGACCAGGAAAATGGGGGAAATCGGTTTGTTCGGTATGTTCGTGGCCGATGAATACGAAGGCCAGGGCATGGATTATATTTCCTACATTATTGCCGTTGAGGAGATCGCCAGGGTAGATGGCTCACAGGCAGCTACCATCGCGGCCGGTAACTCCCTGGGGATAGGCCCTCTGTATTATTTCGGTACGGAGGAGCAAAAGCACAAATTCCTTCCCAAACTGTGCAGTGGAGAGGGCTTATGGGGCTTCGGCCTGACCGAACCAACGGCCGGGTCGGATGCCGGCGGCAGCCTGACCACTGCTGTCCTGGACGGCAACGAATGGGTACTCAATGGTTCGAAAATATTCATCACCAATGCAGCCAGTGACATGTCCCTGGGGGTGACGGTGCAGGCCAAGACCGGCACGCGGTCCAATGGCAAGCCTGAATATTCCTGCATACTGGTGGAACACGGCACCCCGGGCTTCAAGGCGGTTCCCATGCACAAAAAGCTCATGTGGCGGGCATCCAACACGGCTGAGCTCTATTTCGACGATGTGCGGGTTCCCAAGGAGAATATTCTGGGCAAACAGGGGGACGGGTTTCACCAGATGCTGCAGACCCTGGACGGCGGACGGCTCTCCATCGGGGCCATGGGGCTCGGCGGCGCCCAGGGCGCGTATGAGGCCGCGCTCAAATATGGACAGACCAGGGAGCAGTTCGGGCAGCCCATCTCCAAGTTTCAGGCCGTGGCTTTCAAGCTGGCCGACAGTGCCGTGGAAATCGAATGTGCCCGCAACCTGCTGTACAAGGCCTGCTGGCTCAGGGACAAAAAACGGCCATTTGAGAAAGAGGCGGCCATGGCCAAACTTTACTGCTCGGAAGTCATGGGGCGTGTGGCCGATCACGCCGTCCAGATTCACGGCGGTTACGGGTTGATGAAAGAATACAATGTGGAGCGGTTCTACCGGGACCAGAAATTGCTTGCAATCGGCGAGGGGACGTCCGAGGTCCAGCGCATCGTGATTTCGCGCTACATCGGCTGCTAAAATAATATTTGCTGCGCAAATATTATCCAACGCGGCTTCGCCGCTATTAATTAAAGGATAGTAAGGGGTCAGAGATATGGATGATGGTATACTATTGAAGGATGAAACAGACGGGGTCATGACGCTGACGCTCAACCGCCCTCAGATCATGAACTCGTTGAATTTCGATCTGCTGCGGACACTGCGGGACCACATCGAAGCGGTCAGGTTTAAAACGGATGTCCGGGTGGTGATCATTAGCGGGGCAGGCGAAAAAGCGTTTTGCGCCGGCGCCGATCTGAAGGAGCGCGCCACCATGCCGCCGGACAAGGTCAAGGAGTTCATTCTGACCATTCGGAACCTTTTCACCGCCATCGAGTATCTCAACAAACCGGTAATTGCCGCGGTCAACGGCATTGCCCTGGGCGGAGGAACTGAAATGGCTTTGGCCGCGGACATAAGGATTGCCTCCCACAATGCGCTGATGGGGCTTACGGAAACACGCCTGGCCATCATACCCGGCGCCGGGGGAACCCAGCGCCTGCCAAGACTGGTGGGCAAAGGCAAGGCCAAGGAGCTGATTTTTACCGGTCAGAGAATCGGGGCCGAGGAAGCCCTGAGGATCGGCCTGGTCAACAAGATCTGCCCTCTGGAGGACCTGTTGACCGAAGCGCGCAACATGGCAGCCATGATCTGCGAGACCGGACCCATTGCCATCGAGCAGGCCAAGTATGCCATCAACTACGGACTGGAGACGGACTTGAACACCGGCCTGGCCATCGAGTCCAATGCCTACTGGATGACCATTCCCACGGAAGACAGGTTGGAGGGGCTGGCGGCGTTCCGGGAAAAACGAAAACCGGTGTACAAAGGCAAATAAATTGAAAATCATTTGAAAGGAGTTTAGCAATGACAGAATACGATTATTGGAAAGTATTTCCGAGGATGCCCAAGAAAGTGACCATCGGCGACATTACCATCCGGGACGGATTTCAGCACCTGGAGAAGTTTATTTCAACACGGGCCAAATTATTTTATGCCGAGGAACTCATTTTTGCGGGCTGCCGCAACATAGAGGTCACCAACCTGGGCAACCCCTACCTGATGCCGCAGTTCAGTGACGCCGAGGAGATATTGGCCCATCTGCGCTCCGACCGTTTTAGAAAACGCTGCGCCAGAAAAGGCATTGATCCCGACGATGTGGTGATCACCGCGGTCACCATCCGTGAAGGCGCGGTGGATAGGGCCATCGAACTGAAAAAGAAGGGTGTCGGACCGGACCGTGTGCTCATGATGGTGTCCACCGAAGAGGAACACCACTTTGCCAATTCAGGTACGACCCTGCCCGACTACTGGGCCGAAGCAGAACGCTGCATTAAGAAATGCACCGATGCAGGCATCATGATGTGCGGTACGGTGAGCACCATCTGGGGCAGCCCCATTGCCGGCGCCACGGACATGAAGGACGCTGTGGAATTCACCAAACGCTGGCTGGAGATAGGGGCCCACGACATCGAACACGCCGACCACGACGGCAGCGCATCGGCCCCGGATGTGTACCGCTACTTTTCCATGATTCTGGATGCCATGCCCAACACCGACCTGCACCTGGCCCACTTCCACGAAACCAAACGCGTGGCCTCTGCTTCGGTTCTAGCAGCTCTTCAGGCCGGCATTACCCAGTTTGAAGCCACCATCGGCGGCATGGGCGGACAGCCGGCCAACTTCCTGGACGACACGCCAGTTCCGGGAACCGGGGAGTACTATTACGAGGATCCGCGTTTTGTGGGCCTGACCTGCCTGGAAGACATGGTGGTTCAGATCGACGAGATGGGCATCGAACACGGCTACAATGTGGACCGCATTCTCTGGCTCGGACGGCAGATGGAAAGGACCGTTGGCCAGCGCCTGCGTTCAGAAGCCGCCATCAACGGCCGTACGCTCACAGAAGGCCACATGGAATTTGCCCGGCCGGGACTCAAAAAGAGGAAGGAGAGTCTGGGAGAAAATTCTGACCAGAATTTTCCAGCAGAGTGGGCGGAAAAAGCCGTGCTGCCGGAAGCGTACAGGCCCTAGGTTCACAGTGCGTCAGAGTGCCGGAGGCAACCACAGTAGGGCGTAAGGAGTAGGCAGTAGGGGGTCCGCTAAAAGATGAACGTCCAACATCGAACATCCAACACTGAACATCGAACTATTGGCTCTTGGCTGAATGCAATAAGCTGATAAAACGCACTCAACGTTGGATGTTGGACGTTGAATGTTCGATGTTCATTTTTGAATAAAGAGAAGGAAGACAGGCGATTTGAAGCCGAAAAAAGTGACAACTTTTAATCAGGTCTTGACCAAGCGTTTCTGTCTTCCGTCCTCCGTTTTCTGACCTTTGCCTGGGGGGTATTTTGAGCGAAGAATATAAGATCATAGAAGATCTAGATCAAGAAGCACTGGTGAGGCTGGCCATGGACCTGCTGCAGCGCCTGGCCCTGCACCACGGCATGTGGTTCAATGAGGTCAAGCACCAGATGGGGCTCGAAAAAGCCTTTGAAATGTACAGCCGTGCATCTGATACGAGCATGGGGATCCAACTCAAGAAACTGTCCCAACTGTTTGGTTTCCAATTGCAGGACGGGCTTCCCCAGCCCCTTTTGGAAATGCCCAGGGAAAAGCTGTTAAAGCTGTTGGACACCGTGGCCGCCAACTGGCTGGTCAATGATGGCGTGTGGTTTCAGGCGGTTGAATTCACGAGCGGGATGAACGATGCCAAACGCTGCAACGATTCCTGCTGGGCCCAGTTTTCGCCGGTGGAGGCCTGGTCCATAAAGAAGATTCTAAACCTGCCCAAACGGCCGGGGTTGGAGGGCCTGAAGCAGGCCCTTAACCTCAGACTGTATGCCCGCCTGAACAAACAGTCCATTATCGAAGATGGGCCGGAAAGCATCATTTTTCAGATGAACGAGTGCCGGGTTCAAACCGCACGCAAAAGAAAAGGGCTGGATGATTACCCCTGCAAATCCGTGGGCAACGTGGAGTTCCCTTATTTTGCCCGGGCCATAGACGACCGTATCACCACCGAGTGTATCGGCTGCCCCCCTGACGACCATCCGGAAGAGTGGTACTGTGCCTGGCGGTTCACAGTCAATACATAAAACAAGGTCTACAGTGCTAAGCTTGGTAAATTTACCTTGGCTACAGGCAGATACTCTGGAATGCTGGAATATTGGAGTGTTGGTTATTGGGTTTCAGGTTTCGTGTGTAGGTTAGCCTCTGGCGGTCAGCAAAACGTTCAAAATTCGATGTTCTTTTTTTATCACGAAATCACGAAAGGGTGAAACCACGAAAAGTAATTTATAAATTTCGTGCTTTTTGGATTTCGTGTTTTCGTGATTCATTTTTTATCCTGAAAATCCTGCCTGACCTGTTAAATTTATTATTTTCAATTAACTGGGGTTAATCCTGCCTTGCTACCTTTGACCTCCGTCTTATGGCGGGGGCGCAGCCTCTGACTATCGTCCTCCGTGGCTCTACGGCTCTGATTTCTGCTCTCTAGCAATCTGTTTGGGATCCCCCACCATTCCAAAATGCCATTGGTCCCCAATTGGGTGATATCAGGCTCTGGCCTGGATGCCATGAATCTTTGCTTTGGCACTTTCGCCCCTTGCATTTTTACAGATAATGTCATAAATTGCCCTTGTATTTAACAGACACTAAAAACAGAGTCAGGAGTATGTGATTATGGCAAATCTGCTGTGCTACTCAAGAAACCGGGCCACCAGCGTCGAACAGATCGACGAATCCACCCTTGTCTCCACCTGCAGTCTGCAGGATTCATTGACCGATGCCAAAATATCCCTGCACATTCGTCTTCCTGAACTGGAAATCATCGATGCCGGGGGCAGTTTTACGCGGTCGGACCGTAATGCCTGCACGGGAGTGGGGAGTGCCCTTGCAAAGGTCGTCGGCGTGCGCATCGGCGCCGGCATGAAAAAAATCATCCGCGGCCTGGTCAGTGAAGAGACGGATTGCATGGAGGTGGCCGTGCTGATCGAGGAGTGCTGCCATGCCGTGATTCTCGCGTTCACCAAGGACATGCTGGCACTGGTACCCGAGGAGATGGCATTGGAGAAGGACTTTTTCGCCAAAATGGTCAAGGAAAATATCAGACTGTACAACAGTTGCGCCGCCTTCGCACCGGGCAGCCCGATCGTGGAGGGCATTGATCCACCCTAGCGAACATCCTTAGGGTTTAAGGATTCGAGGGGTCAAGGGGCCGAGTGGGAGATTCGCTCATAGCTCGCAGCTGATAACAGGCTATGAACTACCCCTTAACATCCGGTTTTTCCAACACGTTTGGAGAAAATCCGACTATAATAATTTCGACAACCGCATTGAGGCAAAGATAACATGCTGAAATTTCAAAGAACCAAACTGGTCAATATCATCGACAACAAAGACGGGTCCATTGCCGTGCATGGCGCCCTGACCGATCACATCTACCAGATCGAGATCGACGTGATTATCGACACTGAGGACTTCACCATCCGCGCCATTGACGGCAAATGGCTCCGGGCGGAAAACTCCGAATGCCGGCGGGCCGTACCTTTTCTGCAGAATGCCGTGGGCATCAAAATCGATGCGGATGGATTCCCCCAGCACGTCAACAAGCATGTAGGCCGGAAATCGTGCCCGCACTTTGCAAACCTGATCATCGAATGCTGTGATGCTGCGGAAGATGCCGCGGGGATGATCAAGTTCGAAGCTGCTAGGTCGGAAAACCCGGCCTTGACCTTAGAGGAATACCTGGCCGGATCTGTCTCTGCCAAGCCGGAGCAGGCACCCCCCACCCGGGCGGTCAGCGAACCGGAAATGCGGGTGCAAAATGCTGTTCAGGAAAAACAGGTATTTTCCGCAGCAGATGGATTTTGCGTGGACCTGCATATCCACACCTTTCCGGCCTCGCAGTGCAGCTCATCATCGGCCGATGACATGCTGCAGGAAGCCAAGCGCATAGGCCTGGATGGGGTCTGCATCACCGATCACAACTACGTGTGGACACCGTCCGATATTCAGTCCCTGAGTGAAAAACATGGCATACCGGTGTTCAGGGGTAATGAAATCACCACAGACCAGGGCGATATGCTGGTCTTTGGCATGCACAAGGATGTTCAGGGTATCGTCAAGCTTCAGGACCTGAAACAGATGGTGGACGAGGCCGATGGGTTTATCATTGCCGCCCACCCTTTTCGGGGTTTTCTGATATTCAATACCAGCGAGATCGGTTTGACCGTCGAGAAAGCCATGCAGCGCCCGGCCCTTAAAATGGTGCATGCTCTTGAGGCGCTCAACGGCAAGGTAACCGAAAGGGAAAATACTTTTGCCGGCAAGGTGGTCGAGGGGCTGGGTATACCGGCCACCGGCGGCAGCGACGCCCATGACGTTCAAGGGGTGGGCAAGTATGCAACCTGCTTTGAAAAGCCCATTGCCAATGAAGAGGAATTGGTGGCAGCCTTAAAGAGCGGCAGGTATGCGCCCTGCAACTATCGCGAAATGGCCACAAAGGCGTAGAATAAATAGCCACAAAGACTCCAAGGCCCAAAGCAGAAAACATCTTCGTGTCTTTGCGTCTTCGTGGCAATGAAAAAACAAGGGGTGAAGGAGAATTCGTGATGGCAGAGAATAAAATTGATTGGGAAAAGTTGATCCGGCGTATGGAGCTGTTGCTGCGGCTCAAGTCGTTTCCCGTGGCGTTCAAAATGCTGGAAAAGAAAGAGGAGTTGGCAAAGATACCCTTCATGCGGCGCACCAGCAATAAATCCACCCTCTGCCAGCTGATCACCCTGGTGAGAAATTTCGACTGGACCGTGGGGGCGGACCTGGATGATTTTCTTTTTTCGGCCTGCCCCTCCATCCTGGGCCTAACAGAGGTTCCGGAAATCTGTACGAACGGTACGTTCAGAAGCATTGTCTGGGTCAAGACCAAGAAGGACGGTAAAAAATACGAAGCCTCCATTCCCCGGCTGCCCCTGGGAAAGTACGAAGCCGTGGCCATGGCGCCCCTGGTGTACAAGCCCTTTGAACCGGACATCGTTCTCATCTACGCCAACCCGGCCCAGATGATGCTGTTGATCAATGCCCTGCAGTTCGAGGACTATGAGGTGATGCAGTTTTTCTGTGTGGGCGAGTCCTCCTGCTCGGATGCTATCGCCCGCTGCTACAACACGGGCAAGCCTTCGCTGACGATTCCCTGCTATGGCGAGCGCCGCTACGGCCATGCCCAGGATGAAGACCTGGTCATGGCCATCCCCCGCGACATGATGGAAAAAGCGCTTTACGGGCTGGAGGTGCTGTACCGCCGGGGCGTCCGCTATCCCATCAGCTTCGCAGGCGCCGAAGGCGATGTGGGCCCCATGTTTCCAGCCAGCTACCATGGCATGGAAGATGTATCCGAGCATCTTTTGGGCGGCGAACACCTGCTTTTGGGGGTTACCGGCGGCATTGCCAGCGGCAAGTCCTATATTTCGGAACTTCTTGAAGAACTGGGGTCGCCGCTTATCGATTTCGACAAACTGGCCCGGGTGGTGGTGGAACCCGGCAAGCCCGCATTCAAGCAGATCGTGGATTTCTTCGGCAAACAGGTGCTAGCCGAGGACGGCGCCCTGGACCGCAAGAAGCTGTCGGATATCGTCTTCAGTGACATGGAGAAACGCAAAAAGCTGGAGAGTTTTACCCATCCGGCCATCTATACGGAGTTTTTTGACGGAATCACTGCCATTACAAAGGAAAAGCCTGATGCCGTCATCCAGGTGGCGGTTCCCCTGCTCATCGAGCTCAACCTTCAGTTCCTGTTTGATAAATTACTGGTGGTGCATGTCCCCGCGGAAGTCCAGGTCGAGCGTTTGGCCAAACGGGACGGGATCACTACGGAAGAGGCCGCCAATATTCTCAAATCCCAGCTGAACATTGACGAAAAGGTGCGGTTTGCCGACTTTGTCATTCACAATGAAGGCTCGCGCGAGGAAACCCGCAGGCAGGTGAAAAAGCTGTGGGGTGAGATCAAAAGGCAGTAGAAAGGCGTCCTATCCCTGCATTTCCATGCAACTATACCGGTTGTCAAACGCCTCGCCCAAAAAATGCTGGAACGAAATATAAAGCCGGAGCTTGAGGCGTTTGATTTGGGAATGATTAACTATTGAGGAGAATTAATTAGAATCCCTTACAGCCAAAGGTATCACCAACCTAAAAAGGGAGATATGGTCGAAAATAAAATAAAAAAATATGCTGTAACGCTCAAGGGTAGGGGATATCGTAACATATTCGAGGATAGGCTGCGGAATCTCTACGTCAGTTTAAAAGGCCTGTATGCAAG
>JBDLJD010000080.1:0-20300 GCA_039714495.1 Thermodesulfobacteriota bacterium
CTGTTTTCCAATCCGGCCAGCCAAACGATCGCAGCGGTTCAAGCTGGCTTTTCCCTTCACACAATATACTGCATTCAACGACGTGATGACGCATAAGCAACTTTTTGGCATACGCGATGTCAGTTAAAGCAAATTCCTATCTTTTAAGGGTTCGCGCGGTTTGGTACTAGGTTCAGTTCGCTATAAAGCAGACTTGTTTTGGCCAGGTCTGTATAAATTAAAATTATAGCTTGAAATACTTATTATTGCAAATAGCGGCATCAGCGCTAGGCGGGCGGACTTTTCTGATCTTCATAGGGCTTCGATTGACATCCGTATGGTTTTTCTTTATACTAATAAAAAATGATTTCATGGTGTTATACACGGTCCCACATGCTCGCCTACCAGAGCCCTAACATCATCCGGAGTTTATTATCCCATGGGAGAGAATCGCAATGTGATCCTGGACGATTCAGCTCAGAAGCTATTTGAGGAGTTGGGCGGGATCGAAAAACGCAAGAAATACAAAGCCGGCAAGCCTGATCGGTTGGCTGAAAGCTTGCAAGCGGAACAACGCAAACTCGATAATCAGCGGGTTTGGTTGATAAAAGCCATCCACCTTTTGAGTTCTTATTTCCTGGATGCACGTTTTTTAAAAAGTGCCGACACCGAAAAGGACCTGTTCCAAGAGTTTGTTCAGAGTCTGACCAAGCTCAGTGACATTTCTGCAAAAAATCCTACTATTCTGGTGCGGTTACGCGGCTTTCCCAGCGATCCCAACACAGCTGAGAACGTCGATTACGAAATCCTGTGCGGTAGTGTCACGGTCGACTTTGATATCATCCCTGGAATCATCAAACGCCTCGGTTTTCGCATGTCGCATCTATCTGACCAGGCCCGGAGGGCTTTTGGCGTCCTGCTGGACCAGGGACTCTACAACATCTATTTAGAACTGCCCGGCCGGATGCCCGCCAAATTGCAACAACTGCGCTCAGCATTGCAAATCATCTCCCGTTTTGGCGAAGCTGCCAAAGCCGGTGAACCGATTGTTTTCGAGCGCAAAGGTCGACAGGCCCGCATGCCGGTCATTTTCGATGAAAAAAGCAAACCGGACCCCAATTTAACGCTGGTTGCCGGCCTCAATGGCCTGAAGCCCGAGGCCATGCGAGCCTTGGTCAATAAAATCGATGCCTGGATGCAGCGTTCGGCCGCCAAACGGTCGGGGCAGCATTATATCAGCATTTTCAACGCCATCTACGGTGTCAAAAGCCTACGCCAAAAACTGCTCAAACCACCCATCGAAGTCAACAGTGTCAGGTGGTTGATGGCTGACCAGGAGCAGGAAGTCTTCTCCAAGGAAAAAGCCCATGTCGCTAAGCTGGTCGTTGAAAACTACGGTCACTCTCCTCAGCAAACTGTCCGTGTTTTGAAAAGCGTGTATGGTAATGATTTTGACCGGATCAATTCGCAACATTTGGGGCAACGGCTCCATCTGTCCTCCAATCTACTGACGACGATCGGTAAAAAGCCTCAAGACCAAGAGATCAAAAATGAAGTCATGGGCAATATCAAGACCCGGCTGGAATTGGTACGAGACGAAGTCTATGAGGATCTGCAAATCGGCCCAACTGAAGATAGAGATGCGACCGACCCCAAAGCGTCCCTTTTCGGGCGTTTGCATACCCGGGTTCACAAGATGGTCTCCTTTTTCAAACGGCGCTCATCGACCCGTCAGAAAATGAAAACCATTGTTTATAAAGCGATCAACTTCGATGCCCAAGATTATGACACGTTGGCCAAAGATTTTGATATTTCGGTCGACGATGCCAAGGATCTGATTGAAATGCTGAAAGAATGTTTCAATGCCGAAGGGCGCTTTATCAGGGGTGCTTTTGCCCGTATCATGCCGGCCTTTGCCCCCTACGAACGGAAGGTCTTTGAGTTTCTGTGGCATTACCTCAAAGAGGCCATCCATCAAAAGGATCGGATTGCTTTTTTAAACTCGCTTCAGGTATTAACGGCCCGCATGCAGCAGCCTAAACGGGCTTTCCGAATCCTGTTGGCCGATTTTTGTCGTCAGCCTGATCGGGTCGGGTTTTCAGACAGCAAAGCGTTGATGCTCGCGATTTTGATCATTCGCAAATATAATAAAGAATTGATCGATATTGAAATCACACCTGAAGACGTTCTGCTGGTTAAAGAAGAGCTGGATAAAGAAGTTGCCAAATATGCGGCTTGGAAGATCGATCAAGACCAGGAAAAATTTTTTGAGAAGATCCAAACCGTCCATGTGAAACTCAAGGAGGTTTTGGACGCCGGCGATCCTAGTGCCCAGCCCATACCGCTCCGCTACCTGATGGGCTTGGAACGCGAGGCTTATATCTTTTTAACCCTCATCGGCGGCAATACCAGCCATTCCGTGCTTACCAGCGCCATTCAAGAATACGGCAATCCGCAATCGGAAATGTATCGCTTGAAACAAAGTCAGACTTATCTACATGCGGTTTTACAGAATTTACGCGTCGTCATTCGCGGTCTTGGGCGCGTTGGCCGCAGTGTTGATTTGGCGGCTTTAAACGAGATAAGAACACAAAGCCAAGCCTTCATACAGTTAGGCCAAGGGTCTAAACACGAGGAAGCCATTATCAATATCATGCAGTGGGTTGAAAAGTCCCGCGAAAGTATTCTGCAAAAAGGCGGCTGAAAATACGATTCCGGCCAGGTGGTGGTGATGCCGGCCAATGTTCCCCATGCGGTTACCGCTGTCAAGCGGTTTAAAATGATCTTGACGGTCGTTAAAAAACCCGTGACGATTCAACCCTAATACAAAAGGCTGCAACATTTCAAAGGAAAGTGGACAGATTTAGGACGTAACCAATAGTGTTTACATCTGTATACGATGAAAGGGCACCCAATGGTCGATGTGGCGAAAATGCTTGAGAATTTGAATACAGCAGTGGTATCGTGCGATGCCGATTTCAAGGTAACCTTTGCAAATAAAAAATGTAAACAAATGTTTAAGGCCTCGATGGGCGTGGAAGATTTTGTTGGAAATCACATGGGGGATTGCCATAAGCCCGAAACGATGGAACAACTGGAAAAACTCTTTGCAGATTACAAGGAAAGGAAGAGAAATTTAGATTACTACACCATGGTCACCCCGGACGGGAAACTCACCATTGTGAATGCTCCTTTTTATGAGGGAGACACTTTTGCCGGTGTGGTGGAATTTCTCTTTGAAGGATCTCTGGCATGAGAATACCGATTTGATGTCATTATTTTTTCGCAATTGACCCGAAATTGAAATGACCGCCTATTAGGATTGCCAGAAGAAATCTCCTTAATTCGAACCCAGTCGAAACACAGGTGATTACATCATCCCAAGTAACCCCTCCCAACTAGAGCTTGTGTAACACAACAAAAAGTGTAGGTGAGAACAGACAGTTGACATAATATGTGAGGAGTCAATACTCCATCCAATTCTTCCAATTCGCTTTTGACAGCCGATGTGCAATGCCCGCAAGATATATTGGGTATGGAAAAGATTTCTTGATTCATGATTCCTCCTGAAAAAATTTTGTATTAATTGGGCTTTTGTACACTAAGATGTATTTCTGCTGATGTAATAATTTCTCATCATACCGGCATCACCGTGCTCCAGATTATGGCAGTGATATAGAAAAAGCCCTGGATGTTTGCCGAAACGGACGAGTAACCTTATTTTTTCTTCTGGCATCAATAACACTGTGTCCTTCCAGCCTTCGTCCATAAAGTTTTCTAAATGAAAGCCGGATCTTTTCAACACTCGAAAATGGGCACCGTGAAGATGCATGGGATGAGGGATCTGCATAGCCATCATTCCGCGACCTCGGGTTGTATTGGTAAATTCCCATATTTCTGATGTTCCGGCATTGACGATTTCATCATCGGCAAATGTGTTCATTTGAAAAGTTCTTCCATTGATCAAACCATGCATTATCAGTCTGTTGATGGATTAATAACCTTGAAAGAAGAACCGCCCCCAAGAATCCTGATAACGTCAACAACACCAATGCAAAAGAATGACTCATACCAATAAGGTTGGCTACCCATGCGAAACCGTTCTCGATCTTTTCAACAACACCTTGCTCTGTGCTTATATAAGTCACCTATAACAATGAAATAAGGCGGTTATGGTTGTGATAGACTGCCAGGTACCTATGTGTCGATGCCCAGTTCAGTGTTGTGTAATATGTCACATTGTAGTATATTTCTTTTCTTAATATAAGGGAATCTTGAATTTCGTCAATACAGTAACCATTATGTGACTGATCGATACCAAGGATACAAAAGATGAAAAAACCATTTTCATTGTGCAAATCCGATATGCTGATTTTTGGGGTACTCTGCAGCATGATGATATTGCCCGCGATGGTATTTGCTCATGGCTGGAAAGCACCGCCTGATGCAGCCCGCATAACAAACCCGATTCAAATGAATTCGGCCTCGATAAAAAAGGGCCGACAGGTATAAATGAATCATTGTGCGGCCTGCCATGGTGGAAATGGCAGGGGGGGGGGCCACTTGCCGAAGATATGAAACCGAGGCCAGCGGACCTTGTAAAACGATTGGAAGATCATTCAGAAGGGGATTTTTTCTGGAAAATATCCAATGGTCGGAGGACTATGCCGGCCTTCAGGGATCAACTCACCGAAAAACAGATATGGATGGTGATCAATTACCTGAAATCACTGATGGGGCAGTAATTGCAATGCATGATCATAACCTGAGGGCAGCCTATTTACATGTAATCGCTGACGCCTTGACATCGATACTGGCCATCATCGCACTGATAACAGGCAAGGCTTTGGGGTGGGTTTGGATGGATCCAATCATGGGCATTGTTGGTGCCCTGATAATAACCAGATGGTCATATGGCCTATTGAGGGATACCGGTCGAATTTTATTGGATCGGGATGTTCATCCAGAGGCTATTGCAGAAATAAAGAATGTGATCGAGTCCGATGCAGACAACAGAATCTCCGATATTCACGTTTGGCGGGTTGGTCCTCACCATCTATCGGTCATATTATCCATCGTTACACATTTTCCGAATCCCCCAGAATACTACAAGAAATTGCTATCTGGATATAATGACATAAGCCACGTAACTGTAGAGGTAAATACGTGTGAGGGCAAACCTTGCATATTATGATTTCACCGTACCATTCGATTTATGTTGATTGAGTTTCCAATCGAGGTTATAAAATTCGACCACACTTGCTTAATCGCGGTTGAACAAAATCCGTTAAGCCATTAGCCCATACTGGACATAAATATACAACCAGCTGATCTTATGTCTTCAATCGCTGTTATTCTCTTGCTTATGTCCGCCTTTACCCATGCTGGCTGGAACTTTATCAGCAAGCGGGAGTACCCAACACTTTCCTTTTATCTCGTGGCCAACATTTTCGGGACACTGTGTGTCTTGCCGATTCTCTATTTTTACCGTTCTCCCACGGCTATTTCCTTTACATCTGTAGCTGCCGATTTTACGGCAGCAAGGGTTCCATCCAAAAATTCCTTTCGAACACGATTTATTCGGCAAACTCAGGCGGTGGGCTGAAGCCTTGCATAACATCTTCAACCAGCTCTGCGAACTGAAGGGATGTGCGGTCCTCTAAATAAGGGGCAACTATTTGCAAGCCCACAGGAAGGCCATCCCGGGCCACCCCAACAGGTGCAATCGTTGACGGCAAGTGTACCATGCCGGTCAAACCGGCCCATGCGATGGCGGTGTCAAAATAGGATCGAGCCTCTCCGTTCACCATGAGTTTGCGTTCAAAAAAGTCCTCCGTGTGATCGTGGGGAAAAGCGGTGATCGATACGGTGGGGCACAGCAAAATATCATACGCCTTGAAAAAGTCGGCCCAGGCTTCCTGCATCATGGTGCGCACATAATCCAATAAAATCCAATCCCGGTGCAGCAGGGTAATGCCTTTTACGGTGAGTGCCTTGTCTCCGCGGTCCTCGGGGGATAGGTTCTTGGCTTCGCCCAACATCATGTCAAAGATCTCCTGGGGCAGGCCGGCACAGGTCGCCGCCTGGAGGAGCTGCGTGTACATGCCATGGCTTTGGGAAAAATCGATATCCGGTTTTTTATCTTCTATGTTCGCCCCAGCTTTTGCCAGGGCATCGACTGCCTTCTGCAGGCAATCCAGGACATTGACATCAGTGGGAAACGAT
The DNA here is from genome assembly GCA_039714495.1 of Thermodesulfobacteriota bacterium. Classification (GTDB taxonomy): domain Bacteria; phylum Desulfobacterota; class Desulfobacteria; order Desulfobacterales; family B30-G6; genus JAJDNW01. The sequence continues at coordinate 6,205 of JBDLJD010000080.1, forward strand.
TTGTCATCCAGCCACAACCCTATTTTGAAATCCTGGAGGCGTTTTCCCCTGGCCGGCGGCAAATTGATACGCCAGGCTGTGTTTTGCGGACATTTGGGCGCGGTTATTAAATCCATCACAAGCGCGAGGTCTTTGGCGCTGCGGGCCAGAGGACCGGCAACGGCGATGTCGGTGTCGGTTGTGTATTCTCCGGGGAAGGTGCCGGGCGGGGGCGGGATATGACCCGTCAGGGGAACGATGCCAAAGGTCGGCTTGTGGCCGAAAACACCGCAGAAATGGGATGGATTCCGGATGGAGCCTCCGATGTCACTACCCATCTCCAACCCGGTCAGCCCTGCCGCAAGGGCGGCGGCCGCACCACCGGATGAACCACCCGGTACCCTTTCTGGGTTCCAGGGGTTGTTGGTCTGCCCGTAGACATCGTTGTAGCTCTGTACATCCATGGCAAAAAGCGGCAGATTGGTCTTACCAAAAATGACCGCCCCTTCATCAACCAGTTTCTGGACCACAAAGGCATTTTTAGGGGGGTGGTAGTCCTTCAAATCAGGAGAACCTGATGTGCACGGCATGCCCGCGACTTCAAATGAGTCTTTGATCGTCATGGGCAGCCCGTGGAGGACACCCCAATCCTCTCCTTTGTCCAAGGCCTGGTCGGCTGCCAGGGCGCGGTCGCGTGCGTTGTCCAGGTCGGTGGCAACAATCGCATTGATTTGTGGATTAAAGCGCTGCATCCGTTCGATATAATGTTCGAGAAGTTCTATGGACCGGATTTTACGGCTTTTAATGGCTTTTACCAGATCAACTGCAGATTTAAAGGATAGGACAGTCATGTCAAGCAGCACCCTTTCTGTTCGGCATTAGGTAAATGTGAGATGATCCTGAAACACCTATTTGGGTTCGTAGTAGTATACTTTGTTGACGATGAGCCAGTTGTTGTCGATCTTTAGCAAGGACAGATAGTCCGTGAACCGCAGGCTGAGATAAAGATCTTCCACCTTAACGACAGCCTCGTTCCCGGTTATGTCAATGGATACAATTTTCATGTCGTACGCCTCGCCGTTTTCAGCAGGAGCCGGTGTCGCTTTAACAAAATCAATAAATTGTTCAAGGGACATAATCGAGAGATTCCCGTCAAAAAAACCGCTGACTTGTGAACTCGGGTGGAAGGCTTTTTTGATTTTTTTAGCATCTGAATGATAGAGTCCGTCAAAGTAATATTGAATCGTTTGCTGGATTTGATCTATGTTATTTGCTGTTGTGTTCATGGGGGGCACCTTTATAATTTTTTACCGATGTTAAATGCATTGCCGATTTTATCGCCGATGCGGTGGTAGCTTTGAATTTCACTGGCGTAGATAAAGGGCGCCACTTTATCCATATCCGGCAAGCCCTTGTCGGTCAGGGTTGCCTCATCAACCTTGACATCGAGAATCTCACCGATGAACTGGGTGTGCAGCCCGATTTCATGGGTGTGGATCACGTTGCATTCCAGGATCATGGGGAACTCATCCACATACGGGGCGTCCACAAGCTCGCTTTTTATCGGCGTCAATCCAGTGGTTTCAAATTTGTTTTCCCGTTTGCCGGATATCATGCCAACGTAATCGGCTTCCCGGGCGTGTTTAACCGAGGGGATGTTGATGGTATAGGCCATTCGTTCCATGATGTTGCCATAGGTATAGGTGGCTTTTCTCAAGGAAATGGTGACCGCCGGGGGGCTCGAACAGCAGATGCCGCCCCAGGCGATGGTCATTAAATTGGGTTGGCCGTTTGCATCAAAGGATCCCACACACCACACCGGGTTGGGGAAGGCCAGGGTTTTAGAACCAAATGATTTTTTCACGACCGGAAGCCGTAGTGAAACATTTCATAGGTCGTATTGCCACCCAGAAGTTCGTCAATCTGGGCCTGTATGTCCTGCCGTTTCTTGCTCAGCAGCCATTTTTCCCAATGCCCGGGTGTTTCCCAGGTGCTGATGATGAGGAATATATCCGGACGGTCGCTGCTCTTCATGGTTTCACCGGAAATATAGCCGGGTTGGTCGGCGGCTAGTGATCGCATTTCTTTGAACAAACCGAGCATATCTCTGCCTTTGTCTTCAGGTACTGTGCGGGTGATTAAAATTTTTACGGTCATGGCAAGCCTCCTTTTGGTTTTCTATTTAGAGCATTCAGCAGCCAACCTTCAACGGGATTGAGGGTTGGTTGGTGTGACAGGCGACAAAAAGAAGTGGACAAATAGAAATCAGATCAGCCTCGAATACAAACCGGTGTCAATTCAGGTACGATCCAAAGCAATATATATTAAATATATGATCCGGAAGAGGAGGTCAAGGCAAGTCATGGTTTTGGGCTGGGTCTTATCAATTGTTTCATGATTGGAATACCGGGTTATTCAGGGCTGACCAGTTGTAGTCAAATGATGAATTTCGTTTTCCAAACCCAAGCTGTAAAGGTGTGTATGGTAGCCACGCAGTCGCATTTTATAAAATTGTGGTACACAAGTTTATTCTTGCAGCACATTGCCTGCCACATAGGTTTCCCCCATTTTCAGAATGCGCAGTTCCATTTCCTGGGGATGCATGTTGTCCCATGCATACTGCAAGCGGCGGGGTGGTTCCATCATGTGTTCGAAACTCATAATCCAGGTTCCCCATCCCCAGGGGACAAAGACCCGGCACTCCAGGTCTTCGGCGGCATTGACGGCATCTTCCGGTGCAAAGTGCCAGTGACGTTGAAACCAGGCCGTGATTGGCATGAGGCACACATCCATTTCCCCGACGTGTGATTTAATGTCCTTGAATACATCGCTGTACCCGGAGTCACCGGCAAAATAGATGCGGTGGTTGTGCCACTCTAACAGCCAGCCCCCCCAGAGGGATCGATCGGTTTCGGTCATTGACCGACCGGAGCGATGATTGGCAGGCAAAAAGGTGATCGTAAGTTCGCCCACATTTTCACTGGCGTACCAATCCATGCCAACCACATGAGCATATCTGGATGGAAACGCTCTTTCGAGGCCGTGGGGGACATAATAACGGGTATCTTCAGGCAGTTTTTCGAGGGTGTTGTAGTTCAAATGATCGTAGTGATCGTGGGAAATGAGGACAATCAGGCTCTCTTTGCCATCGGCTGACGCTGAAACCGGTGTGATGGGAAGGTCTTCGACGCTAAGCGGCGTTTCTGCGTGGAGGGTGCCTATTTCAAAATACTTGCCGAATGTGCCCACCATGCCGTCAATTTTTTCAATGACCGGATCGACCAGGACCTGGTATTTACCGTCAATCTGAATGAGAAAGGAGGCGTGTCTGATCCAGGTGACCTGCAGCCCATGCACGGGGGCGTGAATGAGGGACAAATCAGGGGTGACTGTATAGTCTGCCGGATCATACCCTTTGGTCCTGTCGATATCGCCTCTGGGATCGCTTAAAAGGGCATACTTTTTGGTTCCTTTTTCATGGGGCTGTCTGAAATCGATGGCATCGTACTCGGATTCTTCCATGTAGCCGTATTTGGGTGGAAACAGATTTTTATAATGCATCCGTTCCCAATCCCAGTCATCGATGTCCGGGTTTTCGATGACATGGCGATGCGGGGAACAGTGGCAGAGCAATATTAATAAAATGAGGCACAGCAGTATGCGAAGGTTCATTTTTATCGGCACATTTAAATATTGATTTGACTATTCATGTACGCGGTTACAGAGTGGTCAGGCTGCTGGTTTACTTCTTGGATGTGAATGCCGGTCGGCCGTCCCCCGAGGCGCGTGAGATTGTTCAGGATGGCCGGGTGGTTGTAGAGATTGCCCGGTTCAAAGTAGTCAATGGGCGGGGTTCCCCGGCCTGCTATTTCGGGCCACATTTTTTCAGTGAACTGTTTGTTGTGGCGTGACCGGCTTTTGGTCAGATGTCCGTAGGTCATGTGGGAAAACGATGATGTTTCGAAATTTCGGTTCCACTCTAGCCAGGCATACGCCACCATTTCATGGGCGAGTAAATTTTCTGAGGCAATTACCAATCCGTACTCAGGCTTTGCTTTGGGTCCGTCATTGGGGCCGAACAGGGTTAGAACCATCCTGCCGGAAGACACCGTCAACCTGAGCTTGGAAGCGATGGCCGGGATTTGGTTGATTTCCTCGTACATGGCATAGAAGCGGCCGCCTCCGTTGTGGAGTTCGCCCCGGCTGTCGCCGCGCAAAAATCCGACGGCCAGTTTAAAACCCAGCGAATTCCCGGCCAGAATATGTGAGGCCACCCTGGGAAGGAAAACAATGTGATCCACATCGTCAAGCATGGACGGTATCATGATAGGGCTTTTCCAGTGGTGGTCACCATCCGGCCAGGTCGGTTGATAGGCGCCCCACCCGTACTCTTCGAAAAAGATGGGCTGGGCACCGCTGCTTTCGATGGCTTGCAGCAAACCTGCTTGACGGGCCAGCTTCCGTGAGGACCCTTGCTGTGTGTCCTTGGTCCACTGTACGGTTCCAAAGCTGCTCTGATCGCCCACGAATATGCTGCCGGCGCCTTTTTCCTCCAACAGTTTGATCATGCAGTGGACAGACCAGGGATCGGTGGTGGCAGGATATGGTTTACCTGAATTCAGGGAGAGCTTGATCAGCACCCGATCCCCGCGGGATAACCAGGAAAAATCCGTGGCTGCCTCGACCGCTTTTTTATAGAGGGCATAGCTGTTTTCATGTTCTCCTTTGGCCACCCATGTACAGCTAGTTCCGAGGACCAGGTCATTCAAAAAAGCGATGTCAGGCGGGGGTGGGGGGGTGGTTTGGGCATCTATAGTCGTCCGGGAGCAGGCAGGGAGCACGGCTGCCGCTGCCAGGCCTGCCGTGGCTATTAAGAATTCACGTCGTGTGAATTGTCGTTTGAAACAATGCGTTTCTTGCGGAATGTCCGTGCGTTCTCTGTTGGTTCCGTATATTCCATACATTTTATCACCTCCGGCCAAATAGGTTGAGAACCAGTGAAGATGATATGCTCAGACAAGGTACGACAAATCGAGATCTATGCTTCGAATATGTTTAAAGTCAATGTATACATATCTGATTTGATGGAAGCGGTCAACAGGTGGCAGGGCCGATGGACAGATCCCGCCAGGAAGGCGGGATCTGAGGGTATTTAAACGTGAAATATTTTTATTTAGCTACTTTAGGCCCGCCAAAGTAGTAGTGGAGACCAGCCGAGACAGCCGTATCCGCCGAAGTATTAAAGGATGAATTGTCCCTGTAGTCGGAGAATACGAGACCGACCTCCGCAGAAAAGCCGAGGTTGGGCAGTCCGCTGAAAAAATATTCCAGACCAACGCCGCCGCTAAGCCACCAGCCGGTATCGTCATTTCCATTGTCCGGGTCTACACGGCTCAAACCCAGACCGCCGATGCCGGCCACGTACATGTTTTGTTCGTCGATCAATTTGTATATGACCTTGCCACCTGCGTCGATTTCATCGTAATTGTCGCTGAAGGTAAACCCAAAGATGCCCTGGAAACCGAGATCGTTGTTGAGCCAGTATTTAGCTGAAATCGAATCCATGCCATTTTCACTGAGTTGTGAATTGAATCCGACGCCCACCTTACCCTTGAGGTCTTTCGCGTAAACCGTGCCGGCAACCAGTAGGGAACACATGCAAACAACTGCTAACAATTTGAATACTTTCATCTTTCCTCCTTATAATTATACTTCAGGCCTGGGAAGCACCTTGGCCTGTTCGGCAATTTCAGGTACCTTGTGCTCCCACTCGATGGCCATCAGGTGGACGCCGTGAACCCCTTTCATTTCCTTGAATTCCTCGATCTGTTCACAGGCCATTTTGATGCCCTCGGCAGCCACTTTGCCTTTTTCGGCTCCCTGCAGGCGGTTGATAACCTCGTCGGGTACATCCATGCCCGGCACCTTGGCTTTCATGTATTTGGCCATACCGACACTTTTCATGGGCGTGACGCCCGCGAGGATGTAAACCTTTTCGGTAAGGCCCATGTCGTTGGCCTGCTGCACCCACTTACGGAACTTGTCCATGTTGTAGATGCACTGGGTCTGGATAAAGTCCACACCGGCGTTGATTTTTTTGGCCAGCCGGTGAACCCGCCATTCAAACGGGTCGGCAAAAGGGTTCGCGGCAGCGCCGATGAACATCTTGGGGCTACCTTCCAGTTCGGCTCCGCCCAGAAACTTGCCTTCGTCGCGCATTTTTTTGACCATGCCGATCAACTGAATGGAGTCGATGTCGAACACGCCCTTGGCATTGGGGTGGTCGCCGAATTTCTGGTGGTCGCCGGACAGGCAAAGCATGTTCTTGATCCCCAGGGCAGATGCACCCAGAATGTCGGCCTGCATGGCTAGGCGGTTGCGATCCCGGCAGACCATCTGGAAATTGGGTTCCAGGCCTTGCTGCATAATTAAGAGGCTGGCTGCCCAGCTGGACATCCTCACCATAGCGGTCTGGTTGTCGGTGATGTTGACCGCATCCACCATGCCCACGAGGTGTTTTGCTTTTTCCGTGACTTCCTCGACAGCATTGCCGCGGGGGGGACCCAGTTCGCCGGTAAAGGCAAATTGACCGGCTTTTAGAACTTTTTCAAGGTTGCTGCCTGATTTAAAACCATTTCCCTCTGTACTCATATTGACCACCTTATTTCAAAAACAGTTGGTTATTGTTGAAAATACCGTTCCCCTTAGGCGTCCTTTTCGGGTTTTTTGTATCCCGGTTGAACCAGCGTGCGCGGAATCTGGTCGTTCCAGCCCACCGGTTCCTTGATCTTCAGGATGTTGTCCAGCCGGTCCTGGGTGGCCAGGCGTTCGTAAATGTTGAACCAGGCACAGGGTTGCGCATCGTCTATTTCGCAGTTTCCATTGTTGGTACCGCCGCAGGGGCCGTTGTAAAGGCCCTTGGCGCACATGGTAACCGGACAGATGCCGCCGGTCAGACCAAGCACGCATTCACCGCAGGAGCGGCAGCGTTCTTCGTACCATCCCACGGCAAGGTTGGCCGACATGCCTGTGGTGTCCACTGCCGGGTAAACCGGAATTCCGGGGAAACGCTCCGCCAGGAACTGGATGCCCACACCGCAGGCCATGGACAGGATTGCATCGTAATCCTTTACCAGATCGTCCAGCCCTTCGAGGTATTCCACGTCACACTGGCGCTCGATGGTGATGGTGCCCGTCTCCAGCGGGTTGTCGTCAAGCCGTCTGGCCATGTCCAGTTCGGTGTTGAGGACGTCGACCTCTTTTTCACCGCCGGCCAGGCAGACCGCCACACAGGTTCCGCACCCGGCGACCAGTACTTTTTTGTAGTCCTGGATGTATTCTTTGATTTCATCAAAGGGTTTTCTTTTGGCAACTATCATTTTTCCTCCTCAACTGTCACACACCATCCACTGTTGCCATCCAATCTCCGGTTCGCAAAAAACCTACAGCAGATGGTAAATAACGGTCGCTTACATGGCTGTTTCAGGATGAAAGACATTCACTTCCTTGAGATCGTCTCCCAGGTATTCACGTTCGTTCGGGCCCAATATCCCCAGGGAAAGACAAATCAGTGTCCAGAGATGCACCACCGGGTAATTGCTGCCGTAATGTTCGCTCAATTCATGAATCTGGGCATGGCAGTTGTGGCATCCGGCGATACAGTAATCGGCCCCGGTGGCCTTGATCTGAGCGTCTTTTAACTTGCCGTATTGAAGACGTTCTTCCTTAAAACCCGACTGCAGGAATCCGCCGCCGCCGCCGCAGCAGTAGTTGTTGGAACGGTTGGGCTGCATGTCGATGAAGTTTTCTTCACCGACCACTGACTTGACAACAAAGCGCAGGTCTTCGGCAATGGGGTCGCCGTAGCTTTTGCGAACGATCTGGCAGGGATCCTGTACGGTAAACTTGATCTTCAGATCCTTGTTCCAGTCGGAATTGACTTTGAGTCTGCCTTCACGGATCCATTTGGCGTAGTATTCATAGATGTTTTTTACTTCAAAATTGTGCTCGAGGTTGAATTTTGTCAGTCCGGCCCGGACTGAGAAAGTGACGTGCCCTCACTCCGTGTTGAGAAAGGTTTTACACCCCAGCTCGTTGGCCGAATTGACCGTCATACGGGTGACGTGTTCCCAGGAGTCGTTGTCCGCCAGGAACATGCAGTAGTTCTCACCGCCCCAGCCCTTGCTGCCGTAAGTCCAGTCCACGCCGGCAAGATGCAGGATTTTCCACAGAGGTACCATTTCATCCGGTTCGGTCACCGGCTCCCTGGAGTTCTGGTTTAAAAAAAACTCGGCCCCCTGTTTGTCGATGGGGGCCTGCATGTCGGCAAATTCGGGCTGGGCTTCCTGGTACTCCTCCAGCACGTCTTCGACGACGAACACGAAATCCTCGGGCGTTGCCCCCATGGCGCTGGTGCTGTCGTTGCGCAGGGCCATGTCGCAGGAACCCAGAATACCCTTGGGACGTTCTTCTCTGGGTCTGAGCCCACGGGCATTGAAGATGAGCTGGGGGATGTCGATCTTCATGGGGCAGACGTAGACGCAGCGCTGGCACATGGTGCACATCCAGGGCCAGTTCGATGCTTTAATCTCCTCATCCATTCCAAGCGCAGCCATGCGCAGAAATTTTCGCGGATCCATGCCGCCGAGCCCGGTTGCCGGGCAACCCGATGAGCAGGCGCCACAGGTTAGACAAAGATTCAGATTGCCTCCCTCGGGGAGAATCTCCTTTACTTTGTCGATAAAAAAGCTTTTCTTTTTTCCTCCAAGTTTGATTGCTTCTTCAGCCATAATATTCTCCAGAATTAAGAGTTTATCTTATTTTTCAAAGGATTGGGGCCCAGGTTTTTTATATGCTCCGTCATCTCCTTTGCATAGGCTGCAAATGTGGGACCCTCGCCGGAAGAGAGATTATACATCCGAACACGATCGGATTCAAGCCCGACTTCCGCTAACAGCATGCGAACGTGTTCCACCCGTTCCCGGGCTCTGAAATTGCCTTCGTTGTAATGGCAGGTGCCTTCAAGACAGCCGACCACGTAAGCACCGTCGGCGCCTTTTTGTATGGCGCGGAGCAGGTGAGTCACATCGACTTTTCCACTGCAAGGGACCAAGATAATATTAATATTCGACGGATAATCGAGTCGCATGGAACCTGCCAGGTCCGCAGCTGAATATCCTCAGTAATTACAGCAAAACGCAATAATCGTCGGTTCAAATTCCGTCATCACATTCCTCCCGCCAGCAGGGCGTCTATTTTACATATGATCTGTTCATCTTCATAGAATCTGAGCTGTATGGCTTGCCTGGGGCATACGCCGGCGCAGACACCACATCCATGGCACAAGGCCTCGTCAATTTCGATGACGCCTTGTTCTTCGTTAAAAACCGGGACGTCAAAAGGGCATGAACGGACACAGGTCAGGCATTTTACGCAATGCTCCGTATCTACCTTGGCTGTAATGGCTGACAACTTGATCTCGTCATTAGCCAAAAATGTCGTAGCCCTGGATGCGGCTGCCTGAGCTTGTGCAATGGTTTCTGTTATCAGTTTCGGTCCGTGAGCCATACCGCACAAGAAAACACCTTCACTACCCATGTCAACCGGTCTAAGTTTGACGTGGGCTTCAAGGAAAAAGCCTTCGGGGTTTCGGTTCAGCTTCATGGTTCTGCTGAGGTCCTCGGTGTCGGATGCCACGACACCGGCGCTCAATGCCAGCACATCACACCGAATTTCCAGATTCTGCTGCAATACATGGTCTTTGGTTGTCACCAGAATGCCTTCTGAGGATGGTGTAACCTCGGGGGGGTGGTCCTTGTCAAATCGAATGAAGATTACGCCTTTTCTTCTGGCTTCCGTGTAGAAGTCCTCCAGCAGTCCGTAGGTTCGTATATCCCGGTAGAGCACAAAAACTTCAGTTTCCGGGTTGGATTTTTTGATATTCAAAGCATTCTTGACAGCTGCCTGACAGCAGATCCGGGAACAGTTTTCATTCTCCTCGTTGCGTGAACCGACACATTGGATCATTACGACACTCTCTAGGTCCGTCGCCGCCTTTTTTTCAAGACGGTCGGTCAATTCTACCTGGGTGAGGACCCGCTCGTCCTGGCCATAGAGAAACTCTTTGGGTTGGTACTCCTCACCACCGGTAGCGACAATGATGACACCGTGTTCAATGGATCGGGGTTCGCCGCCCAGCCCTGTGACCGTATCGGTAATGAAATTGCCCTGAAATCCCTCGAACCCGACAACACGAGTGTCGGTGAGCGTCTCAATTTTATCTTCAGAACTGACATCTTGAATCAATCCTTTGATGTAGGAACGAATATCGGCGCCTTCGATGGTGTGGTGGAGTTTGCGGGCCATGCCCCCGAGTTCGGTTGATTTTTCGACAATGATGGATGGGAATCCCTGTTTGGCAAGGTCTAGGGCAGCGTTCATACCGGCAATACCACCGCCGATGATAAGGGCCTTTTTGCTCACCGGGATGACTTTTCCTTTCAGAGGCGTCAAAATAGCAGCGCGGGCTACGGCCGCCCGGACCAGATCTTTTGCTTTTTTCGTGGCCATATCAGGATTGTTGGCATGAACCCAGGAATCCTGATTCCGTATATTTGCCATCTCAAAAAGATATTGATTCAGCCCACAGGATTCCAGCGTTTCCATGAACATGGGCGCATGGGTCTTGGGGCTACAGGAGGCAACCACCACACGGTTTAGTTTTTCTTCCTTGATCTTCTCCTTGATTTTTTCCTGGGTGTCCTGGCTACAGGTAAAAAGATTTTCATCGGAGAAAACGACGTTGGGAAGACCTGCGGCATATTCTTTGACCGCCGGCACGTCCACTACACCGGCGATATTTATACCGCAGTCGCAGACAAATACACCGATACGGGCTTCTTCGCCGCTGACATCTATTTCAGGGGGCAATTCAATGGACCGGGTATCCAGGCCGCGGGCTTCAGCCACATCCTTACCTGCAGCGCTGGCTGCAGCGCTGGCTTCGGTGACCGATGAGGGGATATCTTTGGGGCCTTGGAGGATGCCGCAGGTGTAAACCCCCGTCCGGGAAGTGGCGACCGGAGCAAACGGGTCGGTGTCGACGAAATTGTAATGGTTCAGATCTATATCAAGGCGTCTGGCCAGTTTGATGGTGGAGTCCGCAACCTCAAGACCGACGGACAAGACCACCATATCAAATCTTTCTTCTACATGAGCTCCGCTCTCATCCGCATAGCCGAGAATAAGGTCATCGGTTTCAGGGTCGTTTGTGATGGTGTGAATGCGTGCCTTTTCGAACAGTATACCTTCCCGATCCCTTGCCCGGTTATAATATTTTTCATAATCCTTGCCAAACGAGCGTATGTCCATGTTGAAAACGGTGCAATCGAGGTCACCGCCGGCATGTTCCTTGGCAATCATGGCATCCTTGATGGCATACATGCAACAGACCGAGGAGCAGTAACCGTTTCCGCATTTGTTTGTATCTCGGGAGCCGACACACTGAAGCCAGGCGATTTTTTTGGGTTCCTTTTCATCCGAAGGCCGCACCAGATGTCCCATGGTCGGTCCGGAGGCACTCAAAATCCGTTCGAATTCCAGGCTGGTCATGACGTTGGGATTTTTCCCATAGTGATAAAATTCCGCCAAACCGGACGGATCAAAGGTGTTGGTACCTGCGGAAAGAATGACCGATCCAATTGATAGCTCTTTATCGGCCGATTCCTGGGTATGGTCGATGGCCTCGGCAAGGCATGCGGTAACACATTGATAACACTCCGAACAGATGCCGCATTTCAGGCATCGATCAGCCTCAATTTTAGCTTCATTTTCATCATAGCCAAAGGAAACTTCCAGAAAGTTACACTCGCGTGCCTCAGGATCGAGACAGCGGACCGGCGTTCTTTTTTTCACCAGTTCCATGGCGATATCCGGTTTTTCGAAATCCCAGGCTTTTTCCCGATTCTCAGACAGATCGAGATTATTGATAAACCGGTGAATACTTTCGGCGGCTTCTTTGCCGCAGGCCACGGCTTCCACCACCGATTTGGGACCGTAGAAAGCATCGCCGCCGGCAAATACCCAATCAATAGGCGTCTGGAGCGTGACAGGGTCGGCTTCCAATCCCCCAACGCGGGTCAGGCTGATGCCCTGCTCCTTTATATAGGTGGCATCCGTGCTCTGGCCAATCGAGATGATCACGGTATCACCGAAAATAGGTTGGCAAGCGTCGTCATCGTAGGCGGGATTGAAACGGCCCTTATCATCAAAAACAGCGGTGCAGGTTTTGAACTCGATACCGGAAACTTTGTTGCTTTTATCGATAAAGAATGCCTTGGGGCCAAAGCTGTTGACGATCTCAATATCCCCTTCCAGGGCCTCCTGGATTTCGTGTTCCCAGGCCGGCATTTCATCGCGTGCTTCCAAACAGACCAGGGTGACTTTTTTGGCGCCTTTACGTTTGGCCGTTAGTGCAACATCGATGGCCACGTTGCCACCGCCGACAACGACCACATCCTCACCGATGGCCACGTCCTTGCCCATGGCTGAGTCACGGAGAAAGTCGACACCCTGGAGAACACCCTCGACGTCTTCATTTTCAACGCCAAGCGCGCGTCCGCCATGCAGGCCGATGGCCATGAAAAGGGCGGAGAACCCATCCGCTTTGAGGCTTTCAAGAGAGATGTCTTTGCCAAAGGTGACACCGGTTTTGATGGTTACCCCCATCTCCTCAATGATCTTGATTTCACTCTTGAGGATATCCCTCGGCAGACGATATTCAGGGATGCCCACGGCCATCATGCCGCCAAGGACCGGCAGTTTTTCGAAAATCGTTACTTGATAGCCTTTTCTGGCGAGGCTGTAGGCCGTTGTCAGGCCGGCCGGCCCCGATCCAATGATGGCCACTTTTTCTTCGCGTGGATGGGCTGTTTCGGGAACGAAATGTTGATCCTGCCCCATCTCCCAGTCCGCCAGAAACCGGTGCAACTCCCGAATGGCCAGTGGCTGGTCCACATCACTGCGGGTGCAGATTTCTTCGCAGGGATGATGGCAGACACGACCGCAAATACCCGGAAAGGGGTGATCGTCCTTGAAGAGCGCCAGTGCTTCCCCGTATTTCCCCTGGTTGATGAGGGCAATGTACCCCTGAATGCTGACATGAGCGGGGCAGGTGGCCTTGCAGGGCGCAGTGCCGCGTTTGCTGATGCCAAAGGCTCCGGGAATTGCCTGGGGGTATTGTTTGAAAATCGCTTTGCGGTCCGACAGGCCTTCGTCGTATTCGTTGGGCAGGGTTATGGGGCAGACCTCAACGCATTCACCACAGCTTGTGCATTTTGCAAGATCGACAAACCTGGCCTCTTGATGCAAGGTGGCGGTTAAATTTCCGGGTTCGCCTTTAAGATCCAAAAGTTCGGTGTTTGTGAGCAGTTCGATGTTCAGATGCCGGCCGACCTCGACCAGTTTTGGCGAGATCACTCACATGGCACAGTCGTTGGTGGGGAATGTCTTGTCCAACGCACTCATGATGCCGCCGATGGCGGAGGATTTTTCTGCGAGATAAACAAAGTATCCGGCATCGGCCAGATCCAACGAGGCCTGCATGCCGGCTATTCCACCACCCACAACGAGTACGGATCCGCTTTTCTTGGTTGTATTTTCTTCCATCTTCACTCCTTGCTGAAAAGTTGCAATAATTAAATATGATGGCGACATACTATTCAAGAGCAATGAGAGTGCCTATGCCACAATTCGAAGAGGGAAGTCAAGGAAAATGCGGTAGGGGATGGGGTGTCCAGAATGGAGCCGAACCCCAATATATGGACGGAACATGGTTTTGTATATCTATGGGTTGGAAGCCGCTACTTGAGGAGTCAAGGGACAAACGAAAAGATTAACAATGAACATCGAAGTTTTAACTATTTGCTGACAGCTGAAGGCACCTTCGATGTTTCGTGACCAGGGCGGCCCAATTTCTGGGGGTCTCCCGGGTGACCGTGTGGAATCGCATGAAGCGTTTCGGCATCGAAACACCACGCCACGTAAAAACACGGACCAGGTCCTGACGTTTATCAAGGCCTTTGGCTCGTGCAAAATCAAAGGTGGTAATAAAGCCTATG
>JBDLJD010000081.1:0-19948 GCA_039714495.1 Thermodesulfobacteriota bacterium
CTGGTTGGATAAAGGAACACAACCATGAGCACCTATCTTCTCATCGACATCGGCGCCGGCACCATGGATATACTCTATTGGGATGACGCCTCTGCGCTGCATTACAAGGCCGTGGTTCGTTCACCTGTCCCCCATTTAGCAGAAAAAATCAACAATTGCTCAGGGGATATCTTGATTACCGGAGTGGAGATGGGTGGTGGCAACATTACCGGTGTTTTAAAAGAGAGAGCCCGAAGCCATCGGGTGGTAATTACAGAAGCGGCTTCCGCTACCCTGCACCACGACAAGGACAGGATTGCAGCGTGGGGGATCAATGTGGTTGGAAAAGAAGAGGCGCAAACGTTGCTGGCGGGCAGCCAGTTCAACCATTTTATTACCGCCGATATTGGCTTGGCCCGCCTGGAGAAAATCGTTAAGGGGCTGGGGGTGCCTTTTGCATTTGATGTTGTGGGGATTTGCGCCCAGGACCATGGTGTCCCGCCCAAAGGGGTATCGCATTTAGACTACCGACACCGGTTATTTACGGCAGTGCTGGATGAAGACCCCCATGCTTACGCCCTGTTATATGACAGGGATGCTGTGCCGCAAACCATGAATCGCCTGACATCGATCGCCAAGAGTGCCGATCGTTTTCCGGCAAAAGAGGTTTTTGTCATGGACAGCGGCATGGCGGCCATACAGGGGGCTGCTTTGGACAGCTTGGCAAGGGGAAGGGATTGTGTAGCTGTTTTGGATGTGGCCACCTCTCACACTCTGGGTGCCACCTTGCTAAACGGTGAGATCGCGGGCTTTTTTGAATACCATACCAGTGAAATAAACGGCGCCAGGGTGGACAGGCTGCTGAAAGACCTGGCCGACGGCAGGTTGAGCCACCGGCAGATTCTGGATGAAGGCGGACACGGTGCTTATCTGCGGAAAGCCGTCGGCTTCGATGCCATTGAGAATATTATCGCCACCGGACCCAGGCGCGGGCTGCTTGCCGACTCCAGGCTGCCGATGGCACATGGTGCGCCCATGGGGGACAACATGATGACCGGAACCCTGGGGCTCCTGTCGGCCATTCGGGTCCGGAAAGGCCTTGAACATGTTCCCTTGGTATGACGCTTTCCAAGTTAATTCTTAAAAAAAAGGGGGGACGGAACGGAATGAATATCAACGAACCGAAGTTAAACAAAGAAGATGTTATGAAGATCGAGGAACGTGATTTCTGTGCTGATAACATCTGCATCGTTACCGGTGTGGGTACCGGTATTGGCCGGGCTACGGCGGTTGCGGCAGCCGTCAACGGCCTTACCGTTGTCGGGCTGGACGTCGATGAGGAAAAGGGCGGGGAGACTGCCGCAATAGCACAGGATTTTGGCGGTCGGATGATATTCCGGCAGACCGACCTTTGTGAGGACGATCAGATTGAGGAAGCCGTGGCTGAGGCGGCCGGCCTGGGAAATATCAGATATCTGGCTAATATCGCCGGTATTCAGCACATCGACTCTGTTGAAAACTTTCCCATGGAAAAATACGATTACATGCAGCGCCTCATGCTGCGGGCGCCTTTTTTTCTGAGCAAACTGACCATTCCACACATGAGAAAAGGCCCGGACGGCTGTGGTGCCATCGGTAATATGTGCTCGGTCCACGGCTTTATCTGTACACTGAACAAACCGGTGTACAACATCACCAAGTTCGGGCTGCGGGCTTTGACGCAGTCCATTTCAGCGGAAGGTAACGGAAAAATTCGTTCCTTCACGGTCAGCACGGGGTTTGTGAAAACACCGTTGGCCTTGAATCAAATTCCTGCCCAGGCAGATCAAAGAGGCATCACCGAGGAGGCGGTCGTCCATGATGTCATGATGGGGTTTTCCAGGGTGAAGGAGATGATGAGCCCCATGGAGGTGGCCAACCTGTTTGTGTTTGGATTTTCAAAGCATGCCAAATACCTGGTGGGCGGGGACCTGTTGTTCGACGGCGGTATGCTGAAGACATACGCTGAAAACAAGACTTGATTTTTAATCTATAATGATCACAACATAGCAGAAAACATCAATTGCTGCTAATCTTTATCATACGCTGCCAGTGGTTTTTAATAAAAGGGGGTAAGTGGTGAAAAAAAAATTTATCATGGCTGCATTCAGCAAGGACAGGCCGGGTATTGTAGCAGACATTACAAGACTTCTTTATGAAAACGGTTGTAACCTCGAGGATTCTTCGATGGCCAACATCAAGGATGAATTTGCCATCCTGCTGCTTTTTTCCGGCAAAGAGGACGGGCTGGAGGAGCGGCTTACAAAAGAGTGCCAAAACCTGGAAGCGGACAAGGGGATAACCGCCTACATCAGGGTCGTGGACGGCGAGGACAAGGCGCACAAGGAGCCGTATTCCAGGAAAACCATAACGGTGGAAGGCATCGACCAGACCGGCATCGTATATAAAGTCAGCAGCTTTCTAACAGAGAACCATATCAATATTGAACACTTGGCCTCCCAGCGCCGGCTTTCTCCTGAATCCGGTACAGCATTGTATTTCATGAATATCAAGGTTCAGATTCCCGAGGGAATCTCTTCAGAGTCTCTGGCGGACGGGCTTTCGCGGGTAGGTGAGGAACTGCATTTGGATATAACCGTCCAGTAAACCCCAACGTTGGGGTAAAGCATTGACAGAAAGTCTGCATGCTATGAAAAATAAGGTTCGCCGACCAGAATAAAAAAACGTATCACCACCATGATACTACCTCATCAAACGAAAAGATCAAATCTATAAGTTCATCATAATCTGGTTCTATTCCATCAAACTCAAACAAAGGAAATTGCAGGCAACTATAGCCCAACGAGAGGGAGTACATGAATGTTCGCTGTAAGTCATCGGGGGGGGATTTTAGGATATGCAGCATTTTTCTTCTATTTGGCATTTTACTTTTCCAAATTCATCTGTTTTTAATTGCGGTTGCCGAATGGCATAATTATATCCATTTTTTTTAGTTTTCTCGCAAGTTTATCAATGGATAAATATTGGAAACCGTATTGGTTGTTGTTTTCCATATTTGAAATAAACGGACACTCCATTTCCTCGAGCCATTCTAAATTCTCTTCTAGTTTCTCATTCATTTCAACATTGACGTCAACCACAAAAAGATATGCCCAGTAGTTATGTGCTGCTAAACCAAGTGCTGTTCTGGTGCCCTCCCAGATATCTTCAGGGCGGCGTACAATGACGGCACAGTGTTTTATGTTTTCCATTTCAAATAACCTCAAAAAGTGATGTATCGATCGCAGTCATATATCATCTCTGCATGCCACGCTTGACTGGAGAACCCCTTTCCACCGATCATCGCATCGGAGGGATTTAATTTATTATCCTCGAAACCCACTTTGCACAGAGCTATTTCAGCCAGTATTTCGAGTTCAGCCATACGTGGGTCCGTACTAAGACGCGTTCCAAGATGTGTGAAGAATAATTTTACCTTGACACCCTTGTTCTTTGCGGATTGGCATAATTGGATCAATTGATTCAGATTACGATCGGAACTTACATAGACTCCTAAAATTTTATCCATAATTAACCCTACTTGTCAGCAATCAATACGGGGTATGCACGTCACACCCCACAGGGCCCAATCATCTGCCGGTCTTGGTACTTTCTCAGAGAGCTGAGCCTCCATGAATATTTTTAGATAGACATAGTTTTTCGAATATCTTATCGACTTTTACCCAGAAAAGCCCTTGGTGAAAGGCTCTGGTTCTACTGATTCGCATGCGTAAACGAAGCTCACTATAAATATACTACATAGTAGTATTATACATGGTGTAAAAATAAATTGACTTAAGTCAAAAGACAAATTTTTTATCTTTTCTAAGATATCTGTATATAAACAATTAATTAAAGAAATAGTTTTCGAAGAAATGCGGAGGCAGGAAACAATATGGATTAGAAAGCCGAGGATTACGTTTTGCGCAGCCACACCTTGTCCAGGAGCAGATAGCCGCTGGGGTGGGTTTTCAGCCCCTGCACTTTTTTCAGGACGCCGGTCCAGCGGTTCTGCCACCAGGCGATACCAATGGAGCCCCTCTCCGTCTGAATGTCCTGCAGCCTGCAGAACAGCCTTTTCCGTTCTTTGGGGTCAAGGGTGGCACTGGCCTGGGCCAGCAGTTCTGAAAACTCCTGGTCCACCCAGCGCGTTTCGTTCAGGGGCGTGGGGATGCCTTCTGCGTCGGCGGTGTAGGCCAGGTTGAGAACCATGGTCCCCAGGGGACGATGCATCCAGGGGGTAATACCGAAATCAATCTCGGTAAATGACTGTTTGTAGTTTTTAGCGGAAATCTTGTCGATGCTGATTCTAAATCCTGCCTCAGCCGCATCCCCTTGCAGGATCTCGGCATACCTCTGGATATCCGTCTGGTTTTCTCCAATAGTGAGGGTTACATCCAGGCCGTCGGGATATCCCGCTTCCATGAGAAGGGCCCTGGCTTTGCGGGGGTCGAATCTGATGGCCTGCTTTTCGCAGTATTCGGGATGCCCGGGGAAAACATGGCAGTCCCGGCCGATATGGCCCTGTTTCATCCCGGCCAGGAGCAAGATTTTATCACGGTGCTGGCATAGCTTGAGGGCTGTGCGAACGCGGTTGTCCTGCCAGGGCTCCCGGTCCACACGCATGCGCAGCACATTGGCTTGGGCCGTGCTCACCGATTCGATTCGGACGCGGGGGTCTCCTTTCAGCATATGAAAGGCGTCACGCTCATCCGATCCGCTCAGATCGGCCACATCGATCTTCCCGGCCTGCAGCGCCTTCACTTTTCTGGCGGTACTGAAGCCCAGGTCCACGAATTCGATTTCATTCAGGAAGGGGAGACCCGGCTGCCAGTAGTTCATACGCTTTTTCAGAATGCAGCTTTTGCCTTCCTCGAACGATTCAAGCATGAACGGGCCGGTTCCATGGGGAGCTTCCAGGAAACTGCCTTCAAAGGTTCGATGGTTGAGGATGACGGCCGGATAATAAAACAGGTGCTCGGGCACGGCAATCTCCGGGCGGTTTAAATGCAGCCTGACCTGATAGCGGTCCACTTTCTCGATTCCGGCAGGGTCGAGATACGCACCAATGATAGCGGCCATGGGCGACCCGACATCCGGATCCAGCCATTGATTAAATGAGAAGACCACGTCATCGGCGGTCAATTCGTGGGCGTTGTTGAAAAAAAGCCTTTTTCGCAGGTAAAGCGTCCATGTCTTCAGATCTTCGTCCACTTCCCATTTTTGCAGAAGGTACGGCCGCGTGATGTTGTTCGCGTCCGTAAATGTGAGATATTCGGCAATGTGCCTGAAGATCTGGGACGGGGAGAGCCATTTGGCCTGGGCAGGGTGCTTTAAACCCGTCAGTATCCCGGAAACCTTCAGCTTTCCGCCGTAGGTTACTGCCAGGGCTTCGCGCGGCCGGCCCAAATCCAGCAGTCCGGTGGATGCGATTGTGGAAAAACCCAGCAAGGAAGCATACCTGAGAAATTGTCGCCGGGTGATCCTGTTGCTTTTTAAATCTGATATCAGGTTCAAAAATCGAATGTGGTGTTTATGCTCTTTCAAAGGCGCGTTTTCCTATAGCAGTGTTCATCAAGAGCTTCAGGTAAAACTTACCTGCTATGCCTTGTCAAGCATTATTACCTGGGATTGCGTTTCCTATCTAAAGCCAGAGGGGAGGAATGTTCGTAACAGCCTCTTTGACCGCTTGCAGTGCGTTAGACAGGCGGGTATAGGTCATGGCAAGCCCCAGGTGGTCGGACAGGCACTGCAGAAAAGTGATATCCCTTTCAGACAGATTCCATGCTTCATAATGGTAGAGCCGCAGGGCACCGATCACACTTCCCCTGAAATTTATCGGCATGGATACGATGGCACCGATTCCTTCCGCTTTTGCATGCTTGGGATACTGTAACTTGTCTGATTGATTGATGTTCTGGATGATGACCGGTTTCCCCTGGATGGAATCGGCAATGCTTTTTTGGGTTAAGATCGGTCCTTTGTTCAGATAGGATAGACTCAACCCGAAACTGGACAGCATTTCAAGTTCCCCAGAATCCGGGTTCAGCAAAAACACAGCACTTCCCTTTATTTCGAGAGCAGCAACAAGCAGCCGGTTTAATTGTGCACACAAGGTTTCAAGGTTATCCGATTCCGTGATGGCCTGGTTGACGACGGTTATCGTGCTCAAAGTTATCTTATTTTCCGTGGTCATGATGATATCCTTTCATTAGGGTGATGAATGGTCTTTTGGGTGGCATCCTTTTGGATAAGCTTAGGGTATAATCCTTTAAATCAAGTGACAATGCAGACTGTTATATCTTTAAGGCCTGTTATGACCTTGTTGAATACACTGGTGGTGAAAAAACGACCTATCCTTCCCTGCTTCCGGTTGATGACAACCACGTCATATTCTTCATTGGCAGCCGTCTCGATGATGTGGCCTGCGACGCTCTTGTGTATGGGTTTGAAGATGATTTTAACATGGCTTTCAGCAAAACCGTTTAACACAAGGCTATCCCTGGCTTTGTCCAGGGCTTCTTCCTGTTCAGCGATCAGGCGGTTCATGTAGGCGATATTTTCCTGCATTTTTTTCATGACCGGGTTGTTTTGGGTCGATATCGTCGGGGTGGGAATGAACACATTGAAAAGCGTCACTTCAGCTGCCTGTGAATGCGCAAAGGTTCTGCTGACGAATTCCAGGGCTTTTTGATCGAGATCGGTAAAATTGTAAGGCAAAAGTATCTTCAGGTTGTCCATGACGCCTCCCTCCACCTATTGGTGTATCGGTATTAATTAAATTTTAGCTAATTATGGGGAGCAGCCTTCAGATAAGAAAGCAGGTGACAGCCATGCGGAAGATGCGTGATAATGTTGGCAACTGCGGGCAACCAGAGTGTCCTGAGATGATGCTGCGGCCTATACTGGAGATCCAGGTGGAGAGTCATTAACAGGCTTTTGATTCAATGCCGATTCAGAAGGCTTGCTTATAATTAAAGATATAACCGATTCACGGAAAATCAAGGTAACCAGGGGGTTACCAACCAGACTTTTCCTCAAGGCCGCATAAACAACATGGTAACTATGAGCTAAAGACATGTTATTATATTCAATACAGTAACAATAGAGTAATGTACCGGATATCATCCCCGGTGTCTTCTAAGGATGATCACTTTTTTACCATGTTGTTTACCCTTCGGGAAAGCCTGAGGACTTCAGGTTCTGCGTTGCTGAGGGTTCGAAGTAAAAAACTACGACTTCACCCTCAGACGCTTTGACTCTGAAGCCCTCAGGCTTTTGCAACGTTGAGTTTTTGTCTTGTTTGACCCTCGCGGCCCAAACTGGTATAGACCAAGCGTTATATCCCTAAATCCAGCATGAAACTAAAAAGGGCGTTCCAAGTTGCAGGAAAGATGATGTTTATGCAACGTTGGGGGTTGGACGAAGTTTGGTGCAAATGAGCAAAAAATTCTGGAAGCGGTTTTCGATTTTCGAAATAGTAAAAACCCGGGAACACAGCATCATGGTCTTTCTGGCCATCATCGTTGGCCTGGCCGGCGGATTCGGGGCTGTGGGGTTTCGTTACCTTATCAATTTTGTACAGACCCTGGCCTACGGATCACCAGATGAGCTCCTGGACGTTATCCATGGGATGCCATGGTTGGTGAGAATCGCCATTCCGGCCATGGGGGGCCTGCTCGTGGGGCTGCTGGTCTATTTTTTTGCCCGCGAGGCCAAAGGGCACGGTGTGCCCGAAGTCATGGAGGCGGTTGCCCTTAAGGGCGGTGTCATTCGAAAACGCCTGGTGGTGGTTAAATCCCTGGCATCTGCCATCTGCATCGGCACCGGCGGGTCTGTGGGCCGCGAAGGACCCATTGTGCAGATCGGGTCGGCCATCGGTTCGAGTGTGGGGCAGATCCTGAATGTATCCGCCGACCGTATGCGAACGTTGGCGGGGTGCGGGGCTGCGGCCGGGATCGCGGCAACTTTCAACGCACCCATAGCCGGTTCCATGTTTGCGCTGGAGATCATCCTGGGTGATTTTGGCCTGGCCACTTTCAGCCCCATCGTGATTTCAGCTGTGACCGCAACCGCTGTTTCGCGGCATTATCTGGGTGATTTTCCTGCTTTTGTTGTCCCGCACTATGAGCTGGTCAGCGTGTGGGAGTTCCCACTCTACATCACAATGGGTTTTTTCTGCGCTTTCATTGCTTTTGCCTTCATCAAGACGCTGTACAAGGTCGAGGACCTCTTCGATGCCTTCGCGTTCCCCGAATATCTCAAGGCCGTGATCGGTGGCTTGATACTGGGCATGGCCGGTATGGCCTTCCCGCACATCCTGGGGGTAGGGTACGGTGCCATCGACCTCTCCCTGGTGCAGGAGATATCCTGGTGGCTCCTGCTGCTGCTGATTGTCATTAAAATCCTGGCGACCTCCATCACCATCGGGTCTGGGGGGTCCGGGGGCATTTTTGCACCCTCGCTCTTTCTGGGTGCCATGGCCGGCGGGTTTTTCGGGGTTGTTGTGCACGCCATTTTTCCGGGGATCACCGCTTCTCCTGGTGCTTACGGTATTGTTGGCATGGGGGCTATCGTCAGCGCCACGACCCATGGACCGTTGACCGCCATCCTGATGTTGTTTGAGATGACCGGCGACTATAAAATCATCCTGCCGCTCATGATAACGTGCATCATCAGTTCGCTGGCTGTTCAGAAGCTCCTCAAGGAGTCCATATACACCCTGAAACTGATCCGCCGGGGGGTGGATATTCGCGAGGGGCGCGAGGTGAATATCCTCAAGTCCATCAAGGTAGGCGACGTCATGAACAGCTCCGTGGAAACGGTTCCGGAAAACATGGGACTGGAGCACTTCTCCCGCGTGGTGTCCAAAAGCAAGTACAACAGTTTTCCGGTGACCGAAGCCAATGGACGGTTGACGGGAATTCTGTCCTTCAACGATTACAGAGATGCCATTTTCAATGAAGATCTGAAAGACCTGATCATCGCCAGGGATATCGCCACAAAAAAAGTTGTCACGGTAACCACGGAAGACAATCTCTTCCAGGCGCTTGAACGCATAACCCTGAAGGATTTCTCAATCATGCCGGTGGTATCACCACAAGACCGTTTGAAACTTGCAGGCGTTCTCACACGACGCGACATCATCGGCGCCTATGACAAGGCCGTCATCAAAAAGTCGCTGTTTAAAGGTGCTAATACCTGATTCTTGCATGAAATTTGATGAAAAATATACAAACCAACGATTGATGTGGTTTTAGTCGGTTCTCACCAGGAGGTGTAAAGTCAGATGATAGAAGAACGCGAACAGATTCCTTTCGACGTGTTGTTCGTCGGCGGGGGGCCTGCCAACCTTGCCGGGGCCATCCGGCTGATGACCCTGGCCAGTGAAAAGGGGATGGACCTCGAGGTCGCTCTTATTGAAAAGGGGGCCGAAATAGGGTCGCATGCCGTCAGCGGCGCCATTCTGAACCCCATCGCGCTGGCGGAACTGATACCGGACTATGCCGAACAGGGATTCCCGGGTGAAACAACCGTCCGGGGCGATGCCTTTATTTTTCTTACGGAAAGCAGATCAATGCGGTTGCCGGTCATCCCCCACTATATTCACAATGATGGATTTCATGTCATCAGCCAGTCACGGTTTACCCGCTGGCTTGGCGAAAAAGCAGAAGCCATGGGTGTGAATATTTTTCCAGGGTTTGCCGGCGTAGAAGTACTTTACGATGAAAGTGGAAGCACGGTAGTCGGTGTCAGGACCGGTGACAAAGGGCTGGATACAGATGGCAGCCGCAAAAGCACTTTTGAAGCCGGCATTGATCTGATGGCCAAAGTGACGGTGTTTGGCGAAGGCGCACGTGGCAGCCTGGTCAGCAGTCTGGAGAAAAAGCTGGGTATCTCTTCCCGCAGCATGCCCCAGGCATACGAAACCGGCATAAAAGAGGTCATCCAGCTGCCGGAAAAAAGTTTTTTCGACCGTAAGGCCTTCAACTGCATCCACCTTATGGGCTATCCTTTGAACCTCGATCTCCCGGGAGGCGGCTTCATTTACGACATGGGGCAGCAGCGCATTGCCATTGGCTATCTCGTGGGGCTCTCCTACGACAATCCGCACCTTGACATATGCGACCCGTTCATTCAGTTCAAACAGCACCCTTATGTTGCCCATATTATCCAGGGCGGCAAGGTGATCGAGCAGGGGGCCAGGGCCGTTTCCACGGGGGGCTATTTCAGTGTCCCGCAGCTGGCGTTAGACGGTGGGCTTTTAACCGGCGGTTGCGCGGCTATCCACAATGTTCCGGCTTTGAAAGGCATTCATACGGCCATGAAGTCGGGAATGCTGGCCGCCGAGGCAATGATCCAGGCTTTTGAGAAACAGTGTTTCGACAAGGGGACCTTGGATGTTTACCAGGACCTGATAAGCACCAGCTGGCTGCAGAAAGAGCTTTTTGAAGGCCGCAATTTTTACCAGGCCCTTGCCAAGCCGCCCCTGCTCAAGGCCATCCATCTGGGCGCCCAGTACGTAACCCGGGGAAAGGGGCTTCGCGACAACATGCCCCTTTTGGAAGACCACCTGACCATGAAACCGCAGGGGCGCTACCCGTCGGGTGTGAAAGGCCAACCGGAGAAGGACGCCTTTGACAACGTGCTCATCGTCGATAAGCTGACCGGGGTATATCTTTCAAAAACCATGCACCGTGAGGACCAGCCCGCCCACCTGATTATCCACGACCACGAGCTTTGCGCCGGCCAGTGTCGAGAAACATATGGCAACCCCTGCACACGGTTCTGCCCGGGAAATGTGTACGAGGCGGTACACGATGAACAGAAGCCAGGCATCATCCGGATAAAACTCAACCCGTCCAACTGCTTTCACTGCAAAACCTGTGACATCAAGGATCCCTACGCCAACATCACCTGGACCTGTCCCGAGGGCGGCGGTGGGCCGGGGTATACGGTGGTTTAGCTTGATACGCAAGGAGTCAGAAGACAGAAGACAGAAGACAGGAGGCAAAAAATAATGAAAGGAAAAGCAGCAAAATGTTTTCAGGATCTAATTGTTTGGCAGAAATCTCATCAGTTTGTATTGTCAGTGTATAGGTATACCAGACTATTTCCTAAAAGTGAACTTTATGGCTTGACCTCACAATTCAGACGAGCGGCTGTTTCTGTTCCGGCCAATATAGCCGAAGGCTTTAAAAAGAAGACCAAACCTGACAAAGCAAGGCTTTTAAATATAGCACAAGGATCCTTGGAGGAGTGTCGATATTATTCAATTTTAGCCAAAGACCTTGATTATGGTACAAATGATGACCTTCGAAATCTTATTATAGAAGTTAGCAAGTTGTTAGATGCCTACCTTTCGGCCATTCTGAATTCCAACTCCTGACTTCTGGCTTCTGACTCCTGGATTCTCAATTATCAATCAGTGAACATGCTTCTAAATATTGATTTTTAGTTATGTCCAGCCAAATGAAAAGACATAGTTCTTTCATCTCCTTCCGAAATGTCACCCTGCGGGTGCGCGACCGCCATATCCTAGCGGGCACCTGCTGGGACATCAAGGAGGGGCAGAACTGGGCCGTGTTAGGACCTAACGGATCCGGAAAATCGACCCTCATGCGGGCCCTGGCCGGGGAAACGCCGGTGGTGAAGGGGCACATACGCCGGCACCACCCCCTGGCCGCACCCGAATGCATGGGGTATGTTTCTTTTGAAACCCACCGTCAATTGATTGCCAGGGAACAGGCTGCAGATGCCGCCCGCTATTTCAGCGGAGACATAGAGAGTTATTTAACCCCCAAGGGACTCATGGAAACCGCTCTAAGAGATGGGGGGCAGGCAAAAAACATTACCAGGGCTACCGTTGGTTCCATGCTCGGCATCGACGGTCTGCTGGACCGGCCAATGCGCTTTTTGTCAACCGGTGAAATCCGGCGTATTCTCATCGCCCGGGCCATCCTGCACTCCAGGGGAATGCTGCTTTTGGATGAACCCTTCGAGGGGCTCGACCTTTCAGGGCATGAACGCCTGTCCGCATCCATAGGCCTTTTGCTGAAATCCGGCGTGCGCGTCATGCTGGCCACCCACCGCGTGGAAAACCTGTTGCCGGCCTTTACCCACGTTATCGGTTTGAAGGCCGGCCGGGTTTTCTTGAGCGGGCCCCGTGAACACGCGTTGACCCCGGGATCAACGAAACGGCTGTATGATTTGGGAAATGGCGAGCCCCGAGGCGGTACAGCTGAGGGCAGGATCATGCCATCCAGACCCGGCCAGGCCCGGTCCGTGGTCATAGATGTTAAAAAAGCCGGGGTTCACTACCAGGGCCTGAGCGTATTCGAGAACCTGGACTGGACGGTGAAAAGGGGAGAAAACTGGTCCATCACAGGTCCCAACGGTTCGGGGAAATCGACCCTGCTGCAGATGGTCACCGGGGATCATCCCCAGGCATATGCCAATGAAATTTATCTGTTCGGACGGAGAAGGGGAAGCGGGGAGAGCATCTGGGAGATCAAGCAGCGACTGGGGGTGGTCTCATCCGAGTTTCAGGTGAATTACCGCAAACCCATCAGCGCCTTCGATGTGGTTCTTTCCGGCTTTTTTGATTCCGTGGGCCTGTACCGCCGGGCCAAATCAGAGCAGAAAAAAATCGCACAAACCTGGTTGGATCAGTTGGGATTGGCCCATCTGCAGGAAAAGCGCTTCGATCTTCTCTCCTTTGGGGAGCGGCGGATGATTCTGCTGGCGAGGGCTGTTGTAAAAAGTCCGGAGATCCTCGTGCTGGACGAACCCTGCCAGGGGCTGGATCCTGCCAACCGGAAGCGGATACTCGCACTGGTGGATGTCATCGGCAGGCAGCCCCGCACCCAGATCCTCTACGTTTCCCACCATCCGGAAGAGATGCCAGCCTGTATTACCCACCACCTGGATCTATCCCCCAGGAAGAAAATATCGCCGGACGGGCGAATTATGGCCTTCAGCCCCCCGAGGACGAATTCAGCAAAATGGATCTGAAATCAATTGATAAAATTGCATAATTAGGCTATGAGTATGCCGTGAGACAGGACTGTAACTGGGATTTCAAAGAAAGATCCGGACGCAGGATGGGATCATCGTAAGTCGTCTGAACCACAGCGAACCCGACGGTAATAAGCTGAAAACGGAGACCGCAAATGAATGGTAGGGAAAGGATGCTGACAGCTTTGAACCGGGGCATACCTGATCGCGTACCCCATTGGGAACTGGCCTACAACGAATCTTCAATCATCAACATCGCACGTCATTTTACGAAGGACGTTCCGGAAATCGATTTCATCCAACGAATGGATCTGGAGACCAAGGTCAAACTCTTTGATACCGTTGTCATGGTCGTAAACGAGTTGGACATCGACGGCCTGACCCTCAGACCCTTTTCGTCAACGACCTTCATCGATGATGAACGGTTTGTCGACGACTGGGGGGTGACGTTCCAAGTGCACCCGGCAGGGGAATCCGTGGTACTGGACGGCCCCGTCTCCTGCGAAGATGATCTGAAAAGCTACAAGCCGCCAACCATTCAGGAATCGGATCTATTAGCGCTCAATTACGCCGCCGATCAATTGAATAACGAAAAAGGGATCGTCCTGAGCCTGCAATGTCCTTTTCGAAGAAGCTGGAACATGGTCGGGGGAATGACCAATCTGCTCATAGCTTACATGACAAATTCAAATTTTGCGCATAAACTTGCCCGCATTGCAACCGATTTTACCAAGGAAACCATCGAACTCGGCGTAAAACTGGGAGCTCACATCATCTCCCTTGATGGAGACCTGGCTCACAACACCAACACCATTATTTCACCCCAACATTTTAGGGAATTCCTGAAACCATACTACACAGAACTTGTTGATTTTACTCACGGATTAGGCCTGCCAATCTTCAAGCACACCGATGGTGACCATTCCAAGATCACTGAAGATCTCCTGGAAACCGGTTTGGACGGCATCCATCCGATTCAGCCCCAATGTCTCGACATTGGAAAGGTCAAAAAGGAAATCGGTGACCGGATCTGTATTATTGGGAATATCGATTGTATTGAAACCCTGGTCAGTAAAAACACCACCGATGTTGAAGAGGAAGTCAGGCGGACCATTAAAATCGCAGCGCCGGGAGGCGGTTATATCCTTTCTTCATCGAACTCCATCCATCCCGGTGTCAAATCGGAGAACTATATTGCCATGGTTCAGGCAGCACATAAATATGGAACATACGACTAATAGAACGTAACTTTTTACGATTCCTTCGGCGAAACACGGCTGAAGAGTTACAACAGCATCATGTAAATCCCGCATTTTCGGAGATCATATGCAGACACCTTTCAGTTTTGATCTGGTAATATCATTTGGTTTGCTGTCATTGTTCCTCCTGCTCGGCTTTGGTTTGAGGGCAAAAATCCGGTTCTTCCAGAACTATCTTATCCCCAGCTGCCTGATCGGTGGTTTTTCCGGCCTTGTTATCCTCAACGCCGCCCCGGTTTCCCTGGACATAGAACAGTTCGAGGCCTTCACCTATCACTTCTTCATCATCTCTTTCATTTCGGTCGGTCTGACAGCATTTGCGGGAAATAACAGAAATGGGAAAAAAGAGGCCCCGACTGTAAAGGGGATCGTCTGGGGCGTCGTCTGGGGAGGTACAATCCAGGGACTTTCAGTGTCTGTTCAGTCCCTGCTAGGTTGTTCCCTGGTTTTTCTGTTCGCCTTTTTTGGATTCGAACTGTTTCCCACATTCGGTTTTTTTGCCCCCCTGGGGTTCATGCAGGGACCTGGCCAGGCCATCTCGTTTGGAAAGGTATGGGAAGGTTTTGGGTTTGAAAACGCAGCGACCATCGGGCTGGTTTTCGCTTCCATGGGGTTTCTGTTTGCTTTTTTTGTCGGTGTCCCGCTGGTAAACTGGGGAATCAAAAAAATAAAGGACAGTGAGAACGCCACAGTTCTGCCGGAAGCCTTTTTAAAGGGTTACTTCCCTCAAGACGGTAAAAGGGAAGCAGCCGGACTCCAGACAACCCATTCGGCAAATCTGGATGCACTGGCCTTCCAAGCAGCACTGGTCGGGATGGTTTATCTATTTACATACGGGTTTGTCCGATTGTTGAATTCCCCTTTCTCAGAATCGGTCGGCAGGCTCAATTGGGGTTTTACATTCTTTTACGGTTTGCTGGTTGCCTTGTTGACCGGGTGGCTGATGAAAAAAACCGGGATCAACCATCTGATTGATGAAGGGGTACAAAAGCGAATTACGGGCTGGTCAATCGACTTCTTAATCATTGCGACCATCTTCGCCATCAAGCCGGCTATCGTTGTGAAGTTCATTGCGCCCATCCTGGTTATCGGCCTGTCAACCGGCATCATCACGACCGTGTTACTGGTTTATTTCGGAAAGCGACTGGGCGAATACAATGTCGAAAGGATGGTTTTGTTGTACGGCACCTGCACCGGCACACTGTCAAGCGGGCTGCTACTGTTGCGGATTGTAGATCCGAAGCTGGATTCTCCGGTGGCCCTGGAGGCCGGCGTACTGGCGCTGGGTGCCATGCCCTTCATTCTGCCTTCCATGCTGCTGATCAACGCCAAATTCCTTTTCGGCTGGGAAATCTGGCATATCATGCTGGCATTCACCGCCATGCTCCTTTTCTGTCTGGTCCTTCTTAAAGTCACAAAGCTATGGGGAAAGCCAAAATTCTAACCCATTGCCAAGCCATGTGAAATATTTTATTGGAGAGCGCACGATGGACTTAAATACCAAAAATATGGATGTCATCATTGTAGGTTCTGGACCTGGTGGAGCCACAGTTGCAAAGGAATTATCCCAAAGAAATAAAAAAGTACTTATTTTGGAATGGGGTGACAATACTCCTTTAACTGGAAGCTTTTGGCAAGGTGCAAGAACGCTTTTATTTCCAGGTAGAAGCATGCTTTTTACAAAGCAAATGCTGGGGCTCGTTAGAGGTATCACAACCGGTGGGAGTACAATCCATTATTATGCGACATCATTCCCTGTACCTTTCGACATGTTGAAATCGTATGGGATTGATATTGAAGACGAGGTAAAGGAGCTTATAGAAGAGCTTCCTGTGGCACCACTTAAAGATGAAATGGTTGGTCCAATGTCGCGTCGGCTCATGGAAAGCGCTCAAGATATAGGATACGATTGGAAAAAACTTAACAAAATTATGTACCAGGATAAATGGAAACCAGGGTATAGATTTGGTCATTATGGAGATCCTCTTCGTGTAAAGTGGAGTGCAAGAATGTATGTCGAAGAGGCTGTGGCAAATGGAGCAAAACTTATAAATAGAGCAAAGGTAAAAAGAGTTATCTTTGAAAGCAACAAGGCTATTGGTCTTGAATTTTCAATGGGAAAAGAGAAATTTGAAGCATTCGCACCAAAGATCGTCATTTCTGCAGGAGGGATTGGCAGTCCAGTAATACTCCGAGCAAGCGGGATCAAAAAAGCCGGATATGATTTTTTTTTTGATCCATTAATTGGTGTCAGGGGAACAGTAAAAGATATTGAGATTCCAAACAGTGAGATTCCAATGACCGCAGGTGTACATATTGAAAATGAAGGTTATATGATGACAGACATGGCGCACCCGTTCGCTACAACAGCAATGTTTGCAGCTGGGGTTTTTAGATTCAATAAAGTATTTTCTCGACCAAGTACCCTACAGATAATGGTTAAAGCAAAAGACGAGCTTGGTGGACGACTAACTGACACGGGTGGTGTCCGCAAAATATTGGACAAAAATGAAAAACAAAAACTGCAGAGAGGATATGATCGAGCAAAGGCCATATTGAAAAATGCGGGTGCAAAGGATATATTCAAAACTCAATACCTTGCCGCACACCCTGGAGGTACAGTAAAAATTGGAGAACTGGTAGATTCGAATCTAATGACAAAATACGACAATCTGTTTGTTTGTGATTGTTCTGTTATTCCAGAAGCTTGGGGGATGCCACCGACAACGACTTTGATAGGCCTTGGTAAACGTCTGGCAAAATACCTTTCAAAATAAATATAGCCTTGCTTTTTTTTTGATACCAACGCATCAACGGTTTAGTCAAAACTGTGATACCATCATTTCACAGGCAGCGAATCCTATTTCAATAAAGTTGTGTTTTCGTGTTATCAGCCCTTCGGAATTGACCAGAAATTGAAATGACCGCCTAAGTGGGAAATCTCGAAGCAAGGAATACATGGTCAAATGCTCACATTTTGAGTAATGCGTGATTCAACGGATATGATAAAGGCTAAATCCAGTGGATGATATCCTTCATTTCTTGTCTGGTTTTCCTTTTTGGTGGATTTATTCGATATCCAAAAGTCACCATATAGGAGATGCCATATTTTTCTAAGTCTATATTACAAGTCTGAGCAAGAACGTCCTCCACTTCCTTTTTCTGGAAACCCTCTATCGGGCAGCTATCTATTCCGATCATCGCAGCAGATGTCATCATATTTCCCAGGGCGATATACGTTTGCTTGCAGGACCAGTCGAATAAAGCTCTATCATTTTCAAGAAGTGCAAAATCAGATTCCTGGAAATTCTTTAAAAAATTGTTTCTGATTTTGAACATCTCATCGGTATTCTTTTGAATGTCTTTCATAAAGTATTTAACATAGTCAGTATCATACTTCATAAAACAGGCTCTTTTAACGAGACAGACAACAAGATGGCTGCAAGTAGGAAATTGCTTTTGTCCCCCCCATGTATAGGTTTTTAATTTCTCTCTAACTTCCGGGTTTTGAACAATCAGAAACTCCCAAGGTTCAATACCAAAAGAACTTGGCGATAAGCGCGCTGTTTCCATGATAAAGTTGAAATCCACATCGTTGATTTTTTTATCTGGATTGAATTCCTTGCAGGCATGTCTGAAATTAAATACATTTAGAATATCTTCTTTATTCATGAAGCCTCCTTTTATGTTCTATTTTATCCGCAATCAGCTTACCTTGATCGAGGTGATAGGTTGATTTTTTCATGTCGCCAGTTGTTTTCAGCAAATTTGCATAACGGTTTTGCAGAAAAGGGAAAATCACCTATATGTAAAGCTCAAGCCGCGGTTTTAAGAGATACTCCGCAACATGGGTATCCCGC
Source organism: Thermodesulfobacteriota bacterium (assembly GCA_039714495.1). Lineage (GTDB taxonomy): Bacteria > Desulfobacterota > Desulfobacteria > Desulfobacterales > B30-G6 > JAJDNW01. The sequence goes on from JBDLJD010000081.1 coordinate 18,155, forward strand.
ATAAATTTTACCAGGCATTGATGAAGTTTTTTAGCGACATCCGGCTGATCTGAAATGATATCTTTCTGCTGGCCGGGATCCAGGGAAAGATCATAGAGTTTTGACTGCCCCGCTTCCGAGCTGTAAAGGAGGGAATAATTCTTGCTGGTAATGGTTGTTACTGTCGGGGCCTTCAGCATGCGAAGGAAATTGTCGACCGATCTGACCGGATCGCCGGGGTTGGCGAAGGGTATACTGCTGACGGTAAACTCACGGCCGCTGACGGCTGAATCGTCTATTTTCGGCAGGAGCGATTGGCCTTCAACAAAATCGGGTAGGTCACATCCCAGAACTTCCAGCACGGTCGGCATAACATCAACGGCCGATGTTAACTGACTATAGTCGCCTGCTGATACACCGGGGACGTAAATTAGCAGAGGGATATTTATCATCTCCTCGTAAAGAGGCGAATAGGCCCATATTCCACCTTCAATCTGCTTATCCCAGTCATCCAGCTTCGGGTATTTTCCGTCCGGTCCCATTTCATAAACCATCTTTCCGAAGAGCCCACCGTGTTCTCCGAAGTAGAAGCCGTGGTCCGACGTAAAGATGATGGCTGTATTTTCCATTAGGCCCATGTTTTCAACGCGTCGCAGAAGATAGCCCAGCCAAGTGTCAACCATGGTGATCTCACCACAATAAGTTGCATGCGCTTTCTCAAGCCTTTCCAGCGTGAATCCGGGCACATCCTCCCAGCACCCATAGATCGGTTCGATAATTTCTCCATCGTAATCCGGCCGGTAGATCTCAGTATAGTAGGCAGGGGCATCCCAGGGCTCATGGGGATCCCATGTGTCGATATACAGAAAGAAGTCTTCCTTGTAGTGATGTTCCAGCCATCGCATCGCTTTTGTGAAGGTTTGGGGTGAGTTGTAATCCGATTCAAAGCGCCATGCCGTGCGCGTATCCTGTGACTCGTGCCGTCCGTCTTTCAATTTTTTAGCTCCGGAACCTTCCTGACCGATATTCATGAAAAAACTTCTGAAGCCGCGGTCATAATTCATGCCGTCCCGTAGATAGAAAGGCGTGTCGACCACCGCTGCTGTATGCAGCCCTTTTGCGGACAGGATTTCAGGTAGGGTGGTCACGTTGGAGGGCAGGGGAGACCATCCCATAAAAGACATGGTCCAGCGCCCCGTGAAATGATCCGCGCGTGTGGGCATGGTCGGAAACCCGGCAGTATAATGGCGCTGAAAACGGACCGATCTCGCTGCAAGCATATCCAGAGAAGGGGTTTGAATCTGTTTGTTGCCATAGGCTCCGATGTGATCCCGTCTAAACGTGTCCGAAGTTATCCAGATAACATTCATTGCGAGTTGTTTCCCCCTTCTTTAGATTTGGTCACAGTCTTTCGAAACCAGAGTTGGATATTCACCAGTTTCTTGAAATACTTTGATGGCACCCGATCGAGATCTTCAACTTTTAAGCGACTAATGTCTACAACCGCCAGGACGCGGGAGGCAGAAAAGTGACCGTCAGTCCGAATGGCGTAGCGATTTTTTCCAGGGTGGCCAGGGTCGGGTTGCCCGAACCGTTTTCAAACTCGGAAAGTATGCGCGGTGAGATATCAGCAACTTTTCGGGCATATTCTTTTTGGCTCATGCCCAGGATTTTGCGCATCCGGCGAGAAGCGTGCCGAATGCCCACAGTCCCCTGGGCGAGGTCCCGATAGAGTTTCTCTTTCATCCGGGTCATTTCTTTTTCAGGGGGGCGTTTCATTACCTTCTCCTATATCTGCATCCTCGGCCGGGCGTC
>JBDLJD010000082.1:0-19784 GCA_039714495.1 Thermodesulfobacteriota bacterium
AGACCCTTCCTGTGATCTGACAACCTTCATTTGTAATGACGATCTGTCCTTTCATGAAATCGTAGAAATCTTGATAAGGTTTTATCGGGGAATCGATAATCCACCCACCAAACGGGTTCTCTGGAACCTTTCCGATGCATCCATGGGCTCACTGTCCATGGAAGAGATAAGGCAGATAGCGAACCTGAGCATTGATAATGAAGAAATAATGAGGGATGGGAAAACAGCGATTGTAGCACCTCGGGATATTGATTTTGGATTGGCTCGCGTACTCGCGGCTTGGACCACCGGATCTCATAGTGATCTAATGGTATTCCGTACCTTGAATGAAGCCACTGAATGGTTAGAAATAGAATGAGACCCTGTGATAAAAATATTAAGGCTGTTTTGAAACTCTCGCAAGAAATGATTGACCATGCCCTGAAAGGCGTTAATGAACGAGAAGATGATGAATGTGCCATACTCTATGGCATAATGCTTGATTCCGCTTATAAGATAAGGCAGATAGCCGAGTCCGAAAAAGAGAAACACATCAGAAAAGGATGGTGGAGATAACTCTTGCCATCATAGAAAAGGAAATTCCATGGCACTCACAAAGGCAGACATCGTTGAGGCAGTCCAAAATGATTTCGGTGCCACCAAACACCAAGCGTCCGATCTTGTCGAATCCCTCCTGGAAATTATAAAATCAACCCTCGAATCCGGTGAGGATGTTCTCGTTTCTGGTTTCGGCAAGTTCTGTGTGAATGAGAAGCGTGAACGCAGGGGGCGTAATCCTGAAACAGGTGAAGACATGATGCTGAGACCAAGGAAGGTGGTCAAGTTCAAGTGCAGTGGGAATCTACGGGAAAGGGTCAATGGTTGAGAGTAATAAAATAGTCTGTATATTCTGCGGTAAAAAGGCAGATACTGCAAAACGCGATGGGAAGCTGGTAGTTTTCTGCCGGCACTGCAATAGGGTAACTGATGGCAATACCTATCAAAAGATGTTCGATCGGTGGCTTGGTGAGATACGGAATGAAGAATAAAGCAATAATCTTGGCAATTATATGTTTCACGTTAATTTACCAGGCACCATTCTCATTTGGCGATACAGTTCACTTTGATTCTAAAGGTACCGTCATTGATAAGATACATTATGAAATAATCGTTTCGGAAAGGGAAAAAGTATTAAGGTTGAAACTTAAAAATGGTTATGGTTCGGAATCTACATGGAGAGATCCAATCAAATTAAGACAAAAAAGAATTTATCAATGGAGAATCTTGAGATCTTTATATGATCCAGACTCGCTACCTGAAATAATTGAGAACCTCCCTACTAAGAACATGAAGAGCAGCACTCCATAAACATGGAAGGATGTTTATCAGGTACGCATATTACCATACCTTAACGAGAAAAATCCCGCTCAGCATTGAATCCTGTAGCCAAATTTGATTTATTCCCGACATCGTGCTATCGATATTTAAACCTCGTTACCTGATATTCCTTCGAGGTGGTTTAAAAACCGTCCTGTGCCATATCTCCAGGCAATACATTTCCAAATTTAAATTTTCATTTTCAACCCTATAGGCAATTTTTTAATCCAATAACGACTGAGGGGGTTAGAGTGAAATCAATTTTTTTCTTCAGCATGATATTTTTCTTATTTTCATGCGCACATGCTCCCGATCAAACACAAATTCAAGAAGAGGTATACAGGTATAATGACGTAGATTCTTTTATGGAATGGCTTGATGCGCAACCTGGTGTGTGGAATGTCAAAGCTAACAAACAAATCTATTTGACATCATCGCCCCCGAAGGTCGTGGTTATTTATTCAGATCGTGGTGGTAAAAAGAAACTGTTGATTGCTGTAGAACCGGATCAGAATCTAAAGTTGGTGAAGCCGGAATAACTGCCTTGCCATCCCCAGAATGATGCATCGGATCCTGAATAGCTGACAGGAGCATAAAGTGATAAAAAAAATCATGCGAAGATGTTTTTTATGTGAGCAGGAATACCAAATGGGGCCGGGCAAATACGAAGGTAAGCATGTTCCTAAATATCAATTTACTGTCTGCAAAACCTGTTATGAGGGTAATTGGGATGGTTGGAGTCCAACCTATGAAAAACAAATTATCAGCTATTTGAATGAAAATGCTATCCCAATACCGGAGCGAAATTCAAAAGGGTTGTTACCAAGAAATTAAATCCTGAAAAAGGCTCGGGAAATTGCCTTGCTTTGGCCTTGACCAGCCATGCCTGATTATATATACTTCCGCCTGTCTATCCTAAACTATACTTGATCTTTTTTTCATTTCTATCAGCATATAATTCTATCTGACATCATCCACGACCTGTTTGTAGCACTCCATTCAACGCATGTTCGATTTTGAGCATTGACCTTAAAGGTATTTAAAAGATGGGGGCTTACCAAAAAGGAGGTGTCGAAATGCCTACATACATGACCCTTATAAAATATACCCAAAAGGGTGTAGAGGACATGAAGGATAGTCCCAACCGCCTCGATGCAGCAAAGGAGGTATTCAAATCCATGGGAGGTGAAATAAAGGCCTTTTACCTTGCTATGGGCAGGTTTGATGCCGTTGTGGTGGCCGAAGGCCCTGATGACGAAACTGCAACAAAGCTCGCCATGACCATAGGAGCCGCTGGTGCAGTTCGGACGGAAACTTTTAGAGTATTTACAGAGGATGAATATCGTACACTCATTTCCGAGTTACCATAGAACGACGATAAAAATATCAATCACCATACCCCCATCTTTTATTGACATACTTATGAGTTGATATTCAGGCCAATAAAGGAGAAATAATGACTGAAGAAATAGAGAAAGCAGCATTTATATGTGTGAAGGATACCATCGACGGTGCCTATCCTTCCCTTGTTCTTGCTATCAATGCAGCCAGACAAGGTATGGAGAGTAAAATTTTCTACTCTTTCATGGGTATGAATCTGGTTCTTGAGGGAGGTACTAACAGAGCCAAGTTTTTTCCATCCGGTGTCATGGGCGCTATTCCAGGGATGACAACCATCGCTACAGGTATGATGAAGAAAAAAATTGAAAAAGCTAACATCCCGAGTTTGGCAGATCTGCAAGAAATGGCTAAGATTGAAGGTGTTGAGCTTATCGCTTGCAAAATGACAGTTGACATGATGGAAATTGACGAGGAAAAATTGGTGGAAGGTGCTATTGTCTGGACAGCGGAGGCCTTTCTCAAATACGCAAAAGAATGCAAGATTTGTCTCTTCACATAACCCGAAAAACATCGGATACAATGTTCTCCGTTGGGGTGGCGTTTTCTTTGGGGTGGTTCGGCTGAGTTGTTCTGCTCTACTGAATTGGATTCAGTTGTTTTAGTAGCATTTGTAGCGTTTTCTAACACTCTTTGCCTCAATGCTTCGCCACTAGCCCGATCTGCCGGAGCTGCATCTTTATTATGTTCCTCTGCCAATCTCCGAGTGACGGTTGCGGTCGGTGCTCCGGTCTGAGCTTCAGCTTGTTTGGAGATATGCGTCAGTGTTTCAGTACATAAGACACATTTTTTCTTGGCTTCTCCCGGCAGCGATTCACCCTGCACTACCAGGACATACATTGTCATGCTTTAACCCGAGAAAACCAGCTCAGCATTGAATCCCGTGGCCAGATTTGATTTCCTATCCCTTAGGTGATAAAGAATTTAGAATAGCTGTCCTACCAGAATTGTTGGGGTCCCGATATGCCGATTAAATTCCATGTAGATCAATCTAAAAATTTAACTACATTCCATGTCGACGGGCCGATGTCTTTCGATGAGGTTCAAAAGGCAATTAAACAGTTTTATGAAGGTAAGAGTTCACAACCAACAAAACATATTCTTTGGGACCTAAGAAGTGCCAAAGTCGATAGGATTCGATCAAAAGAGGCAGAAGATTTAGCCTTTTTTGCAGCCAGCATTGATAAACGGAAAGATATCGGAAAGACCGCTATCGTAGCATCCAGCGATCTTGTTTACGAGGTCGCAAAAATATTTGAAGGATATATAGACAATCCCGATATTCAGTTTGACGTGTTTCGAAGTATTGACAAAGCCACAGAATGGCTTGGAAAAGATCCAGAATAACCGTCCTACCGTCTTGTCATAAAAATGCATGTGGAGGAGGTTACGAATGAAACAAATCAATCCTCTGATCACCATTCTGTTGCTGCTTACCTTTCTCTCCTGTGCTCCATTAGAAATAAAACAAGAAGAGATTGATCCCTGGCTTATTTCAATTTCAGGTAACCAACAGGCCGAGATTAATGTCGAGGGCATTTGGCATGATCCTGATAGCCTAACTGCAAAAGGTTTCATTTTCACCGGTTGGGGTAAGGGCCATATTTATCAGGATGGTAACAAGTTAAGCGGCGCCATTGGCAGCTACAATGTGCGAGGTATTGTTTCGGTAAAAACTGTATTCCTCGTTTTTTATTCTGGTGGATCAGTTTATTACACGGCCAGGATGGAAATGGTCGAAAAGGGTGTTCTGGAAGGCCAGTATTTTGATGCTGATGATAGAGAGCAGAAAGCTGGCTATCCTACAAAGCTCCTGATAAAGTAATACAAAGAAATGAGAATACGGAATAAGATTACCGTCCTGTGCCATACCCCCAGGAAAAGTCAATTTTCAACCATATAACACCCTCTCCATTAAATTTTTATGCCATCTATGAATGGAGGCTGTAATGCCAAAGCTAGGCGTTAGCAGGACAATCAATATGGAAACAAAGATTTATTAAGGCACACGATTAATTTAGTAGAAAAACATAGAAAAACCAAATAGAGGACAGGAAGCTAGATTCACACTACGATCATTAGTCCACACTTTCTATTATCGATGACCATATACCGTATATAGGGGTTGGTGCATTTTTATAGAAACCAATGATTCCTGGCATAAATCGCAAACAAGCTACATTTATACAAAATTGTATATTAATAAAAGGAATCACTTAACATGAATATATCTTATCGAAGCGGCAGGACCGATGATTGTCCCGTGTTAGCCAAGTTGGTGAATATCGCATCAGAAGGAGTCGTTGAGTTTCTATTTAATGGTCTGATTCCTGAGATGACTCCGGAACAAATGGTTGCCCATAATTTAAGTACTGACAGTTCATATTATTCATATAAAAATGCTATTGTAGCCGAATACAACAATGATCCCATTGGAGTATCTCTTTCATATCCGTCACATTTCCATAAGATTACAGAAGAAATGAAACAATTTTTGCCAAAAGACCGACTGGAACATTTCAAAAACTTTTACTCTTATCGCGTTGAAGACAGTTTGTTTCTAAATGCTCTATGTGTTGATGGCGTTTTTCGAAGAAAAGGAATTGGGGCTGAATTAATTTCACTGACTCACGTTAAAGGATACATTTCAATTACCAAGCAACATGTTGAACATGTGGAATAGCAAAAATCTCCTTCACTATTAGATGTTTATTGTCTATTTGGCGGTTACGAATATACAAGACCAAAGTTTTTAGCTGAGTTTTTAAGTCTGTCGAAATAGACGTGTTTTGAATAATAATTGGATACTTTTTAAAAATATCACGACAAATGTTCTCAACTTCTTCTACTGGTTGCGTCTCTGTTATTTCTGAAACTATGGTAATTTGACTGTATTTTACTGACGGTATCCTGTGACCAATGGGATCTAAACCAACGAGTACTAATAATCCAAATACTGTGCCCATTATTGCCGGAATATATAAACCTAAACCAACCATAATCCCAATAGCCGCAACAAACCAAATGCATGCAGCTGTTGTTAGGCCACGAATCAAATCATTCGATTTAAGAATTGCTCCGCCACCTAAAAAACCAATTCCGGTTACGATTCCTGCAGCAATTCTCCACGGATCAATACGAAAAACAGACTCCGAACCTTGAATAACAAAACTATTTTGAATTGTTTGAGAACTTGCCATGATGATGGTGGCGCCCAAGCAGACAAGAATGTTTGTTCTTAGACCTGCCGCTCTCCCATGAAATTCTCTTTCAATCCCAACAAGACCGCTGAGAATTGTTGCTGTTATAAGCTTAACTGCAAGGTCAACGTATTCATAAGGAATGTCAAACATGGCAAATATCCTATTAATTATTTCTGTCAATATTCTTTAATTAAGTACTGTGCAGTCTGTATAAACCGGTTTACAGATTGCCTAACTACTTTGCCAACGGCTCCCTATCAAGAAATTGTTAAAAGCACAAGATGTGGCTATTTCCAGACCAATCTAAAAAACGAGATACGATCTGAAGAGTTATCAGAAAACCTGATGCCAGGGGGCTGGTCAAGAAAATCTTCCTTTCCGTGGCATGGGGCGCTCCTAATTTTTAGTGCCGAACCTGTGCCACGGGTGTCGTAGTCTGCCCTACTGGGAGATGTTTTGCATGTGTCCAGTTCAAAAATACACGGATGATATAAGCTGAGACCAGGCTGGCCAGAGTTAAACTAATTCCTCCAATCAGATAGCCCGGGACCCCCAATACGAGTGCGATAAAACCGCTTATGAGGACTATCACCATATAGACCCCATGGCCGGCAAGTACCGCCATGGGCTTTTTCTCCCATGCAGCCAGACCCTCACTATACGCACGCAAGGCTACGGCAAAAGGAAATGCGATGAGGGCTATAGCGGTGATGCGAATCAAGGCCAACTCGTTTAGGTCAAGTTTTTGGAGGGTAACATAATAGAATTCAATTAAACCTGGAATAACAAAAAGCAGCGGCAATAGCCCCAGAATTATGCCCGCAACAATGGTAAACCGGATAATCGGCGTTTCAGTGGGCTGTGTAGGCGGAAAAGCAAGGACCACTGCCTGAATGCGGGTTGCAGCATAGGCGACCGGATTTGCCAGTCCGATGACCAGAAAAAAGACCGGAAGTATCCTTTCAGGCTCCGGGGCACGTGCAATAAAGGCACTCAGGATCAGAATAGACAGGGCCAAGAATATTCCCCCCGTCGCAAGCGGCAGGTTGAAAAAAAAGATCTCTCGGGCTTTAGGCGTGGATTTGATAGCAGATGACAACCGACGGACGAAATCCCTGGCTAAAAACATTGAAATAGCAACCTCAAGTAATACCGGGATGGTCAAACATACTATTGCCCAAATCGGCCCGACCAATCCCATTAAGCAAAAAAGCCAAGAGAGCAGCGCCGTCAAAATGATTCGACCGATAGTTGCAAAACTGGCCCGACCGGTGGCAAGTGCATTATACAATGCAACCTGATAAGGGATTCGTAAAAAAAAGAAAAACTGTAGAGGAACCGCTGCTAAAAGCGTGATCTGGGCCGGCTGCTCGATAGAGAGTGGCAGACCGATAATCTGCCCGAACAGCAGATGCGAAACCGAGGGAATGCATAACATGCTCTGAATCAAGCATATGTATATGCCGGACCAGACACAAACCCGCCAAAAGGTTTTATAGCCTTCACGGGTTCTAGCAAACACCATACCCGTGGTCATGTAATAAATAGCAAAAATGCCCAGAAAAAACATGACTGTGCCAGATTGGGCTATGCCCGCGAGATTTAACGGCCCACCGTCCCCGCGTGATGCCACCATGGCCACCAAAGGATGGGAAAAAGCCTGTGCCATTGCCTGAAGGGCCAATGGAACAAAGAATCGCGTAAGATCCCAGTAGCCGGCAGGTGCCTCTAAATCTATTTTATCCAATTTATCACTGGTTTTCGGAATCGTGATTTATCATGGTTATTGATAGAAAATGGGTAATCTACCCTCTTTTGCATTTAAGACAATCCTCAACACATAACCATCTTGAAAAATACCCACATATTTTACAGCCGTTTTTGTCTTCGTCCAACCTTCCATATCTTCCATTCTAATTTAGTGATTTCTCACTTCATGTTAGAAAAATTAAAAAGGGTCACAGATTTTTATCTGTAACCCCTTGATTTAATTGGTAGCGGGGGCTGGATTTGAACCAACGACCTTCGGGTTATGAGCCCGACGAGCTACCAGACTGCTCCACCCCGCATCATTTGTAAAAGGAAAATATATTACCGAAAAATGATAGTGTCAAGGCAATTCCAACAATTTAAAAATGAAAAAGAGGCAACCATGTGTGACATAGCGCATCAAAGAACAGTACAAGCTTGAAAACGGTAAGTATGTATTCCCCGCGGCCATCGAGGAAGATATCAAGCTGCTGCCCAATGTTGCCAATGCCATGGGTCAATCCAACCAGGATTGGATTAAATCGTTCAAGCGCTTGCGCTCTTTTTCTGTCCACGTCCCTTCTCTCGGACGCACACGCACCCGCTTGGTTCTTCCGGACTGTCCGGATATGATCTCCACACAGGATTTCGGCAGGTCGAAGCAGGCCGCCAGGAACTGGATACACATTTTGTTGGCCGCGCCCTCCACGGGCGGTGCCTTGATTTTGACTTTCAGGGCATCACCATAGCAGCCCACAACCTGGCTTTTGGATGATCGCGGCTGTACGTATATCTTGAAGGTCACACCCTGGGAATCCATCTGCACAGCCAGACTATTTTTCATGATACTTTATGCTGTCTTTGATGAAGACCGGTGGCCGCACAATCCTGCCTTCCTTATCCACAAAGGCGTGCTTGGTGAACCCTTTGACCAGGTTCTCCCCGTCCCTGGCTCTGGTTATACGGTAATCGAACTTCATGCCGGCCCGAAAGGAGGTGTCCACCGATGTTTCGATGGTAATGACGTCATCGTATTCCGCCGACGACAGATACTTGCAGTATGCCTCTGCCACCGGCAGGTAAAACCCCTTTTCCTCGATGGCCTTGTAGGTCAGGCCATAGGACCTGAACATCTCGGTACGGCCCACCTCGAACCATTTGAGGTAGTTGGCGTGGTAGACGATACCCATGTTGTCGGTGTCGGCATAAATAACGCGGTAGTTGGTTTGGTGTGGGTTCATGGCTGATGATTGGACAGCAATATATCCATAATGGATTTCAACTCTTCATAATTGTAAGTAGCCGGCAGTTCCGGGTACTCTTCCCTGACGTTGTCCGGCGGGTTGAAGAGAATGCCCTTGTCGGCCTCTTTGAGCATGGTGATGTCGTTGTAGGAGTCGCCCACGGCGATAATCTCGTATTTAAGCTGTTTCAGGCTCAGGACCGTCTTGCGTTTCCCATCCTTCTGGCGGAGGTTGTAGTCGCTGATGGCGCCTGCCTGGTCGATGATCAGGGAATTGCAGAAAAGCGTGGGCCACCCCAGTTTCTTCAACAGGGGCCGTGCAAACTCCACATAGGTGTCTGAAACAACGATGACCTGTGTCTGCGACCGCATCCACTCCAGGAATTCAAAAGCACCTTCCAGGGGGTCCATGGTCTGGATGACATCGGTAATGTCCTTCAGTTTCAAATTATTGGCCTTTAATATGCCCAGGCGTTTCTTCATTAAAACATCATAGTCGGATATGTCCCGCGTGGTCAGCCGGAGTTCTTCGATACCGGTTTTTTCCGCCACCTTGATCCAGATTTCAGGGGTGAATATCCCTTCCATGTCAGCACAAATGATTTTCATATGATTCCTTTTATCCTAGCTTCAATAATCATCAAGCATAAAATCATAGCATCCGTAATAACCAACTCGTATTTCGTTTACATAGGCTTTTAGTTCCAAGATCCGAAAAAAACAATCACGAAAACATGAAATTTGAAACACACGAAAATGTTTTGATGTTTTTCGTGATTTCAAATTTTGTGTTTTCGTGATGAATGATCCTTTTTCTTCGCCACTCATCCGAATGACGGTCAAGTCCTGATTAAAAGTTGCCTGGTGTCGAGTTGCGAGTTGCAAGTTTCAGGTTTTTGGTCATCCGGCATTCCGTTCCAGCTATTAGAAAATAGGATATTATTAACATTCGAATTCCGAATTCAGCTCATTCGCCCTGCGATTCGTCTTCGATCCGGATCAACACCGGTTTTTCCCCCACCACGTCAAGGGACGCTATTTCCTCAAGGGCTTTTTTGACGTCCGCCTCCAAGGCTCTATGCGTCAGCATAACCACGGGGACGGAACCGTTGGTCTTGCGACCCTTCTGATGCACCGATTTCAGGCTGATGTCGTATTTACCCAGAATTCCGGATATCTTAGAAAGCACGCCTGGCTTGTCCAGGGCGGAAAAACGAAAATAGTAATGGGTCGACAGGTCTTCCACCGGCATCACCGGAATCTGTTTAACCTCATCCGTCTGGCAGCCCAGCATGGGCACCCGGCCGGCAATGCCCGCCATCAGGTTGCGCCCCAGGTCGACGATATCGCTGATCACGGCGCTGCCCGTGGGCATCATCCCCGCACCGTGGCCGGACAATAGGATCTCCCCCACGGCATCACCGGCAACCGTGACTGCGTTCAAGGTGCCGTTGACACTCGAAAGGATATTGTCAAACGGTATCATGGTGGGGTGGATGCGGGCCTCCACCGTGCCCCCCTGGTTCTTGCTGATGGCCAGCAGTTTGATGCGGTAGCCGAACTGGGCGGCAAATTCGATATCCAGGGGCGTAATCTTGGAAATCCCCTCGATGTAGATGTCGTCGTAGTTGATGGCCATGCCGTATCCCAGCGCGGTCAGGATGGCCAGTTTGTGGGCCGTGTCAAAGCCCTCCACGTCCAGGGTGGGGTCGGCCTCGGCATAACCGCCGGCCTGAGCGTCGGCCAGGGCGTCCTCGAACATGCTGCCGTCGTCGGTAATTTTCGACAGGATGTAGTTGCAGGTACCGTTCAATATGCCGGTAAAGGATTGAATACGATTACCCACCAGGGACTCCCGTACGGTTTTGATGATCGGCATGCACCCGCCGACGCTGGCCTCGTAGGCCACATCCACACCCTTTTCCCCGGCCTTTTTAAATATTTCATTGCCGTGCTTGGCCAGCAGCGCCTTGTTGGCAGTGACCACATGCTTCCCATTGCCGATGGCCTTGAGCATGAAATCTTTGGCAATGCCCTCACCGCCGATCATTTCCACGACGATGTCAATTTCCGGGTCTTCGACAACCATGGACGCATCGGTGGTCAATATGCCGGGGTCAATGGAAATGCCACGGTCCTTTTCTATCTCGATATCGGCAATATATTTTAAATCGAGTCGCGCTCCCACGCGCGCCTTGATGACATCAGCGTTCTCGATGAGTAATTTGGCGACACCCGCGCCCACGGTTCCAAAGCCTAGCAGGCCTATCTGAATCGGTTTCATGAGTCGTTATCCTTCACTTCCTGATTATACTGTAAAGATGGTCTTCTATCACGAAAGCACGAAAGGACGAAAGACTGAAATTAAGAAAAAACCACATTAATCTGTCACAAGCTTATTCGTAATTTTATGATTTCGTGATTAATTTCGGGTTTGTTACATGATCTTTCTGATCCCCCTTACCGCCTGATTGATGCGCATGTTGTCCTCCCCATTGCGCCGCGCATCCATTTTTATCTGGTTAACCGTGGCAAATACATACGGGGGAAGGCGGTCCAGTCTGGCGAATTTAGTCATGATTCCAGTCCTCACCATCAAGAATTTAAACTTACTTCTATACTCCTCGTCTCATTCAATTGAAAAGGAATTATCAATAGAAACAATTAGGGACACGGGCAAATTGTTTATCTCAATCGTAGCGGCATTTGTGCCAGAAAGTGAACTGGAGGTCGGTTTCTATTGAAATAATATAATTATTTACAGCACTTCGATGTTTATGTCAAAAATTTGTTTTTACCTGTAATGCACGTTTAAATTTTAAGAATAGTTTGACTTTTCAGGCAAATGCGATTAATTTTTTTCAGAACTACAACAACAGGATTTAATATGGAAAAATCGTTGACCTATGCAGATGCAGGTGTAGATATCGACAAAGCCAACCTGCTGGTTAAAAATATCAAAAGTATCGCAAAAGAGACGTACCGCTCCGGCGTGATGGGCGACATCGGCGGATTCGGCAGCCTTTTCTCCCTGAATACCACCCATTTTGACAGGCCGGTGCTGGTCAGCTCCACCGACGGTGTGGGCACCAAGCTCAAGCTGGCCTTCATGTCCGGCAAGCACGACACTATCGGCATCGATCTGGTGGCCATGTGCGTCAATGACATTGCCGTGCAGGGAGCAGCGCCGCTGTTTTTCCTCGACTACATCTCCATGGGCCGTCTGGACAATGACGTGGCCATGAGCATCCTCTCCGGCATCGGCGAGGGATGCAAGCAGGCCAATTGCGCACTCATCGGCGGAGAAACAGCCGAAATGCCGGGACTTTACGCTGAAGACGAATACGATCTCGCCGGTTTTACGGTCGGCATCGTAGACAACGACAAAATAATCGACGGCTCCGAAATCCATGTGGGCAACAAGTTGATCGGCGTCGCCTCCAGCGGTCTGCACAGCAACGGTTTCTCCCTGGTTCGAAAAATATGTTTTGAAGTGCTGGACCTTGAGCTGGATTCCCATATACCGGAACTGGGCAAAACCCTTGGCGAAGAGCTCCTCACGCCCACAAAGATATATGTGGACACCATCCACAGCATGCTCAAGAATCTGCCCATCCTGGGACTCTCCCATATCACCGGCGGCGGCTTCGAAGACAATCTGACCCGCGTCATTCCAAAGGCCTGCAGCATCGTACTGCATAAGAGAAGCTGGGAAGTGCCCCCCATCTTTGCATTTCTTCAGAAAACCGGCAAAATAAAAGACCATGAAATGATGCGCACTTTCAACAACGGGTTGGGACTGGTCGTCATCGTTCCGGAAAAGGCGGTTCAGGATGTCCTGGAACGCTTGAATGTCCTGGGCGAAAATGCGTGTGTCATCGGCGAAATCGTTGAACGGAAAGAGGACCAGGACCGGCTGAAATGGGTCTAACACCAGCTGCCCGCCAATTGAGGCCCCTGTCATATCTGGCGCATCATCAACCCTAAGGAAATATGTCAATCTTTAAGCATTTTTTCAAATCCCTGGGTACGCTTCTGGCAAGACTCATGCGCTGGATCGAAAAAGGCCAGGCAAAGGCGCCCGCCTGTAAGACATGAGGCGTGCCCACGGGCCGTCCCGGAGGGGCTGACAAACAAAAACCGCGCTGAGGCGCGTCATTTGGCCTTCGGCCTATAGTAGCGCTATAGCGCGTAATTTATTGTAACTACGCTTCGCTGTAACTTATTGTTGCTAATCGCCTATTGCTGAAAGCGGCGACAAATAACATCCGAAGGATAAATAACGCCCGCAGGGCAAATTACACGCGCAGCGTAAATTACGGCCGAAGGCCAAACAACATGCTGATACTCGGAATTGAAACATCCTGTGATGAAACTGCGGCCGCAGTGGTCAAAGACGGCGCCACACAGCTGTCGTCGGTAGTTGCCTCACAAATAGATGTCCACCACGCGTTTGGGGGGGTTGTCCCGGAGTTGGCCTCGCGCAAACACATCGAGGCTATCGCCCCTGTGGTCCGGGAAGCCCTGGACAGCGCCGGCGTCCAACTCGACCAAATCGATGGGGTTGCCGCCACCCAGGGGCCGGGACTGGTGGGGTCGCTTCTGGTGGGATTTTCCTTTGCCAAGGCCCTGGCCTTTTCCACGGGGATCCCCTGGATCGGCGTCAACCACTTGGAGGGCCACATCAATTCGGTTTTCCTCGAACCCGATCCCCCGCCCTTTCCGTTCGTGGCCCTGCTCGTTTCCGGAGGGCACACCGCCATCTACCATGTGACCGCCCACACCGACATCGAACTGATGGGGCAGACCAGGGATGACGCAGCCGGCGAGGCCTTTGACAAAGTCTCGAAGATGCTGGGCCTGGGGTATCCGGGGGGCAAGGTCATCAGCGACATGGCCGCCCAAGGCGATCCAAGAAAGGTGGTTTTTAAAAGGCCTTATCTTGATAAAACCCAGTATGATTTCAGTTTCAGCGGCATCAAGACCGGGGTAAACCGCTACATCCAAACCGCGGGCCTTGAGGACAAAGACCACATCCAGGACATTGCCGCCGGCTTCCAGGAGGCGGTGGTAGACGTGCTGTCATACAAACTGCTCCACGCCGCCCAGCAGAAAAAGTGCGGCCATGCGGCCATTGTGGGAGGGGTAGCCGCAAATACGCGTCTGCGGTCCAACGTCATGGGAAAAGCCGGCCAAAAGGGACTGACCGTACATATCCCGTCTCCGGGCCTCTGCGGGGACAACGCAGCCATGATCGCCGCCGTGGGGTATCACTACCTCAGCAAGGGGATAACGTCGGCTCTTGATAGTGACGTCTATTCCAGAGCCAGAGTCCCAGAACCACGGAGGACAGAACCCCAGAAAACGCCCGGCAGAAGACGGAAGACAAGCGATATAAAAAGCCGATAATAGTGACAACTTTAGATCAGGACTCAATCTCCAACATGAACAATCTTGAGTATACCCCCGAACAAATGGCCGGCCAGCGCCTGATGGTGGGATTCGAAGGCACGCATTTCAATTCAGACCTGATATTTCTCATCGACACCTTGAAAATCGGTGGTCTTATCCTTTTTTCCCAAAATATCGTCGATCCCGATCAGGTCCGCGACCTTTGCAGTGCAGCCCAGGAAAGAGCCAAAGCCTGCGGCCAGCCGCCGCTGTTTATCGCCATAGACCAGGAAGGCGGCAAAGTTGCCCGGCTCAAGGCGCCGTTCACCGAATTTGCAGGCAATCCCCACATGCGCAGCATCGGTGATGCCACCCTTTTTGCCGATGTGACCGCCCGGGAGCTTGCCTCCATAGGCATCAACATGAACATGGCCCCGGTGCTGGACGTGGCCCTGCCCGGACAGGAAGGCATCATGCGCGACAGGGCGTTCGGAGACGACCCCGCCTGGGTAGCCGAACTCGGCCTGGCTGTCATCCAAAGCCTCCAGGCCAAAGGCATCATGGCGGTGGCCAAACACTTCCCGGGGATCGGTAAAACCCAATTGGATTCACACCATGACCTCCCCTTTCTGGACGAATCTTTGACAGTGCTTGAAAAGGAGGATTTCCCCCCTTTTGAAACTGCCATCGGGAACAGGGTTGCCGGCATCATGTTGTCGCACATCTGCTACCGCCAGCTCGATGAGGAGTGGCCGGCCAGCCTTTCTGAAAAAATTGCCGGCCAGCTGCTGAGAAAGAGGATCGGCTACCAGGGGGTGGTCATGACCGACGATCTCGATATGGGCGCCATCACCCGCCACTTCTCCATCACGCAGGCTGTTCACCGCGTACTGGCGGCTGATATCGATATTGCCCTGATCTGTCACAAAAGCCCGGCCATAGAAACGGCCTTTGAAGAAATCCTGCGCCTAACCACCGACGACCCGGCTGCCAAGGCTGCAAACCATCAATCGCTGTCTCGAGTCATGACATTGAAGGACATTTATCTGTCAGATCTGTATTGATTATTTGCACCGATGCACACGATTGACAGTCATTACGCCTGCGGCTGTTACAGTATCAATTGAGGCGATAGCGTCGCTGTGCGACGCTATCGCCTCAATTGATACTTCCGCACCGCCTTTTCATGCTCCTGATAGGTCTTGGAGAAGTGATGCGTGCCGTCTCGTTTGGAAACGAAAAAAAGATAGGGTTTATCTGCAGGAAAAAGTGCCGCCTCGATGGCCTTGGCCCCGGGGTTGGCAATGGGGCCCGGCGGCAGCCCCTTTATTTTATAGGTGTTGTAAGGGGTCAGTGTTATCAGATCCGTACGGGTCAGGTTGCCGTCGAAATCTTTGATCCCGTAGATCACCGTCGGGTCACTGGCCAGGCGCATATTTTTTTTCAGGCGGTTATGAAAAACCGAAGAGATGACCGGCCGCTCCGAAGGAGCGCCGGTTTCCTTTTCTATAATGGACGCCAGGGTCACCACCTGATGCACGGTCATTTTCTTTTCGCGGGCCTGCTTTTCCCAATCGGCCGTGAACACCTCCCTAAAACGCCGCACCATGGTTTGAATGATCTTTTCAGGACCAACACCCCTGGGAAAATGGTAGGTGTCCGGAAAAAGGTAGCCCTCGAAAGATTCTCCAGGAATACCGTATTCCCCAGCCAGGGCACTGCTGTTGGCGGCCTCCAGGAATTGCCCGGCCGGTCCCAGCCCGGCCGCGGGTATCATATCGGCAATTTGCGCCAGGTTGTACCCTTCGGGAATGGTTATTTTATAGAGCTGGACCTTGCCGCTCACCATTATCTCCAGGATCTCCCGGGGCGAGTAAGACGGCTTCAGCCGGTACTCGCCGGCTTTTATCTTTTTGTCGTATCCCTTGAGCCTGGCATACAGGTTGAATTTGAAAACATTCCGGATGAGGCCGCGGTCGTACAGGTCCGCAGCCGTGGTTTTCAAGCCCTGGCCCGGCAGCACAGCAACATTCTGTTCGATGATTGCCGTACTGCACGGCGAACCGGCAAAATTGAACAGCTCCAGCAAAGCGCTTCCCGCCAGCGCGACAAAGCTAAGCAGTATTGCCCCAAAAATGATGGTTGTTTTCCGCATACCTGTAGTAACTTAATTAGATGACCAAATTTGTCAATATATACCGAATATTCATAATAGGCAGTTGCCTCCACATGTTTCCATCATAGCCAACAATCTGAGATCTAAAAACAATTAGAATAGCGCTTGGCCTACAATTACGTTGTTGCCATCAGATGTAAATAGTGGCACACGGTAAATTTGAATTCAAAACATGATATTCACAAGCGCTATATATATTGACAATCATCCACAAAATCAATATCCTAAATCTAGCGTTTCAAATTTTAAGAAAACAAAGAAATTAATCTTATTTCAAAGGATTACATCGATTAGATATCTTAAAATCTATAACACCAAGCACTAAACACCAAACACACTTCCTGTAAAAAGGACCACCTGATGGCTAAACCCAAATTAAAAGAACATCTCATCAACCAGGAATGGTGCAAGGGGTGCGGCATCTGCGTGCACTTCTGCCCCAAATCGGTACTCGAATTGGATGATCAGGACAAGGTTTTCGCCGCGCGGCCCGAAGACTGCATCTGCTGCAAGCTGTGCGAGCTCAGATGCCCGGACCTGGCTATTGAAATCATCACCGAGGACAACGCGTGACATAGGGTTTTATCATGGATAACAACATTCGATTCATTCAGGGCAACGAGGTATGTGTGGAAGGCGCACTCTATGCCGGGCTGGACTTCTTTGCCGGCTATCCCATTACGCCCTCCACGGAAATTGCCGAACACCTGTCCAACCGGCTTCCTCAAAAGGGCGGCAAATTCATTCAGATGGAAGATGAGATCGCTTCCATGTGTGCCATTATCGGGGCCTCCCTGACCGGGAAAAAGGTCATGACCGCCACCAGCGGCCCGGGGTTTTCTCTCAAACAGGAGGCACTGGGCTATGCCATTATGGCGGAAATCCCCTGCGTGATCGTCAATGTACAGCGCGGCGGCCCCTCCACCGGCCTGCCCACCAGCGTGGCCCAGGGTGATGTCATGCAGGCGCGCTGGGGAACCCACGGCGACCATTCCATTATCGTGCTCACCGCCTCCAACCATCAGGATGTGTTCGCCATCACCGTGGAGGCCTTCAATCTCGCGGAGACTTTTCGCACTCCGGTGGTACTGCTGTTTGACGAAGTGGTGGGCCACATGCGTGAAAAACTCGTCATCCCCGAAACCGGAGCCATCCCGCTGGTGGACCGGCTGCGCACATCGGTAAAAGACGGCGTTGACTACCATCCCTACCTGCCCAGGGAGGATGGCCGCCTGCCCATGTCCGACTTCGGCGGCGTTCACCGCTACAACGTCACCGGCCTGTTCCACGACATGTGGGGATTCCCCACCAACAAGCCGGAAATCGTTCAGGGCCTCCACCGGCACCTGGTAGACAAGATCAAAAACCACACCAACCAGATTCTCAGGTACAAGGAATACTATCTGGAAGATGCTGAATGCATTCTCATTTCCTATGGTTCGTCGGCCCGCTCGGCCCTTCATGTTGTCGAGCAGAGGCGCCCGCGCGGTGAAAAACTGGGCCTGTTGGAACTCCAAACCCTGTGGCCGTTTCCCTATCAGATGATCGGGGAAAAGTGTAAAAACGCCAAGTATGTACTGGTGGTGGAAATGAACGCAGGGCAGGTGCTGCGAGCGGTTAAACGGGCAATCAATGACCCGGAAAAAGTTTTTCTGGCCAACCGCGTGGACGGGGTCTTCATCACCCCCACCGATATCAGAAACATCCTCAGGATCATCATGGGACAAGGGGCATAAACCATGGCAATCAAAGACTATATCAGGGAACGGTTCTTCCCGCACATGTGGTGCCCGGGTTGCGGACACGGCATTGTACTGAACGGTATGCTGCACGCCATCGAAAAGCTCGGCATGAGCAAAAACGAAATTGTCATGGTGTCCGGCATCGGTTGCTCGTCGCGCATCTCCGGGTATGTGGATTTTCACTCACTGCACACCATTCACGGGCGCGCCCTGGCGTTTGCCACCGGCGTCAAACTGGGATTGCCCGAACTCAATGTCATCGTCCCCATGGGTGACGGCGATGCCCTGGCCATCGGCGGCAACCATTTCATCCACGCCGCCCGCCGCAACATCGACATCACCGCCATTGTCATGAACAACCGCGTGTACGGCATGACCGGCGGTCAGTTTTCGCCCTTGTCCGGGTATGGCACCAAAGCCACCACAGCACCACTGGGCAATATCGACCACGATTTTGATATCGTCCAACTGGCCACAGCGGCCGGCGCTTCCTTCGTGGCCCGCACCACCACCTTTCACGTACAGCAGATATCCGACATCATAAGAAAGGCCATCCTGCACGAAGGATTCTCGGTGGTGGAGATACTGACCCAATGCCCCACCTATTTTGGCCGTAAAAACAAACTGGGGGATGCCGGGGAAATGATGGAGTGGTACAAAAAACAGACCACGCCCATCGGATCCAAGGCCAAAAAGGAGAACGACGACCTGATCGAACGCGGCATCTTCGTCCAGAAAGAAATTCCAGAGTACTGCGAAGAGTATGATAAAATCATCGAACATGCCATGAAAGGAACCTAAGCATGGAAAGATGCAGAATGGTATTTTCAGGATCCGGCGGCCAGGGGGTCATCACCGCGGCCATCGTCCTCGCTGAAGCCGCCGTGCTTCATGAAGATCTCATGGCGGTGCAGTCCCAGGCCTATGGCCCCGAAGCCCGGGGTGGGGCTACCCGCAGCGACATCATCATCGCCGACGAACCCATCAAATTCCCCAAGGTGATCCAGCCCAACGTCCTGGTCTGCCTGACCCAGGAGGCTTACAACAAGTTTTATCCCATCGTTCGGCCGGGAGGCGTTTTGATAACCGACACTCGTTATGTAAAGACCCAGCGCAAGGCCGATGCCATCCAGAAAGAGATCCCCATGTACGAAACCGTGATGGATAAAATCGGAAAGCCCATTGTCTTCAACATCTGCATGCTGGGGGCGCTTTTGGCCATCACCGAATTGATCTCGCCGGAATCGATCATGAAAGTCCTGGAAACCAGGATCCCTTCCGGTTTTCTGGACATGAACCGCCAAGCCCTCGGCATCGGCATGCAGTTGGGAGCGGAATACAAGTAGTGACAGAGAACGGAAGATAGTAGGGAGTATGGAGTAAGCAGTATGGGGTTTCGCCGAACGAAAGGCGGTAAACCTGGTAGGGAGTAAGGCGCAGGCAGAGGGATAAAACAAGTCGTTTAGCGTTTTTAGAAGAATTAACCTCTACTTGCTCCTTACTACTTACTCTCTACTACTTACTCC
>JBDLJD010000083.1:0-19769 GCA_039714495.1 Thermodesulfobacteriota bacterium
GTGATCTTTGAAGATCAGGGCACCGAAAACAATGATCATCAAGACGAGCAGCAGTGGAAATAATTTCTTCATTTCATGTGTTTCCGGTGAATGCGGCCCCTTCGGTTATTGCGTGATTCTTGATGCCGCGTGTGAATCTGGCACTATAGAAAAAAATGGATCGGGTGTCAAACTGCTGTCGCTGCCCGATCTTTCACCGGTCCCCCCGATGGGTCTGCGCAGGCGCCGGCAGGTGTTCGTCCACATGGACCAAGATGCAATCCCTGACAAGTTCAGCGGTCTGTTCGACGGACAGGTGCTGAAAGCGGTCATAAGGGATTTCATCCAGCACCTTGATACGCATGTTGTGTCGCCCGTGAAAATTGATGCTGTGCTTGGGGAGTGCATTCTTCGAACCGTTGATGGCAATGGGCAGAATGGGAATTTTCATTTTTTGGGCGAGGATGAACGCGCCGGTTTTGAAGGGTTTTAGCCGGCCGTTCCTGGAGCGGGTTCCCTCGGGGAAAAAAAATACCGAATTGCCCTGGGCGATGGATGCTTCACACTGCTGCATCATTTTTTCAACGCTCCCCCGGTCACCGCGTTTGATTTTAATGTACTCATTGAGAACCATGTTCCAACCGATCAAGGGCAGCTTGAATACTTCGGATTTCGATACCCACTTGAAATGGAAAAAGAGGCTGAAAGCCACCAGGATATCCAGTTGTGACTGATGGTTGGAGACCACCATGTAGGCGGTATGCTTTTTAATCTTTTGTCGGCCACTGGCCTTTACAGACCATGCCGGCATCGTCCAGATATAGAGGGCGGCCCAGAAGGAGGTGAACTGGTGCAGTATCACAAGACGCCTGTCAAAGGGTTTGGTCAGACACCAGATGATAAAGGCGCATCCAAAGAAGAGGATCGAGGTAAGGGCGATAAAGGCGATATAAAGTACAGACACGGCGCGATTGATCATAGGCCGCATATAAGTGAACATTTACCGAAAAGTCAAGGCATAGAAACCAGCGATTGAAGATTGGCGGATAATTTACAGGTTCAGTATAATTAATTAAAGTATTCCAGTATGCGTCCTGTATTGGCTTCTAGAGCATACCAGGCCTGGCGCATGGAAACAAGGGCCAGAGCCAGGCGGTTCTGGGCTGCCGTAAGGTCTTGCTGCGCCTCATTCAAGCGCACCAGAGATCCCTGACCGGCATTGTACTCCTGTTCGGCCAAGTCTCTGTTCTGCCTGATCAGTTCCGCGTTGGAGCGCAGCAGCAGCAGCTGTTCCTGGGAGGCGCGCAAGTCGGCCACGGAACCACGGATGTCTGCGGCTACAGACAGTTGCTTATTTTCAAGGGTCTTGATGGATTCAACTTCCTTTTGCCGGGCCTCTCTGGTTTTGGCGCGGTCGAGGCCGCCGGCGAAAAGATTGTAGGTCAGATAAATACCCACAGTGTTGCCGAAGTCGTCCTCTTCAAAATAATAATCTTCATCACGGTTGCCGGTAACCGAACCAGTGAGATTTATGGTGGGCCAAAATCCTGATTTAGCGATTTTAGTGCCCACCTCTGCATTTTTAACAGCAACATCCTGTTGGAGGAGGTCGGGGCGGTGATCGTAGGCATAGGCAATCAGGTTGACAGCATCCGGGTGGTTCATTTCTTCCCGGGTTTCCGAATGTAATGCTGCCAGGCTGACATGGTCAGGCAATGAGGCATATTCGATGCCCAAAAGAGCGGCAAGGCTGTAGCGGGCAGCCTCGTATACCCGTTCGGCCTTGATCCGATCCGATATGGCGGCGTTGACCCTGACTTCGAAATTGAGTTGGTCACTAAGAGAGCCCGTGCCGATCTGGCGCCGGATTTTGGCTTCCTCATACCGGTCGCGGTAGAATTTCTCATCGGCATGGGTAATGGTGATGTTTTCCAGAGCCAACTGGGCTGCGAGATAGGCGGATGCCACTGAGAGCAGCAGTATGCGTCTGGTGTCTTCACGGGAGTAGGCCAACTGGTCCCGGGTATATTGGGCGGCTTTGCTGTTCAAGCTTCGGGCAAAGCCGTTAAATACCAACCATGAAAGGGTAAGGTCGGTCTGATAGTAGTCGGAAGGGTCGTCAATTGTGGCCAGCGGATTGAACAGCAGAGCACTGTTCAAGCTGTCCTGGTATTCGTTTTCCGACAACCAAACCCGAGAGGCGCCTGCATTGGCATCCAGGCGCGGCCAGTAGATCGAACGGGCCTGGCTGATTCTTTCCTCGGCCTGCTGTACTCGTGCTTCGGCCGCGGCGATGGTGGGATTCCCGGCCAGGGCTATCTGTTCGGCAGTCCTGAGATCGAGCACCTGGATAGCATTCCAGTCCACCTCGCCCGCAGGGGTGACAGCAAGTTCTTCTTGCACTTCAGGGGGCGGCTCTTGAGCGGATGCGGGACCGGACAATAGGCACACCAGCAACATGAGCAATAGGGCTTTCATCGGCAAATGATGACTTGGGTATTGCATGTACTTATTTCCTTTTTTGTATTTGGTGTTTGGTATGTAGTGTCTTAATACTTGATTATTGGTCATTGAATATTGGGTATTGGATATTCAAAAAGACGAAAGGCGAATGTCCAATAACGAATAGCCAATTTCCAAGTGTTTTTTTGAGGTTCCGTCCACCGTCCTCTGACACTCTGCCCGCTTTTTCTACTGGATTTATTTGTGTCCTTTGTACCTTTGTGGTTCAAGATCCTGTCCTCCGTTGTTCTCCGACCTCTGCTGCCTAGGCCTTACTCCCTGCTGTGGCATTGACCTCCGGTTCCATACGGGTCGGTTTGAGCGGCATCTTCAGCGGGTCCTGGTGCCGGTCACGGGCCGGTTCCACTGCCACACGTTTGGGCCATACACCTCTCCTTAAGCGGTGCACCAGCAAACGAAGATCGTTCAGAATGGTCAACAGGCTGGGTATCAGCACCAAGGTCAGGACAGTGGCAAAGAGCACACCGGCCGCCAGGGATAGCGCCATGGGGATGAGGAAGCGGGCCTGCAAATCCTTTTCAAGAATGAGCGGCATCAGCCCGCCGATGGTGCTGAGGGAGGTGAGGGTGATAGCACGAAAGCGGCGCGACCCGCCATTGAGAATCGCCTCGAAAAACGGCTGGCCTTCGGCGATGTTTTCATTGATGCGTTCGATGAGCACAATGGCATCATTGACCACCACACCCGTCAGGGCCACCATTCCGAAGACGCTCATCATGGCCAGATCATATCCGAAGACGAGATGACCGAACACTGCCCCGATAATACCGAACGGCACCGTGAAAAGGATGATGAAGGGCTGAGTGTAGGACCGGAACATGGTGGCGATGATGATGAATATGCCGATAACAGCCAGAGGAAAGCCCACATACAGGCTCCCGAAGGATTCGCGCATCCTTTTCTGCTCCCCCTGCAGGGTTATGATCAAGCCCGGGTAGCGATCGATGAGTTTGCCGAAATAGGTGGCCTTGAGTTCCCCGATAATTTCGTTGGCATTGGCTTTGTTGGTGTCGAGCCCGGCACTGACGGCAACACGCCGCATGCCGTTGGAGCGAATGATCGTGGAATATCCAGGTGAATAATCGATATTGGCCACGGATGTCAGGGGGATTTTATGCCCGCTCCGGGTACGGATGCGGGTTTTTTCGAAGTCTGATATGCGGTTTCGTTCATTTGCTGTGTAGCGCACCTTGACCTTGACGTCGTCCCTTCCCCGCTGCAGCCTCAACGCCTCCTCACCGTAATAGCCTGTGTAGATCTGCCTGGCCAGGTCGTCCACGGTCAAACCCAGTGTGCGCGCCTCCGGTTTGAGCGAGAGCTGGATTTCGTTTTTGCCCGGGGCAAAATCGGATCGGATCTGGTAAACGCCTTCGAATTGACGGAGCCTCTGCATGAGGTCTTCGGATGCAGCCAGGATGTCATCCATATCATATCCCTGGATCCACACTTCGATAGGTGCTCCGGGCGGCCCCATGGCCATCCCTTCAAAGGTTAGAGATTTAATGCCCGATATGAGGCCGATCTCTTCCTCCCATTTCACCATCAGATCCTTGGAATGGATGCCCCTGTTTTCCGATTCCAGTAAAATGGCCTGGACCGCACCGTAGTTGGGGCCGAAATCAGGTATTTCTCCCAGGGTCTGGCCTACGATGGCCAGACGGTCCTTGATCAGGGGGGCGCCGCTCATGGTTGTGGTTTTTTCAGCCAGTCGCAGCAGGGCTGCATCGATCTGGTCGATGGCCTGGCTGGTTATTTCAGGCGGCGTGCCGTTGGGAAACTCTGCCGTGGCGGTCATAATGAAGCCGTCGATTTTGGGCATCACCTCGAACTTGACAATACCGCTGTTGACCAACCCTAAAGTAATAAACAGAATGGCAATAGCGGTGCAGAGGGATACATAACGCCAGTTGAGGGCCTTGCTCAGGAATGGTTTGTAGACTTTTTCCACGAACCACTCCATGCCCGAACTGGTCAGGTGGTGGAAGGTTTCCACACGACGGGTCAGCGCATTGACGCTGTTGTTCGATCGGCTGGGGTCGGGCAGGGTGCTCAGGTGCGCGGGAAGCAGGATCAGGCATTCCACCAGGGAAACCGCCAGGCAGGCTATAACCACCACCGGCAGGATGGCGATGAATTTTCCCATGATGCCGGCAACATACGCCAGAGGAATAAATGCCACCATGGTGGTGATGACGGCGGCGATCACCGGCAGCCCCACCTCGCTCACGCCGTCTACCGCAGCTTTAACGGGCGGTTTGCCCATTTTACGGTGCACGTAAATGGCCTCTCCCACGACAATGGCATCATCCACCACGATGCCCAGGACCATGATCAGTCCGAAAAGTGAAATAAGATTGATGGTCGCACCCATACCCCACAGGATGGCCATGGCTCCGGCCAGGGAGATGGGGATGCCCATGCCGCTCCAGAAAGAGAGCCGGGCGTTGAGAAAGATCCACAGCAGCAGGAATACGATGCAGAGGCCGATAGTGCCGTTCTTCACCAGCAGGTTGATGCGGGCCCTTAGCATTTCGGTGTTGTCGTACAGCACGTTCAGGTTGAGACCGGCCGGCAGTTGCTGCTGCTTTTTGGCAATGAATTTCTGGCTTATATCCGAAATGGCCAGGGAGTCCTCCTCACTGGTTTTGTACACGATAATGAGAACGGCCTGTTCACCGTTGATGATGGCCTGGATGGGATCCTCGGTAAAGCCGTCGTGGATGTCGGCAATCCGGTCCAGGGTGATAATCTCCCCTCCCGGACTTGCTATCACCACGATGGAGGCCAGTTCCTCGCCGGTGTATTTCCGTCCCAGGGTGCGCACCCGAATCTCCTCGCCCGTGGTCCGGATGGTTCCGCCGGCCAGGTTCAGATTGCTCCTGCGGACGGCATCTGCAACCGTACTGAATGAAAGGCCGTATTCCCGCAGGCGCTGTTCCGACACTTCGATGGCAATTTCATATTCCCGGGCGCCGAACACCGCCACCTGGGATATGCCTTCTAGTTGCTGTATCTCGTCTTTTATCCGTTCGGACCATTCCTTGATCCTGCGTTCGGACATGTTCCCGGAAAGATACATCAACATAACCGGGTCCTTGGTGACGAGTTCTGTTATAATCGGTTTTTCTGCGTCCACCGGAAAAGTGGAGATGGCATCCACCTTGGTTCTGGTCCGATCGAGGACCTTTTCACCGTCATAGCCCTCTTTCACCTCGACCAGGGCAGTGCCTGAATTCTCACTGGAATAGGTTGTAAGGAGTTTGATACCTTCAACGCCTTCCAGGGCCTCTTCGATTTTTCGGTTGATGCCCTCTTCGACTTCTTCTGGATCTGCTCCGGGGAAGGGCACGGTTATGGTGATCATGTCCAGTGTGAATTCAGGAAAGTTTTCCCTCACCATGTACTTCACTGCAAATCCACCGGCCAAAAAGATCAAAACGAGCAGAATGTTGGCAAAGACGATATTCCGGGCAAAAGATGCGATGACGTTTTTCATAACAATTCCATAAAACAGTTGGTTGGCGTTTAATGTTGCAATGTTCCAATAATCAGTTTCATAAGGGCGCCATTTTTCGTTTTAAGTTTTACGATTCAGGTTTTAAGTGGCTTCCAGTTGAAGGGAAACGGTTTTGAAGATCGGTTGAAAATTTACCTAAAACCTAAAACGATGGCTCTTTGAGATCTACCTCCAAAAGTGTATTCTCCAAGGGGTCGATAAGACGGGTTGCTATAACCCTGTCCCCTCTGGTCAACCCCTCGGAGATGTATATGTTGTCACCTTCAGATCTCGCTACGACGACAGGTACAGTTTTCAGGCGGTTTTCGTCGTTTGCTATATATACGGTGTTGTCAAAGGTGACAGCCCAGCGCGGCAGGCGGATCACGTTTTGCAGTTTTTTTCCGGGAATCTTTACAGAGCAAAACATACCGTCCACCAAGGGGAGGGCTGTCTGATCCTGACTGGCGGCCGTTTCGGCATGGATGCGCACGGCAACGGTCAGGGTTCGGGTCTGCTGTTTGAACGTGACCACCCTGTGCAATTGCCCTTCCCAGGTGTTTTCTTCTGGATGCTCCGTCCAGCGGATTTTGCAGGGAAGTGTTTTCAGCCCGGCAAACCAGGCTCCCTTTTGGTCATTGTTGCGGGGTTCGAATATCAGCCATTTCTGGGCGTCCCGGCTATCGATGGGTACATGGATCTCCATAACAGAATCGTCGGCCAGCGTCAGCACGACCTGCCCCGGCGAAACAAACTGATCCATTTCCATACCGGCACTTTTCACCCGTCCGTCAAACGGGGCGGCAACCTTGCAGCGTTTGAGATTTATCTCGGCCAGGGTCAGGCGTGCCCGGGCTGATGCCAGGCCGCTTTCGGTCTCTTTTATCTGGATGGGATAAAGGGCGATTTGGCGGGCCATCTGGTCAGCGGCATCGGCAGCACCGTTGTAGGCCTGCTCGGCCTGGTCTACGCCGGATTGTGTTCCAACCTTATTCTTGGTGAACAGCTTTTTGACCCGTTCGTATTCCGCCCGGGACAGCTCGCGGTTCCTTTCGATGGTAAGCTGACGTTGCTTGTCAATCTGGTACTGCTTTTCCAGGCGCTCTACCGATGCCTTGAACTGAACCACTGTGGCGCGTGCATCCGCGTAGGTGGCACGGTAATTCCTGTCGTCGATTTTGAAAAGGATTTTCCCTTTGGGAATTATGCCGCCAACCTCGAGTTCGGGGTGGACGTGTACAACCCTGCCCGATACTTCCGGTGCGATATTGACCACATCCAGGGCCTGCACTTCACCGTATCCGTAAATAAAGACATCTACATCTTCCGGCTCGGCCACGAGGCCTTCCACCCGCATGGGTTTTTCGATGCGCACTGCTTCAGCGGGAGGCTTTTTCAGTTTGGAAAGCCTGGCCATGGCGGCCACACCGATCAACAAAATGGCAACACAGATCACTATGCGAAAAAGAACATGCCTGACCGGATGCGGTGAATGTTTAACTTTTTTAATTTCCATTATCGAACTCCCTCAGCAATATTTTCTTTGTCCAGGACGGCCTTGATTTTTTCGATGACCTCGCACCACTTCTGGGCCGTCTCATAGCCTAGGTCTTCCACCAGCGCAGCAAAGGACTTTAGAATGCCTTCTTCGATCTGCTTTATGCCTTTGATGGCTCCTGGAGAAATTTTGACCATCACCTTGCGGCGGTCTGCGGCGCTGGCCCCCCGTACGAGGATGCCCTTTTCGACCAACCGGTCCACCATCACAGAGGCCGAAGGCGGCGACACATTGGTGAGGGTCGACAGTTCGGTCATGGATATCTCGCCCCTGTTGTAGATTCTCATAATGGTGTGTAATTGGGCCACGGTGACGTCTTTGTACATGGATTTGTAGCGTCCTTGGGCCACTTGCATGGTGTGCCACCGAATGATTTTATCCTGGATTACCTTGCCGTTGTTGAAGATGTACCGTGCCATACGTCGGGATTCGTTTTTTTGCATAAAACCCTCTTTTTCGCATAATCCCCATGGTTGGAGAAAAGCTGCCTCAGTCATAAATTCTTGATTATATTAGAAAGCTTAATATTTAGATAGTAGAAATATTAATAAAATAAAATATTAGTTAAGCTAACTAAAACAAGTGGCAGCTGTTGTCAAGGCAGACGGTAGTTGCCCTGGGTAACGACGTGGGCATGAAACGCCTTCTCGACATCCCTAACCCTCTGCATGCGTTCCGCACTGAGGAAAAAGCGGTAGAGATCTTCCTGCATGTCAACAGGGTGCCCCAGTACCCCTTTTTCAATCAGGGAGAGGGCTTCGATGGATTTGTCACAGGCAGGGTATCCTTTGTCGTCGATGGGGATCGCCTCGCCGGGTGAGATGTTGGATATATTGTTGATATCCACCAGGTGGATGGTGGCTGAGGCTGTATACAGGATGTTGCCCACGCCGGCAAGGTCCGGAAGACGCCGGGCAATACGCGCCATATTTTTAAGATGATGTATGAAGGCCCTGGTATGCTGTTGCAGGATGTCGATTTTGCGGTCGGCCAGCGTACCCGGATCAGTATGGTCGTGCGGCGCCCGGCTGCGGTAATACGACCTGATGCTTCCCAGGATATCAGGGTTCCACGGATCAAGGGCTTCACCCTCCACAAATTCCTGAAGACCGCAGAGAACGATTTCGGTTTTATCCGGTTTTTGATAATCCACGAGAAATTCACTGGAAGAGGCATAATAGGCTGCCGGCAGGTGTTTCTGAACAATCTGGTAGTTGACGATTTCGTCGGTAATGTCCCTGAGCGAGGATATCGGTTTGCGGAAGATGCGCAGTATGCTGAGCGGCTGTGCCATGGGATAGCGTCTGACGCCTTGGTGCATCAGGCCATGGGTTTCAGCCCGGACGTCACGGGGATCCAGCACCTGGATGATTCTCGATCTGAGACCTTCCCGGAAATGCCCCCGGAAATAATACGGGGACGGTTTGCGAATGAAGTTGAGGTCCAGGACATCCTCATGGCTGATGGTGCCCTTGTCGCGGATGTCGCTGGGGATGGGCTTTGACACATTTACCTCTTGGAAATGGCATGTGGTGAAAATGTGCGTCACTCCCGCGAAGGCGGGAGTCCAGACAAGCGCCCTGGGTTCCTGCCTTCGCAGGAATGACAGATTAGCAATTTCGGTAATTGGTGCTTAATTTTCATGGTATATTGATGAAACAAAGCATCAGACGGATGTCGTAATGTCCCGTATCAGTTGTTTCAGGTCTCCGGTTGCCAGGCCTGCTTCCTGAATTAAGTACTCTTTGGCCGATCCGTAAGTCCCCTTGAGGTGTGCCACCACTGCTTCCATGGCTTCACGGGGTGCGGACAGGTAAGAGCGCATATCATCCGGGTCGATGCCGAATTTTCTGACCTCTTGCTTGATGCGATCGATAACCGGGGCGTTGTATGTGTTGGAGAGGGCATGGTCGTCTATCACCGTGGATTCCGGGACGCCGGCCGTCAGCAGGATGAGGGCTGCACAGACGCCGGTCCTGTCCTTTCCGGCGGTGCAGTGAAATACCAGCGGACGGTCACTAGGGTTCATGAGCCGTTCGAAAAACTGTTTCCAGAGAAAGGCGAAATCATCGATCTGTTTGAGGTAGTTGTTGGTCATGAAATCGTCTGTCAGCCAGCTGATATCGCCCTTTTTAATTCTACCAACAGCTTCGGCAGGGTCTAATTTTCCATGGGCAATGGGCATGTGCAGGTATTCCATGGATCCGTCTGCCGGCAATTTGTCGGGCTGGGCCTCGGCTTCTTCGATGGTCCGGAAATCGCAGACAAGTTTGATGCCGATGCGGCTGAGCAGTTCGTGATCCCGGCCTGTAAGTTCTGCCAGGTGGGCTGAGCGGTATATCAAGCCCCAGCGCATACGCCGGTTATCATTGGTCCGATAGCCGCCGATGTCCCTGAAGTTATAGGTTTTATCAAGGGGCAGCCGGCGCGCTGTCCATACAACGCCCCGGCATCCCTTTACGGCAACGTTGAAGTAGGGGGTTCCCGTATCTTTGGGCAGGGATACGACAATGCTGTTGTGTGCCCTGGTTTCGGCAATGGGTGTCTTAAGGTCGATGGAAAGGGGCGAATCACCCGCAAATATCTGGACAAGGTCGTCCTTTGCCCTCGTATCCCATGAGACGCGGTAGCTGTTTTCTTCGGTTTTTTCGACGTTGATGCCCGCAAGCGGGTCGACGTTGTCTGGGGTCATGGATGGTTCCGATCGTGAAGTACAATCAATGCATCCACGGCCACGGGTTTCCCATCCACCAGTTTGATGGGGTTGATGTCCACCTCGGCGACGGCCTCGTTCTCCAGGCCCAGCTTACCGAGGCCCGTCAGAAGCCCTGCCAGGGCATTGCGGTCGACGGCTGGTTTGCCGCGGAATTCATCTAGTATTTTATGGGCCCGGATATCGGCCATCATGTCCATGGCGTCAAATTCGGACAGGGGCGCCACCCTGATGGCCACATCGTCCAGGATCTCGGCCAGCACACCGCCGAGGCCGAACATGACGCACGGACCGAATTGGGCGTCTCTTTTCAGACCCGCCATGAGTTCGCGGTTTCCCTTAACCATCTGCTGGATTAAAAATTCCTCTACCGCTACATCTTTCCTGTCTTTGAACCCCTGGAATGCCTCCAAAAGGCGCTGCTCGTCCCTGATATCAAGGGAGATCAGGTCCAGTTCGGTCTTGTGGCTCACCGCCTCGCCTGACCCTTTGAGCGCCACCGGATAGCCCATCTCGGCGGCGGCAGCAGCTGCTTCGGCCTCGGTCTGGACCGTCTTTTCCTTGGTAACCGGTATCCCGTAGGCTGCCAGTACCATTTTGGAGTCATACTCGGACAGGTTTTTAGCCCCCCGGTCGAGGGCTTGTTCAATGATGTTCATGCGCTTATCCTTTCTCACCTTTACCAAATCATGCATTTTGTTTTTTTCCCAATGTATTGGTATTATTTTGCCGCCTGAAATTGGCGTAATTCACCATATGGGACATGACCCTCACCGCACGTTCCGGGGTGGGGTAGGACACCACCCCATAGTCCCGCAGGGTCTCACGGTGCAGGATGTCGGGACCGGTGGATACCGCCACAATGGGTTTTCCGGTGCGGTCGTTAAGTTTATTTATACCCTCAAGAATCGTATCTGGACCGCCTGCCATGGCTTTTCGGAATTGAAGGGCTTTTTGTATGGCGGCCGTCACTTCCGCAGGGCCGGTGACCTTGTCGGAAAACGGAAATTTGATTGTGGCCCTGACTGCCCCCAGCGCAATAATTGCGTCGATATCATCCCAACCGGCCAGGATTTCGAGACATTCCAGAAACGGGTCATGCGAAATGGTGGCCACCATGTCCACAGGGTTATTCCGGCTCCAGTAGCTGGGCAGCAGCTTGTCGAATTTTTGGATCAGTTCGCCGGGCAGGGGGGGCACGCTGAGACCGCTTTCTTCACAGGCGTCGGAGGTGATCACGCCCCAGCCGCCCCCGCGGGTCAGAATTCCCACGCGATTGCCCTGGGGGAGGGGCAGGTTGGAGAATGCTTTGGCACAATCCATCATGGCCTGGCTGGTCTGGATCTGGATGACGCCGGCCTGGCCAAGGGCTGCGTTGAAAACACGGTTGGAACCGGCAATGGCGCCGCTGTGGGAGGCGGCGGCCTTTCCACCGGCACGGGTTCTGCCTCCTTTGAACAACAGTACCGGCTTTTGCATGGCAGCTTCCCTGGCCACCGGGTAGAGATCGAGGCCCGGTCCAATGCCTTCCATGTATGCCAGGATTACGCGCGTGGCGTCATCATGGGCAAAATAGGCCAGGTAGTCCGCACTGTTCAGATCTCCCTCGTTGCCGCTGCTGACGAATTTTTCAAAGCCTACCCCTTCATCCATGCCCCAGGCGAGCATCTGAACCCCGACGTTTCCGCTCTGGGAAACCATAGCGGCCGGGCCCTTCAGCGGCATGGTCGGCGGCATCAGGGCATGCAGTTCTTTTTGGGAACTGAAAATGCCCATGCTGTTGGGCCCCACGATGCGTATGCCATACTTTTGGGCCATTTTAATCACGTCTGCCTCCAGCGCCGCCCCGGCAGGGCCGGTTTCACTGAAATCGGCCGTGATAACGACCATGAAGGGAATTCCCTTTTTCCCGCACTGTTCAACAATTGCGGGGACGGTTGGGGCGGGAGTGAACACAAGCGCAACATCCACCGGCCCGGGTATCTCTGCCACGGACGGATAGCATATGTGCCCCAGCACGGTTACCAGCCTTGGATTTACCGGAAACACCTTACCATGATAATTTCCTTTGAGAATATTGAGGGGGATGAGCGAGCCCCATTTGAAAGGCGTTGCCGAAGCGCCTATCAGAGCTATGCTTTTCGGATTGAAAAGAAGATCCAAATTACGTTCATTCATAACGCGTCCTTTAGGTTGTTCGGCCTTATATGACAAATGCGCACAGAGGTCAAACGTGAACTCGTTCATTAGAAGCAATCAATATAAACAAAAAGTCCCTGTCACCTATAGGTGGCAGGGACTTTTTGTTTAAAGGAGCACGATTTTATTCACAGGACCCCTTCCAGGTGAGCTTGCCCGACTTGGTGTTCTTGATGGGCAGGTTGGGCTGGGGTATCTCCACGATGGTCCCCGTACTGGTCTGCACAAAGGCCTTGCTGCCTTCCTGACGGCCCACATGCAGGTTGGGTGTCGTGGCCAGTCCCCTGCCGATGGACAAGCGCGAAGTGACCACGTCCGTACCCGCGTCACCTGTTTCGTAGCCGCCGCTGGCCTGGGTGGTGAACACCGGTTCGTAAAAGGCCGTGCCGGTCTGAAAATAGACCCCGTAGAGATACGCATAGCCCTCCGGCTTACAGACGTCCACAAAAGGTTCGTAGGTGGTGAAGGTCATCAGCCCGCCCAACAGAGCACCCTGGCCCAGGTTGCGTTCACCTATATTTTCCAGCGCCATCACCCAGCCGTCGGTGCCGGTGCAACCGGTGTCTTGTGCACAGCTGCCCACGATATACTCCTGCAGGTCAGCAAACGTGCTTACACCCGAGGGCAGGCACCCAGCTTCGTCTGTTTCGCAGTTGAGCGTGGCAAAGGCGGGGTTGGTG
Source organism: Thermodesulfobacteriota bacterium (assembly GCA_039714495.1). Classification (GTDB taxonomy): domain Bacteria; phylum Desulfobacterota; class Desulfobacteria; order Desulfobacterales; family B30-G6; genus JAJDNW01. The sequence continues at coordinate 13,149 of JBDLJD010000083.1, forward strand.
GCCTTCTCGACCTGGATTCCACCCACCGGCAGCAGGGTTCTCGAACCGGCATCGTTGCCGGGAGCTGTCGGGGTTGTGGTTTGATTGTTATCAACTTCAGCCCATGTAAACTCCCACGTATCCGCGTCCACAGGCTCCTTGATTCCAAAAAAGTACTCCTGTGCGTTGTCGGTTTTGTCTTTAATGTCGTAAAAGCGGCCCGTGCCGAAATAGACCCAATAAAAGATGCCGTCATACCCGATGGTCGGAGCTGCGGATATGGGGCGTTGGGCATCTATCATCGGTGCCGGTATCCTCCAGGACTGGGGATCATTTTCATCGGTGACCCAGCGGTATAAATGGCCGCCCCAGTTGCCCCAGTCGCCTTCAACCGTTCCGAAATAGACCACATCGGCCTTGAAAAGCTCGTCCAGGTCATAGTCGACGGTCACCGTATCGGCCACAAAACCAAGGATATCTGCACCACCAGCATCCGTCTGCACAAGATCGTAACTGCCGGGAGTGGCATGGGTGATACTGGCCGAGGATGCAGGAATCCTGAATTCCGGCAATGTTGCTGACCCCATCAGGTTCAAGGGGTACAGGCCGATTTTAGGCGTTTGATTGCTGACCCCGGTCACGTCCGTGGGGCCGCTTCCCAGGATAAGGTACCAGTCCGAGGAACTATCCGTCTTGATGGGCACCACCGCCGGAACAGCGGCCGTGTAGGCCAGGTCCACGCTGGGTGCAAGGGCGGCGGGGTCATAGGTCATCTCACCCAGGAGCCGCGGATTTTCCGGATTGGAGATATCAAACACCATGTAGGCGGAGGTGAAGATTCTGGTATCCGTGTACGCCCCGGGAGCGACATCGTCAATGATGTCCTGGGCCGTGGTGCGGGCCCCGCCAAAGCGCATGCCCACCACCATGATGGTGCCCCAGCCACTCACGTGCCCGCTGCCGGCCGAATTGTCATCAAAGATCTCGACGTCGAATATCCGGGGCTTCAGGTCCACGTAATACTTGTGCTGGTAATCGGGTTCGAGCATGCATTTGAGGTGGGGCAAAAGGTTGTAAGGCACATAGGCCCACAGTTCCGCCCCGAGTTCCGGGCCGGTGTCGGAGAATGTGGAGGTAGCTTTGTCGTAGCCGCGCCAGAACTTCTGGTTGGTTTCATCATAGAATCCGCCGTTGATGGCATGCACCATGCCGTCGTTGCCACCGAAATAGATCACGTGGCGCCGGTGCTCATGCTCGTTGAAGTACTCGGCATAACCGGCGTTCTTGTAGAGCATGTGGTATCCTTCCGCAGGCCTGGACACGGCCGTAGGGGTGGAGTGCACCACGTCTCCCAGGCGCCAGGTGATGGTGGCCGGATTGCCCGTGACCGTGAAATTTGTAGGCGTGGGAACTTCCCGGGGTCGCAGGGTTGCGTCGCCGATGGTGTCAAGCCCACGGACCCAATTGATAATGCGGTTGACCTCTGCAGTAGTGGCCACACCGAAGTCGATGGGCACAGGCGCCCGGTTGGTAACGGGCAGGGCAGTCTCGCTCCAGTCGGCGCGCGGCTCAAAAGGCAGCATCTCCGTATCATCGACCGTACCGTCATTGTCCAGGTCGTTCCAGGTGTAGATGAAGCGCTTTTGCGCATCAGTACCAATGGTTGCCCGGTTGGTTTCGATGGCAGCGTCCGTGATGCCTGCCAGCCACTCGGCCGCTGACCAGAGGTATTTGACTTCGTGAAGGGCTTTGGATGTTCCACCGCAGGTGCCGTCACCTTCTAAATCCTGGTCGCAGGCCTTGGATTCGCGGGTGTCAACATCAAAGTAGAGCACTACCTGTTCATCGCCGGCGGTGAGAGAGTGGCTGCCGTCCGTATCTTCAAACAACCTGCCATAAGAATCAATCAGCAGGGAATGCACCTCGCCGGTCCAGGTCACCTCGTGTTTGAGCTCGCCGCTGACCAGGGGGCCGTCAACCGTGGGCCAGAAAATTGCCTGGTAGATGGCGCCCTCGCCCCCGCGGGTGGCCGAGATGACCGAAGCTGCCGAACCTGCGGCTGCACCGGCGCGGATGACGTTGAACACGGTCTTGAGGTCTTCGTTGAGGTCCTGGGGATCATCCGCAAAATAGGGCGCTTCCGTGCCGCCGTTCAGGGCGGCGTCAGCCATCATCTGGGCCGGGTTGCATTCGCCGGTACCCTGGTCACGCGGTGTTCCAGCCACCACAAAGTAGGTCTTGATATTCTGGAAATGTTCCTCGGCGTCATAGGGGTCTTCCAAATGGATGTTGCCACCGCTATAGCCGTAATAGGTGATGTCATCCAGAAACGAGCTGCCGTACAGGTCGTTGCACTTGTCCGTGTTGTCGCCGTCTCCGTCGCTCTGCCCTTCAACCGCGGCAAAGGTGGTGACCGTGGCGTTCAGGTCGGCCGTGGAAGCCCCTTCGGTGATGACCAGGACGTTGTTGCTCTGGCACCAGGCCGTACACGGTTCCGGGGAGCCGATGGGAAAGTCGTCCGTGTTCAGGCGCATGTCGCTGCGCTGGGTGTAGTAGCCGATGGAATTAAAAACCGCTTCGGCCAGGGGTGTCCAGGCATTGGCTTTGATCGCGTTGATGTTATCCACCATCGTGTCGATATGGGTCAGGTTGGTGGTGGCGTCGTCAATTTCAGCCACCACGCGACCCCCGTCGGTGGTTCCGTCACATTCGTAGAGGATGGTGGTCAGTTTGGGGTCAGCGGCCGCGTCCGCGTCTCGCAACGCACATTCGGCCTGGGCCCCGTCGTAATTGAACTTCATGGCGCCCATGCGGATGTCATTGGCGAATTCATGCAGGATGCCCGTGGGGCGCTCTGTTGCATAGGCTGAGTCGTAGATAACGCCCTTCATGGTCAAAAGGGGGTCGCCCAATTGGCCGGAAGCGCCGGTATCGGTGAGCATGGCCGGCAGGTTGTACACTTCGCCCGTGGCCGTGGTCTGGTCACTGGGATCCACCACCTCGGGAAGCTCCAGTCTTCCGCAGAAGTCGTAGAGCGCATTGGTGACACAGGTGTCTGTATCGGTGGTCACCCAGTGGCCTGGAATAGCGGCCGCAACGCCTGTACATTCCTCTTTGGGCACCCAGGCCTTGTTGCACGTACCCTGCTGGGCATTGTAATTACCGGAACAGTATTCAACCATATTGCCCGACGTGCACTGTTCATTTTCAGCAAGTTCCCCAAGAGGGTCGGCAATACTGTTGGCGTAGACCCACGTCCCGCTCGCATCTTTGCAGGTAAGGTCAAAACAGGTGGCGGGGGTTAAGACTACTTCGGGCACCCAGCAGCGTCCCACGTAGCCGCCTATTGATGGTTCATTCCCGTCGTCATTTCCGTCGAACTTACCTTGGCACACATAGCCCGGGCTGGCAGGGCCGATGAATTCCGGATCCTGGGTCGCGTACAGGTCCTCGCAGTGGTTCCGGATGGATACAGCATGCTGGGCTTTTTCTTCTCCGGTCATTTCCGGAAAGCCGTGTTTGTCCCAGTACCAGCAGCTCTGCACGGCCTGGTTAAAGGCCGGCCCCTCGGCCGAGGTGTAGCTCTGGTTGGTGGCATATTCCATGCATTCGTCGATCAGGCCCTTGAGCGTTCCCAGGGGGGTGGTTTCGTCGGCCATGAGTTCCACGGCTTGATTGCAGGCCGTGTTGTTGAACCCGGTTTCGGTGATCTGGAACAGGTCGATGGCCGTGGTTTCGTCCGGGGTGGGCTGGTCAAAGGCGCTGGCCGGGTGAATGCCCAGGTTCATGTAGTTTAAAATGTTACTCGAATCCAGCACGGTGATCTGCTTGATAAAACGATTGCCCGAGCACCCCCTTCCTTCGGAGGTCATGATGTCGGTGGGGTCGTCAAATTTGCCGCCGGTGAGCACCTGCTTCTGGATATCGAACTTGGAGGCCGTGGCCCAGTTCATGAAATTGCCCCGGGCCCCAAAGGTGATTGCTGCACCGGTAATAGTGACGCACAGCTCGCCTTTGCGTTGATATGCGGCGCCGCCAACCGGATCCACGCATTCCGCGGCCACGCTTGCCTCGAAAACTGACGTGGTGGTGTCGTAATCATACCAGGTGTCGGTATTGAAATAGCCGCCGTACACCTTGGCTGAATCATAGCTTTCCATGTTCGCAGCATAGTCGGTGCCGTCATAGCAGTTGCTGTTGTCGCCGGTGTAGGCCATGTCGTACATGCTGGCCGAGTTGTCGATGAGCAGCATCAGGTTGGGTTTTACCCCGGCCGCCAGAAAAGGCGGGTCTGCGGCGCCGTTGGTGCAGTCATAGGCGCCCAGGGCACTGCCGGCTGTCAAGCCGGTCAAGGCCAGTACAATAAGCAGGGTTTTCAGAATGGATTTTTTATATAGAGTCGGTTTCATGATGTGCTCCTTTACGGATTGCAGGTCCCTTCTGTTCCGATAATGTGCCGCCACTGGGTTTTGACACAGGCTTCGGCATCGAAACTGCCCCGGTGCTGGACAGACTGGTCAAAGAGGATGAAGGCGCCGCCGCCGGATGTGGATTTTCCCTTGCCTTCGTAACCGGCCGCTATCTGCAGGGCGCTGCCGGTGCCAAAGCCTGTCACCCCGCCGACGACAATATTGGTGTGCGGTTGGGTATCGTCGTTACCGATGGGGATGCGGATGTCACGGTCGGTGTCGGAAGGTATACGGCCGGGAACGAGGTCGTTTTTCCAGAAATCGATGACCAGCACGTCTATAAGGCCGCCCCTCTGGGGATTAGCGGTAAATCCCAGGGAACAGGCGACATTCTGCTCCAGGAGTTCGGCGGCCATCTCGGTAACGCCGTCTGCCGTGTAAAAAGCCTGTTTATAGCGCAGGTCATTGGAGGCGGTCTGCAACTCCAGGGTGGTGGAGCGCGTGGCCAGATGGCCGATGATGGTTAAAAGCGCCATGATGATAAGGGCGATGACCATGGCGGAGCCGTTTTGATTGTCCATGTGATGTTGTATCCGTTTCATGGCTACCTCTTCTTAAAATGGATCTGCCTTGTAATAGGTAAACGTAATAGGGCGGCCCATAGGACCCAAGGTGACTGTGATATCAACCTGTTGGGTGTTGGGAATCGGACCGGCCGCCACTGCATTGGCGACGGTGTAAGGAGCGGCGGGATTGGCCCCTACGGGGTATGCTGCTGCCGCACCATTATAATCCTGGAGCATCTGCCACTCGAACTCGCTGGCCATGTAATTGCCGCCGTCGGTCGTGCGCCTGGCGCTGGAGTTACTTTTGGTGGCACTGATCTGCATGGTCATTACCCCCAGGATGCCGATGGCCAAAATGGCTATTACGATGAGCACTTCTATGAGAGTGAAGCCGTCTTCATCGTTATTTTTATGATAAATGATCATGGTTGTTCTCCGGTCTGTTTATGTGTTCTTCTGCCTTTTTGTTGGTGCCGAACAAACATTCTTCTTCAGCCGATTACATTGGTCTTAATCAAGGCCCATGTTGCGCAGCTTAACTGTTTTTTGCAGCATGTTTCGACGGACGTTGTCAGGCGCCAGGTCAATGGGCAAAATAACATCGCCGTCCATGTTTCTATATTTGGTGTTGTCCTGGACCTTGTAGCTGACCACGGGCACCCTTTCTATGCGGGCGATGATCGTCACGTTGACCGAGCGAATGTTGTTCGGATCTGCGGCAGCGCCCGCTGCACTGAACCGAAAGTTGGTATCCGTGGGATCGACAGGGTTGATGCCGTGGTAGACGAAATCCAATGCGTCGATGTTGTCCGCCAGGACCTGGCCGTTGCCGGCTTGATCGGTCCGAATGATCTGACTGTTGACCAGGGCATAATTTATCTCTTCATTGGCAGCGACGGTATCGCCGTTTCCGTAGATGGCCTCGTCTGCTTCGTCGGTGGTCCCATCATCGTCGTTGTCGATGCCGTCACCTTCGCCGCCGGTTATATCCATTGAGAAGGTGGCGGAGGTGCGGACCGCGTTGTCAGGCGTGAGGCCGGCGCCGGAATTGCCTGTGGGATCATACCCCGCCATTCTCAGTTCCCGGGTAATATAGTGCATGGCCGCCCTGGCATTCTGCTGCATTTCCAAAATCTGCTGCTGGGTGTTGTGGGACCTCAATTGTTCCCAGTATGCGCCGATCACACCGGTAATCACCAAACTGAATATGGCGATGGCGATCATCAACTCGATCAGGGTGAACCCTTCATCAAGCCTCATCCCTCTTTTACCCCTCAGGCCTTTATACGCTTTGTTTGAAATCATGGCTTTTGTCTCTTTTGTCAGGCTATGAATTAGGAGCATGTCTCCTGGTTATTCAAGAACAGTGTGTCCGCTCAGGTAGAGCCGAATGTCCTGGTCATTGCCGCTGCTGTTCTGGACGGTCATGGTCCCGGATGCTGTGGGAATGCCCTGGCTGTCAAATGTGACCTCGGCCACCGCGGCCGCGGTCACCGTGTCTACTAAATTCGTAGTAAGATTGATGCCGGCCGGCATAGTACGGTCAGCAATGGTCAGTTCCCCGGCATCCAGAGCGCCGTCGGCATTTTCATCCACAAAGGCGGTGAAGCTGTTAGCCGCAGCGTCGAAGTTGACCACGACCCGGCGGTTGGTCATGATGGCCTTGG
>JBDLJD010000084.1:0-19604 GCA_039714495.1 Thermodesulfobacteriota bacterium
TGGGCCAAAAGATTATTTTGAGATAGCTTCTAGTCGGATGCGGACCGCATTGGCGTGCGCCCCCAGCCCTTCCACTTCGGCAAGACGCACGATATCCTTGGCCTCCTTTTGGAAGGCCTCCTTGGAATACTGAATGAGGCTCGATTTTTTTGTGAAGTGATCCACCGACAGGGCCGAGGCATAGCGTGCTGTGCCGGCTGTGGGCAGCACATGATTGGGGCCGGCCACGTAATCGCCCACCGGTTCGGGCGTGTAATCTCCAAGGAAGATGGCCCCGGCGTTGCGGATGGATCCGATGTGACGCATGGGATCCTCGACCTGTATTTCCAGATGCTCCGGTGCGATCCGGTTGGCAAAATCGATGGCCGTGGCTATGTCCGGGACGACCATGATGGCGCCAAAGCGCTTCAGGGATGCCGCAGCTGTTTCACGGCGTGCAAGGGCTGCCAACTGGCTGCCCAGGGCGGCTGAAACACCGGATGCCACCTCTTGGGAGGTAGTCACCAGCACGGCCGATGACAATGGATCGTGCTCAGCCTGGGAAAGCAGATCCGCCGCGATGTAGGCGGGATTGGCTGTCCGGTCGGCAATAATGAGGATTTCACTGGGCCCGGCAATCATGTCGATGCCCACCTCGCCAGCCACCAGCTTCTTGGCAAGGGTTACATAAATGTTGCCGGGGCCGACGATAACGTTGGCCCTTGGGATGGTTTGGGTGCCGTAAGCCAGGGCTGCCACCGCCCAGGCGCTTCCGACCTTGTACACTTCATGGACGCCGGCTTTTTTTGCGGCAACCAAAAGGTGGGGATCCACTTTACCGTTGCGCATGGGCGGGGTGACCATGCAAATCCTTTCCACGCCGGCAATGCCGGCGGGTATGGCGCACATCAGAACCGTCGAAACCAGTGGGGTTTTGCCTTCCTTGCCGCCGGGGACATAGATCCCGGCCGCATCCACGGGCCTGACCATCTGGCCCAGGAGAGTGCCGGGCCGTTCTACGTTTATCCAGGAGGAGGGGCGCTGCTGGGAATGGAAATGCCGTACCTGACGGGCGGCCCGGTTCAGTGCCCTCACAAAGGCGCGGTCAACCTGTTTCTGGGCTGCTGCCATTTCCGTATCACTGACTTTCAGGGCGGATTTTTTAAGTCCCGGTGAATCGAATCGACGGGTGTAGTGCAGGAGGGCATCATCGCCGTTTTTCTTGACGTCGTCGATAATGCGCGCCACGGCTGTCACATCTTTCTTCCTGAAGCCGATGGAGCGGTTTTCAATGATGGCGAGCTTTTTCTCGGCTGCCTGGGATGGGTATTGGAAAATTTTCATGGTCGTCAGGTTCCTTGATTTGAGCAATGGGTTGTATGTTCGAACCCTAAGATCATCCCTTTGTTTTGTCAACACAGGGGGAGAAAAATTAGCGGCGTCTTGTTCGATGTTCATTTTTGCAAACCCGCAACCTGACACCAACATTTACAGTGACAATGCTTAATCAAGGCTTGACTCTAATCGCATCCGGCGATTTTATTTTTTGGTTTGACTTTGGCCCAGCGTTCGTTCAAATAGAGAGCATATGTTTAAACAGGACGCAAGCGCCTTTATAATCAAAGCGATTCAATATGAGACCACAGAAGGAGAGAAGCATATGACGGAAAACAGAATCTATAACTTCAATGCAGGGCCGGCGGCCCTTCCCTTAAGCGTGCTGGAGGAGATACAAGCCTCCTTTCTGGATTTCAAAGGTTCGGGAATGTCCATAACCGAAGTGAGCCACCGTTCCAAATGGTTTGACGAGGTGATCAACGACGCAGTGGAGCGCATAAAAAGGGTCCTCGGCCTGGACGACCGCTTTCAAGTGTTGTTTCTCCAGGGCGGCGCCAGCATGCAGTTCTGCATGATCCCCATGAATTTTCTGGCCGATGGAAAACAGGCGGATTACGTCAATACCGGAACCTGGTCTACCAAGGCCATCAAGGAAGCCCAGATCCAGGGGAAATCCATCAATGTCGTGGCCTCTTCAGAGGAAGACAATTTTACCTACATTCCGGAAAATATCGCATTCAACGCAGGCGCTGTATTTGCGCACATCACATCCAACAATACCATCAAAGGCACCCAGTGGGCTGAATTTCCGGATACCGGGGGCGTGCCGTTGATTGCCGACATGTCGTCGGATATTCTGAGCCGGCCCTTTGATGCGGACAAATTCGGCCTCTTCTATGCCGGCGCCCAGAAAAACATGGGGCCCGCCGGGGTATGTGTTGTGGCCATACGGGATGACTTCTTGGAGATGGTGCCGGATGACATTCCCACCATGCTCAGGTATTCCACTTTCGCGGCCAAGAACTCCATGTTCAACACGCCCCCGTGCTTTGCGGTTTACACCGTTCAGCTGGTATTGAAATGGCTGGAGGAGAGCGTGGGCGGTCTTGAAAAAATGGAAGCCCTGAACCGGCAAAAATCGGATATGCTGTACGGCCTTATCGATGCCAGCAGTTTCTACAAGGGAACCGCGGCGTTAGGCAGCCGATCCATGATGAATGTGACGTTCAGGCTGCCCACGGAAGAATTGGAACAATCCTTTGTTCAGGAAGCCCTTGCCAATGGTTTGGGCGGCTTGAAGGGCCACAGGTCCGTGGGTGGATGCCGGGCATCTATATATAACCCCACGCCGCTGAAAGCCATCGAGGTGCTCTGTGAGCTCATGCAGGAGTTTGAGCGTAAAAACGGCTGATAGCTAACGAAAGAGGGGTCAAGGTTTCCAGGGGTCAAGGGGTCGAGTGGATGCAGCTGATAGTTCGTAGCTCATAGCTGATAGCAAGCTATGAGCTATGAGCTAACAGCTATGACATGTCCCTTGGCCCCTTTTTTTTTCGACTTTTTAAGAGAAGAACCTTATCTATGCTTGTGAACCTCCTCTTGACTGTCAGGAGCCACTCCATGATAAAGCCGATCGCCATGGCGATCGGCTTTAAATTTTCCGTGCCTCTGAAAGAACAGAACCTGTCCGATGACATCATTGTGGCTCATGATAAACGTGTGACCATGCTCGACCACCAGGAAATCAGCCATTTCCTCAAGCCGGGCGCTCTCCACCGAGACTTTACCGTCGTTTATTTCTTAGTTGGTCCCGGAGGCCTCTTCGCAGATATTCTTTTTTTCCATCGAGATGTCGGTGAAAAAGAGGGCCATGCCTACCGGTCCCAATAACCAGGCGCCCGCAAATTTTGCCGCAGTGATGACAGTGCGGGTAGGATCCAGGACCAGTTGCGGATTGGTGAGGGTACCGCCCAGGCCAAATGGCTGTGAAAGCTCGCTGAGCGAGAAAGTGATATAGCCGACATTTCGATCCCCAAAGCCTTTTTTGGGCATGGGCTTGATGGCGATGTCGAGACCTTCGGTTTTCAGGTCGATCGTGCCGGCCGATGCCAGGGCGGTCTGATCGGTGTCGAGAACCATCTTGAATTCGGCCACTCCGTCCTTGATTGTCGTGGTGCTGATGAGACAGTTGATAGTGGTGTGTTTGGGGTGATGGATGAATGGATTGACCAAGTTCAGGACGTTGCTGCCCAAATATCTTTCCAAAAGGGCCAGCTGCCGGCTTTCAACCCGGCCATCATGGATGTCCAGATGTACTTTCCCGTTGAGTCCCGCCATCAAAGCCGCTACAGAGTTGCCTCTGCCGTTCAGGTAGATGGATGTGTTCAATGTTCCCTGGAGTGTGCTCTCCTGCCCAAGCTGTTCGAGCATGGGGCCGATGTCAAAGTGATGGACGGCCAGGCTGGTGGCCATGAAAGGGGGGCTGTTTCCGGACTGCAGGGCGAATGTGCCTTCGGCTGAGCCCCCGCCGATGTTAAATTTCAGGGGGTCGACATTAAGATCGCCCTCCCTTAGCTTTATCTGGATAACAACATCGTTGAACGCCAGTCTTTTGCCAAGGACCTCTCTTCCCTGAAATGCTACATGGGCATCGATTTGCTGCAACCATTTAAAATCAAGGGCTTCCCGGGAGAACAGGCGCTTGTTTGACCGTCTGGATCGAGACGGGGATCGGGCCGGGGGGCGAGGTTCGGGGGTGTCTGGGAAAATCTTTTCGCTTAATGGTCGCAGGTCCAGCTTGTCGGATGACAGGTGGGCATTAAGTGACGGTCGTGGGCCTGTGAGGTCCAGGGCGGCCGTTCCGGACAGATCGTTGTCGCCGTGAAACATTTCAAGTGAAGAGACGGTGATATTTTTCGGCCGCGGATCATGGAGCCGGCCTATGGCATGAAATGGCTTCCCTCCGGCGAATCTGAAGCCGTAGAGGTTGTCGAGGATGGAAAGGTCCTGGCTGTGGACCTCAACCTCAAGGGACACTTCACCGATGGGATCGAGATTTCCGGCGCTGCCGCGGATGATGGCGAGGATGGTGCTTTCCTTGCCCAGGCGGAAATCCAGTTGTGTAATGGCCGGTGCACCATCGCGTTCAGAAAGCTTTACCGCCAGCTGGAACGGACCCAGATCGGGAATGTCTTTCAAGGGGGTGATTTGCTTAAGTGTGACGGGTTCCAGGGAGAGATGCTCGGCTGAAATTTCCGCATCGATTTCCGGAACCTTGCCAACGAGATTGAGGTCTGCCCAGCCTTTGAAACGGTTGCGCTCCAGTACCAGGTCCAGGTCGCGGATCTTGATGCTGCCGGGCACATGCCCGGAAACCTCACCGGACAAGGCATAGGGGCCCTTGACCGGAATCGGCTGTTCGACAATGGGTTCCAGCTCTGCAATATTATTGCCCGACACATCGATGTCGAGCTTCAGGTCCTTAAGGTCCGGCAGGCTGCCCACCGAGCCCTTGACCTGCATGCGGACAAAATCAGTCCTGCCGAATGCCAGGTCTATTGTCTGCAGGCGTTGGCCTTCAGCGGACAAAACAGCGGTCCCGTCAACCTCGAGGGGGCCCAGGTCCGTTTTTGACCTCAGTCTGTCCAGCACGGCGTTTTGCCCCTCGGCCAGAGCTGCCAGTGAGATGTTTTTCGTGCCCAGTTTTACTGAGACAACGGTATTCGCATCGGAAAGATTAATGGTGGATCGGCCGTTGAATGTATTTTGGACGGTGAAGACATTCAGGTTTTCAAAATGGTAGGTGTTTTTAGCCGGACTGTTCAGACTGGCCGAGATGCCATACGGTCCTTTGAACGGGATGTCGCGGCCCACGACTTTTCCCAGGTTTGCCAGGTCGTTCCCCTTGGCGGCAATGTACAGGTCCGTCCCTGTCATGGTCAGCAGGTTTTTAATAGACCCCTTTAGTTCGAACGCAGCCAGGTTTTCGACCTGGGTCTGCATTGCAATGCTGTTCAGCACAGGGCGTTCGATGGGGCCTGACAACTCGAATGCCAGCTGTGAAGGGCCCACAGAGGACAGACTTTTCCGCAGATTGTCGGGAACTGTCCCTGGTTTCAGCAGACGTTCAAGGTTCAGACGGTTGGAAGTAAGATTGCCGTAAAGTATGGGGTACTCGCTTCCCATGTCAAGGCCCAGGGAGCCGTTGATGCTGCTCTTGTCCAGAATAATCTTGAGGTCAGGCACCTGCATTGCCTGACGGTTTGCCATGGAAAGGGCACCGGAAATAACGTACGGCCCGTGTACGGGCAATGGCCGGCCTGTGAGCTGCTGCAAGCGGGCCAGGTCCTTTCCCATCAGGTGAAAGTTGAAGGAAAGGTCCTCGATGGGGCTCAGACTGCCAACAGCACCGACGATGAAGGCTTTGAACAGATTGTCGTGTCCCATGTGCAGCTCCAGATGTTCAACGCTGATCCTGTCCAAAGATCCACTCATGCGGGTCTTAAATGCAACAGGGCCCAGGGTGGGGTGCCCCGATTGAAGCTCCATATCAAGAACGGAATGCGCCCGGGTGAGATTCAGGCCCATACGGCCTTCTATGGTCCTGTCTCCCACGCTGACAAGAAAATCATCGAGGCGGTACTGGTTTTTTGTTGTATCCGATAACCTGACCGTTGCCGTGAGGGGGGCTTCGAAAGGAGGCGCAGGCAGGCCTGTCAGAAGCATCAGGTTGCCGGTGTGGTTTGTCTGTATGCCGAGGTTCAGATCCAATGCCTTCATTGCCACAAGGTCGTCGACCCGGCCGCCAACAGAAAAGGAAACATGGTCAGGAGACCCGATGGTTGCGTCCAGCTTGTCAATGGCGAACTGTCCCGGCCGGTCGGTCAATTCCGCCTTGACCGTGAACGTCCCAAGATCGGGAATAGAACCCCAATTTATCAGTGTGGCCATTTCACGGGTCGAGGGGCCGTCGGCCATGAAAACAAGGGAGATGTCCTTGAGGTGTACCGGATCCCTGATATCGCCTTCCAATCGGGCGGAAGCCATGCCCAGGCGGGTACTCAGGTTCACGGGCAGGGTGTTGCCGGGCTGGATCCAGGCGATGATGGGACCGATACTGCCATCCAGGGATAAGGGCAGGCCTCTGAAACTGCCTTCGAACAGGATCTGCATGGGTTTGTCCAGGCCGGGAATGTCGGCTTCCAGGTCATCCACATGTACGGATGCCTTCAAGTCATGTTTTCGATCGTTGTATTCAAAATAGCCGTTTTGAATCAAAATGTCGTTGAAGGCCAGAACTGGAATGACAACGTCCCCCTCTGTTGCAGGGATGTCGAGCAGAAAATTCGATTCACCTTCCGGGTTGAATTCCAACAGCACTTCGGGTTCGTCCAGCCGGATCTCGAAAAATCGGAATTCGCCGCGCAAAAGGGACGTGAGCGATACGGCAAAGGCAGCCCGTTTAACCCTTATCATATGCGGCTGAGATCCCCAGGGCGCATTCTGAAAGGCGACGTCTTCAACCGCCAGGGTCGGGGGCCAGTGTGCCAGGAGTCGGATATCACCATTGATGGTTAGTTCGCGGCCGGTGTAGTGCTTGACGATCTGGCCGATGACAGGTTTTAGCCGGTTGAGTTCAAGATAATGAATAATAGTGACAGCCGTGGCTAAGAGAAGAGCAATGACCAGGCTGAATATGATAATCTTATTTTTCTTCAACTCGCACCGTTTTTCCTGTTAGCAGCGACAATGGGAATAGGGAGTGCCATCAGGGCATCGGCGACCTCCCTGATCCTGCCAATTGATTTCAGATGACCTGGCTTCTAACTCTTGATTCAAAAATGAACATCGAACATTCAACGCCCAACATCCAACATCGAATGGGGTTTATCAGCTGATTGCATCCAGCCAAGAGCCAACAGTTCGATGTTCAGTGTTGGATGTTCGATGTTGGACGTTCATCTGCTAAAATATAGCCTCTGCGGTTCTGTCCTCTGTCTTCCGCTCTCCCTACTGCCGACTCCTTACTACTTACTATAGCGTCGTCCTTCCGTGGCGCCGGACTACTAGCTCTGCAAATCTACTTTCCCACACCGGAAATAATTTCTGCCATTACCTCCCCGGCTTTGCCCTCGATGCGGATATCGGCATAGCTGTCCAGTTCCGTGGGGCCCAGGTTGATGATCACAAGTTTGGCCCCGCTTTCGCTGGCATACCTGGGGATAAGGGATGCAGGATAGACGGAGAGCGTCGACCCCAGAACGATGCAGAGGTCGCAATTCCTGGAGCGCCGTTCTGCCTCGGAGAGAACCTCAAAAGGCAGCTGCTCGCCAAAGAGCACCGCATCCGGCTTGAGCATACCGCTGCACTTTTCGCAAACCGGTTCGTCGATGTCTTGGCTCATCCATTCCGCCACGGTCTGCATGGGAAACCGACTGCCGCAGTCAAGGCATTTGGCATGACTCAGGTCACCGTGGAGCTGGAAAACCATCTCATCTGGAAGACCTGCCCGCTGGTGCAGCCCATCAACGTTCTGGGTGACGACCCCGTATAGTTTGCCGGTTGCATTCAACTCTGTAATGGCGAGATGGGCAGGATTGGGATCGGCCTTGAACATGGAGAGATCGCCATCCGCAAGGAGGTCCCAGTGCAGTTTACGGGCCCTTTTGTCGGCCATGAACCGCTGGATGGTGAAATCTTCGGGATCGTATTTGCTCCAGATGCCGTCTGCACCCCTGAAGTCGGGGATGCCCGATTCGGTGCTGACCCCCGCCCCGGTGAATATCAATACCTTTTCTGATCTAATGATCAGGTCGGCTACTTCCTGGATTAGTACTTTATTCTTTTCCATTTGAAAAATCCTCCTATGCGAATTCAACCACACACAATAAAAGATTGATATTGCAACGCAATATCAATCTTTTATTGTTTTGGACAGGTCCGGCATGGTTTCCGGCTTGTCCTTCTGCATATAGCGGCTTTCCCCGTCTCGGGCGGTGACGTTTTCATATACACCGTCGTCTCTTTTAACGAGTTTGGTGAAGCCGAGGTCGCGCAGTTCGCTGTTGGTTTTCGGACTGCTGATGCCCACCAGGGAAATCAGTTTTCTGACACTTCCACGGCATACGGGGCAGGCCTTCAGGGGTTTTTCGTCCATGGGCTGGGTGATTTCGAAAACACGGCCCAGGTCGCAGGGTGTGTCTATATGTTCATATTCATATACCGGCATATCATTTCTCTGAACTATACTGGTTAAAAAAATCTTAACTTTTACGCATTCCCCATAGAAAGGTCACCACGGAAAGCACGATCAGGATGACGCCCAGGGTTTTTGCCTTTTCGGCAATGTGGAGGTTTACGCCGCAAATCAGAAGCCCCGTGGCCAGAACCGTCCACGAAAACCGCTTCACCGACAAGTCGATGCGCTTTATGGATTTGCGCGTTTCCGGGGACAACGACACGAGGATGGACAGTTTGCCCTGCTTGGCCTTTGTCAGCACCTGGTCGAGGTTGATGGGGAGCTTAAGGGCATGCTGCCCCAGTATGGCGATCTCTTCGGGCAATTCCTTCCAGTCCGCGAGCAGCTCTTCCTTGGCAAATTGACGGGCAAAGGGCATGGTTTTCTTCCAGGGATCGAATTCGGGATCGAGTTTGGTGGCCATGCCCGCCAGTATGCCCACGGCCCTGCCCACAAAAAGGAGTTCAGCCTGCAGTTGAAAGGGCATCTCCATGACCAGGTCGCGGTACTCCCGCATGAAGTATTTGGCTTCCTTGAAAGCGGTTTCCTGCAGTTTGCCCATGCTCACCCCCCACATCCGCTGGAACCAGTCTTCGTGGGCCTCTTCCAGGCGCCGTAGATCCGCCCCTGGCTGGAGAACGCCGGCAATGGTGTAGGCCTGGATCACTTTGCGAGCATCCTGGGTGCCGATGCCGATGGCTGCCATCTGCATGGCCGCCTTGAGCCTCTCGGGAATAACGGCGGTCATGCCGAAATCGATGAATACGATTTGAAAACCGCGCCCGGCTGCAGGCGGGACGCGGTGGTTGGGTTCAAAGGCCTCGACTCCCGATTGGCGTTCTTCCGCGCTGGGGACCGGCTTTACAAACAGATTCCCCGGATGCGGGTCGGCGTGGATGAAATTGTTGCTGAAAATCTGCTGCATGTAGATGTCGTAAAGTTTGGCAGCCACGGCCCGGGGATCGATTCCGCAGGCGCTCATGCCCTGTGTATCACTGATTTTGATGTAAAAGACGTTTTCCATGGTCAGCACGCTCGGGGTGCAGTAGTCTCTGTACACGCCGGGGATGCATACATCGGGATCATCGGCAAAATCGGAGGCAAAATGCAGGATGTTTTCCTTTTCCCGGGCGAGGTTCAACTCGTAGCGGGTCGTGGCCGAGAATTCGGACATTAAAAGATCAAGGTCCATGTGACGACGGACGCTCTTGAACAGTTTGAGCCAATTGCAGACCAGAGCCATGACAGCCAGGTCGGTTTCCACCAGGCGCTGGATGCCGGGTCGCAGAATTTTAACCACGACTTCCTGCCCGTCGGGAAGCACGGCCAGGTGGGCCTGTGCCAAAGAGGCGGCTCCCAACGGTTTTTCGGCGAAGGATTTAAAAACCTGCTGGAGCGGCCGGTCGAATTCCACTTCGGCCAGCGCTTTTATAGCCGGGTAGGCTTCCGGTGCCACCTCGTCCTGCAGGCCGGCGAGTTCCTGGGTGATTTCCGGCGGGAAGATGTCCACCCGGATGCTCAAAAATTGTCCAAGCTTTATCAGTACTCCCCCCATCTCCATGGCCAGTTTCTTGTAGCTGCGGGCAACCGCCTGCCAGCGCGGCAGCGCTTCGGGGCGGATCCATCTCAAAAGCGGGTAGTTCAGAACCACGTCCCACAAGACTGCCTGGAGCAGCACCTTGAAGAAAAACCAGCGGACTTTGCGGAAGCGTTTCCGGTGAAAGCCGGAGTTGTTTGACATGTCAGGCATAGCAAACTGAGTATAAAATGGACGGCCGGGCAGGTCAACATCCGAAAATGAACATCGAACATCCAACGTCCAACATCCAATGTCGAATGGCGTTTGTCAGCTAATTGTATTCAGTATTTGTGGGCTTTCAGCCTTGAGCAAAGCGGCAACGTTTCGAGATTCAGCGTTCGATGTTCGATGTTGGGCGTTCATCTGTTGATCTCCATACTGCCTACTGCTTACTGTTGTTCTATGGCTTTTATGCGTCCTCTAATGCTCTGGTAGTTATGGTTTGAAGGTGATGTAAGAGGGTATTCAGGGCAGGGCGAATTTTTTATTGACCAGGCGCATGGGGTCGATAGGCGTGCGACCCACGCTGACCCCCCAGTGAAGATGCGGGCCGGTAGTCCGACCGGTCTGGCCCACTCTGGCGACAACCTCTCCCTGGCGGACCAGGTCGCCTTCCTCCACCGCCACGCTGTCCAGGTGGATGAAGATGGAGCTGACCCCAAGTCCGTGGTCGATCATCAGCACATTACCCATGAGAAAGGTGTCTTCAGCCACCAGTCGGGCAATGCCGTCTGCCGGACTGCGAGTCGGTGTTCCCCGGGGGGCGGCGATGTCGATACCGGAATGGGGTGCGCGGGGTTGGCCGTTAAGGACGCGTTGACTGCCGAAAACACCTGAAATTCTGCCTTTCACCGGCATTACAAAACCGTTTTTTAAAAAAAGCGGCAAAACATAGGGCGCGGTCCCCCGAGCAGCCTTGATTTTCATTCGATCCGTTTCAATGCGCATGCGTTCTCCCTGTGCCGGATTCACATGGTTTTTGGCCAGACCGTCGATGTGCTGCACAGGGAAGTCATATTTGAGCGTTTGAATGGTGTGCGATACGCTTTCGTTTTTATGGCGGGCTTTCACCAGAAGGTCCCGTTTCAAATCTCTGGAAAATCCCAAGATGAAATAGCCCTGCGGGCTGACAATGTGATTCTTGCCATTCACGCGCAGGCTGGATCCAGGCGTCACCTTGCCGACGATCATATCCCCCTGGAAAGATCTTGCCGGAACCTGGAGTTCCAACGCCCGTGATTCAGTGGCCATCAGGATCAGAAGAAGTGCTGTGAAGAGAACCCGGTGAAGTATACAGGACATGGGAAGCTTTGGCATGAAAGCATCCATAGCGCTTTTGATGGTTTAATGCAATGACATGGTTATTATTTCATTTAAAGAATTAAATCTCAGCATCCTCTGCGTCGAGCGCAGCGGGCGGTGAAATACCTCAGGGTCTTTTATGGCGAATATCATGCCACCCTTTTCAGGGGTGGCAATTGACTTGAGGTTGAGTTGTTCCAGGCGTTATGGCAAGGTGGCGGCATGGAACTGACCATCATTATCGGGGCAATAATCACTTTTTTTGAAGTGGCCGGGATAATTTCAGCCCTCGACGCCATTATGAAAACACGGACATCCCAGGGCGCCATTGCTTGGGCGGTCTCACTGGTAACGATGCCGTTCATCGTGGTGCCTCTTTACTGGATATTCGGCCGCAACAAATTCAGGGGCTATGTCAAGCTGAGGAATTCGGCAGACACCCAGGCGCGGCAGGTCATCAACGGGATAAAAAAGATTTTCCGTGAAAGGGACGTGATCGATGATGCGGCCCAATATCGAAATGCGGTGGCGCTGACAAATATGAGCGATATGCCGATGACTCGGTTCAACAGGGCCGATTTGCTCATTGACGGCAGGGAGACATTCGAGAGCATTTTCGCCGGCATCGATTCCGCGCGTGACTATATTCTGATTCAATTTTTTATCGTCCATGACGACGTACTGGGCAAAAGGCTGCAACAGAGCCTGGCCCGGCAGGCACGAGCGGGTGTTCGCGTGTATTTTCTTTTTGACGAGATCGGCTGCCACAAGCTTTCGACCGCGTATTTGGATGAAATGCGCAAAGCGGGCATCGAAGCCTTGCCTTTTGGCACGACCAAGGGCAGGACCAATAAATTTCAGCTCAACTTTCGCAATCACCGCAAGATCGTGGTCGTCGACGGCAGGTCGGCCTGGGTGGGCGGCCACAATGTCGGGGATGAGTACCTTGGGGAAAGCGCCCGCTTTGGGCCGTGGCGGGATACGCATGTGAAGGTGACCGGGCCTGCCGTTCAGGGGGCGCAATACAGCTTTCTGGAGGACTGGTACTGGGCCGGCGCCACCATTCCGGAACTCAATTGGGTCCCGGATGCTGATGGCACGGAGGGGATTCTAAGCCAGGTGGTGGCTTCGGGTCCTGCGGACAACCTCGACACCTGCGGTCTGATGTTTGTGCATGCGTTCAACTCTGCCAGGAAGCGTGTCTGGATTGCGAGCCCCTATTTCGTACCGGATCGTCAGACCCTCACCGCTCTTCAACTGGCTGCCCTGAGGGGGGTGGATGTCCGTATTCTGCTGCCGGAAAAACCCGACCACCTGCTGGTATACCTGGCGTCCTTTTCCTATTACGGGGAAACACTGCCGGTCGGCATCGAGATTTATCGCTACACTTCCGGCTTCATGCACCAGAAGGTCATGCTGGTAGACGACAGCATAGCAGGCGTCGGTACGGCCAATTTTGACAACCGCTCTTTCAGGCTGAATTTTGAGATCACCATGGTTTTTTTTGATAATCCGTTTGCCGGCAAGGTCGAAAGAATGCTGGAAAACGACTTTGCCAACAGCCGCCGAGTGACCATGGCGGACGTAAACGAACGTTTTATCGGCTTCAAGGTTCTGACCCGCCTGGCGCGCCTCATGTCACCTATTTTATAAATCCTCCCGGGCAGATCGCCTGGCAGCAAACAGAATGGAACTTGCTGCAATCAGCAGCAGGGCTAAAATAGTACCGGCCAGCGGGCGGGCCGTACCATCGTGGAAGATGCTCAGACTGATGGCAGCCAGGGCGCCCATGACCATGGGAATGGTGTTGGCCATGGCTGATGCAACACCGGTGGGGCGGTCGGTAGCGTCGATGGCTCGCATGGGGGCAATGGCGAAAACCGGCCCCATGCCAAAGGTAGTCACACAAAAAAGCAGGGTCAGCCTAAAAGTTGAGAGATGTCCGCTGAACACGATCGCGGCCAGTCCCAGGGCTCCGATGGCTGCAATGATCAGACCGGCGCGCAAAAGGGTGTTCATGTGCAGCCGGCCCGCAATTTTTTGGGTGATGATATTGGATACCATGTAGGCCAGGACTGGTCCGGTCATGAAAAGTCCGTAGTACTGCGTGGGCACGGAAAGATGGGAGATCAGAATGAACGGGGCTGCCGTGACCATGGCCATGATGGTACCCGAGCCGGCACCGGTCATAATGGCATAGTTCATAAAATGCCGGTTTCCCAAAAGGTTGAGGTAGTCGCGGACAATCCGGCCGGGGCGGACAACTGCGCGGGTGGGCGTCGATGTTTCCGGGAGAAATCGCCAGATAATGATCGATGTAATGGCGCCAAACAGTGTGATCAATAGAAAATTAACACGCCAGCCAAACAGCACGTGGACATACCCCCCGATGATCGGTGCGGTGGCCGGCGCCAGTGCGATGGCCATGCCGTATATGGCCATGGCCCTCACCCTTTGGGTACCCTTGAAAAAATCATGGATAATGGCATACACAAGCACGGCTTCCGCTGCAGAGAAAATTCCCTGAAAAATACGGATGGTGATGAGCTGGGAGATGGATTGGGCTGCAGCACAGATCAGACTGACCACGGTGAAACCGACCATTCCCAGGAGCATGGTGGGGCGCCGTCCGAACCGGTCGGAGGCAGGGCCATAAATGAGCTGCATGAGACCGAAAGCCATGGCATTGAGGCTCAAGGACAATTTGACCACTGCCGGTGTGGTGTTAAAATAGGTCGACAGGTGAGGCATGCTGGGCGTGTACAGATGGGTGGACATCATGGCGGTTGCCGTGGCCATGATCAATCCGGTCAATATTGCGCCTTTTTTAAGCCCGCCATTCTGTTCCACAGCCTACTCCTGCATATAAGGGAAAAATTCATGGAAAGATAGGCGTAAGACGCGGTTTTGTCAATTAAATTGCTCTAGGACGGGCAGAGGGGAGACGGCGAGACGATTATTCAATCCAAACAGAAAAGACCGGTCAGCAACGGCAAAGGGTTGCCGTTACATATGGGGCAGCGGGGTTTTGCCTGTTGTCAGGGCCTTTGTTTCAGACGCCTGTCAGACATGCTTCGCCGGTTCTGGTCCATTCTGCGTTCAGGGATGTGCACAGCGTAAGTAAATTGACGCCTGTCGGCACCGGAGCGACGGCCGTGGTTGTCAAAATGCGCAGCTCTGTTCATGTTCTTTTTCCTCCTGAAGATTGATGGATGAGTGTTGCCATGCAATGCACTCAAAATAAAATAGGAGCTTTGATCCCGTAGGGGGTTTTTACGAATCGGTGTAAGAAATGAATACGGCATCGTTTATTGAACTGGCAATTATTAAAGATTACGATTGTGTTTGACCAATCATTTTATCACAATATGTGGTGGTTTGTCAATTAAAAAAACCATATATGGTATTCATTTCAAGGGAAAATCAGGATTCAGGGACCTGTCCGCAGTCCTCGGGCGTTTCCAAAATAAACTGAGTTTTAAGGGGCCTGTAAAATCAACCCATCCAGGTCAGATAAATTGAACTCCCATGACCTTGCTGTCCACCCACATGACCTTGGCATTGCGTTTGACGCTTTGGGTTTGATTGGTGAAGGGGATCGTGATGATGATTGTATCACCGGGCGAAATGATGGGCATGCCGCCCGTGTAGACCAGGGCGCCGCCCCGGCTGATGTTTTTTATGGTTGCAGTGTAGGCTTTTTTATAAATGGAGAAATAGACGTCGGCTTCGTATTTTTTTCTTTCGTCCCGCCTGCGGTATTGGTCAAATGTTTGATCCGTGTTCATGAGAAGCGCTTCCTTTGAATCATCGCTGGTTCTGAATGTCTGGCGAAGTTTTTTATTTTCAGAATACTTTACCATTATTGCGATGCATTGCAATCAAAATATGGACATCGTTTCTCAGGGTATTGGGACGGCAATCCTGACAACCGCTCCAGAGACTGCAAGCGGGAAACCTTGCGATTTACGAGAAATTCTGATAGCTTTTCAAACAGATTTTCCACGCAAAATCTTATTACTGAAGCAAATTTAGTCTCGGAACGTAAATTTGCCAAACGCTATTACCGCACATCGGAAACGCGCATATCGGAGAAAAAGCTGTTTGCGACCATTGGTTCATATTCAAAGACGTTTCCAAAAGGAGAAAGCATGACCATACCCGAACCGTTAACCGAGGCGCCGTCAAAGGAGGAGCTCGATTTCAGAATTTCCAGCCTGCGGACCAGAATGGCTGAAAAAGGGCTGGATGTATATGTAGCCGCCCACACCGACAATGTTTACTATCTGACCAATTTTGCCTATCTGCCTTTTGAGAGACCCTTTTTTCTAATTGTACCGGCTGCCGGCGCCCCTGTCCTCGTCGTTCCGCTCCTGGAGGTCAGCCATGCCCGGCAGCGCGTCCTCATCGATGTGGAATACCGTACCTATGCGGAGTACCCGGCACCGGCCGGCAGCGGATACGTGGACGCCCTGAAGGTGGTTGTCGGCGGCAATCTGAACGTGGGGATCGAGTCATCCCTTGCCGTTGCCCACCAAAACATCATGCCCGGTAAACTGGCGGTGGACGATTTGGTCGACGACGCACGCCTGGTGAAAACAGATTATGAACTCGGCCGGATAGCCTATGCTGCAGGTGTCACCGAAAAAGGCATGGAAAAAGCCCTTGAGCAGTGCAAGCCGGATGCGGCCCTGGCCACGATTTACAGCGAGAGCTCAAGGGAGATGATGGTCAAGGTGCTGTTCGAGGTCCCGAACCCCAATCTGCTGGTGACCAAATTCCTGGCTGCCGTCTGGCCGGAAGCCCTTTCCGCACAGCCGCACTCGGTTCCCGGCATGTTCGACACCCTCAAGGAAGGGGGGCCGAACGTGGCCATCATCACGGCCCAGGCCAATGGTTATTCAGCAGAACTGGAGCGGACCTTTTTCATTGGGCAGGTACCAGACGGAGCCCAAAAGATGTTCGACCTGTGTATGCAGGCCAGGGAGAAGGCCTATGCATTGGTCAAACCGGGTGTCAGGGCCGAGGATGTTGATCGCGAGGTGCTGCAGGTCATCAAGGATGCCGGCTACACCGACAATATACTGCACCGTACCGGCCATGGGTTCGGCATCACCGGCCACGAGCCCCCCTGGGTCGCCGTGGGCAGCGAGCATGTTCTGGAAAAAAATATGGTCATCAGCATAGAACCCGGCATTTACCTCGAAGGGGTGGGCGGGTTCCGGCACTCGGATACGGTTCTGGTCACCGATGACGGGTGTGAACCCCTGACGCATTACCCGGACAAACTAACGGATTTGATTTTAAAGACATGAATGACAAAAAAGATGAGCGGGTTTCCTTTGAAGATACGGCCATAGCTTTTCACAGAAAGTCGGACAGGGATCTCTTTCTGTCCTATTTGATTTTCTGGTTGACCAAAAGTCCATTTCTGGTGAAGTTCCTGTCCCGGGCAGCCAAGCTTGCCCTGGCCATGGGCCTGCCCATAAAGCCCCTTATCAAGGCCACGGTGTTCAAGCAATTCTGCGGCGGTGAAACCAAAGCAGAATATAGCAATGTTATCAGACGGCTGGCCAGGGATTCCATCGGAACCATCCTCGACTATGCCGTGGAAGGGATCGAGGATGAAGATAGCTTCGAGGCCACCAAAAGGGAATTGATTCATATCATCCAACAGTCCCGATCCAATCCGGACATCCCCTGCACCTGCATGAAGATGAGCGCCATCGGCGCATTGGATCTGTTCAAAAAGGTCACTTCCGCCGAAGCACTGTCAGATGCGGAGGATAGGGAGTGGCAGAACCTGAAACGACGCCTCGGGGAAATATGTGCAGCTGCATTTGAGGCGGACAAACCCATTTACATCGATGCCGAGGAGAGCTGGGTACAGGGGGCCATGGACAACCTGGCTGAAGAGAAGATGGCCGCATACAACAAGCAAAAGGCCATCGTCTTTACCACATTGCAGATGTACCGATGGGATCGGATCGACTACCTGAAGCGATTGATCGCTGGTGCGGCCTCAGGCGCTTATCGCCCGGGCATTAAATTCGTACGCGGCGCCTACCTCGAGAAAGAGCGTGAAAGGGCGCTTCGACATGGGTATAGGTCCCCCATCAACGCCACTAAGGATGACACGGACAGGGATTTTGACGAGGCTGTTCGAATTTCCATGGCCCACATAGATGGGGTGGAGATATGCGTTGGAACCCACAACGAAAAAAGCTGCCGGCTGATGGTTGAACAGATGCAGGCGTACAAACTTCCCAACAACCACCCGCACATCTATTTCTCCCAGTTGTTCGGCATGAGCGACAACATCAGCTATAACCTGGCCCATGCTGGCTACAATGTCAGTAAATACCTTCCCTTCGGGCCGCTGGAATCGACGCTGCCCTACCTCACCCGGCGGGCGGAGGAGAACACGGCCATTGCCGGGCAGATGAGCAAGGAACTCGAAGTGATCATCAAGGAGCGTGAGCGCCGCAAGGCGGCGGGCAACTGAGCCCCAGAGGCCAGAGGACAATACAGGGCTGAAGCCCTGGCCTGCATGCCCATTCCTCGAATCAACCATGGCGGTATTGAAATCACTGGGTGGGATCAGAACCGGATTGACATCCACGCGGTCAAAAGGACGCGTTATGGCAAAATTACCGTGGAAGACCTGGAAGTGGTGGTGAAGGAAATTACTAAAACATCCCTGAAGGGCAGGCTGGGAAAGGGTGGGAGAAAAGTATCGTGCCGCACTTCAAATGGAGCTATTGAACTCAGCAGCTTGAAGTGAAGCCCGTGAAGATATTCACAATCTTTTAGGGAAAAAATGGGCTTCGGCCAAAAGAGTCAAGGGCATACTTGATCCCTTTTTCAGGGGGATGTTGTAGAAATAAACAGACATCCTGATATTCTGGGGTTAACAAAACCTTCAGCAGATGGAAAAGATACACTTGCGCTTCCATAATGAATAGCAATCGATTTGAGTAGTGTGTTTATTTTATAGATGTTCGCGTGTGTATTGATAGCCACCTCTTATTCCATTCCCCGAAAACACAATCTGCCACAACTGATTCCTTCTTGATCTGAAACTGCCGGCGCATGAAAGAAGATAATAGGTCCACATACGATAAAATCTTTTATCATACAGATCTTTAATAATAGCCCAGTTTTTTGTGAAATTTTTGTGCCAGGCCATCAAGGTTTGGTCATAATGTTGCCCAAAGCTATGCCAATCTTCAAGCACCAGTATTCTCTCGGCCGCTGAGGAAATCTGTTTTGCCGATGGAAGTATCGAATTTGGGAAAATATATTTACCAATCCATGGATCTACCATATGCACGGTGGTGTTTCCTGCAATCGTGTGCAACAAAAAAAGACCGTCTGCTTTTAAACACCGGCGGACCACTTTCATAAACGTCTTGTAGTTTTTTGCCCCCACGTGTTCAAACATACCTATCGAAACAATACGGTCGAATTTTTCCTTTAGCTCCCGATAATCCTGAAGCTTAATTTTAACATTAAGCTCCTGACAGTCTTTGCTGGCGAATTTCACCTGCTCCCGAGAGACGGTTATACCAAGTACCTTAACATCGTATTTTTCAGCTGCCCATTTCGCAAACCCGCCCCAGCCGCATCCGATGTCTAAAACAGTCATGCCCGGTTTTAACAACAATTTCCGGCAAATTAAATCCAGCTTGGCTTCCTGAGCCTGATCCAGATTGGTCGTTTTTTCCCAATAGCCACAAGAATAGTTCATCCTCTTATCCAGCATAATGGAAAAAAGGCGATTACCGATGTCATAGTGCCGCTTTCCAATGATATAAGCTTTTGACTTGCTTTGGGTATTGATGATCTTTGCTCTTAGAATGGCCGATACAATCGGTTTTTCTTTTTTTTTGTGCTTGTCAAGCCGTGCGCTCAGAATTTTGTCAAAAAGCTGGTCGAGCGCCTCACAATGCCACCAGCCGTCCATGTAGCTTTCTCCAAGAGCAAGAGAACCTCCCCTTAAAACCCTGTTAAAAAATTCCGGGTTATCTACCTGTATGTCCCAGGATCTGTTTCCGTCAATCTGAACATCCACGTGTGTCAATAGTTTCTGAATAATCTGTCTTGAATTTGCATGTTTCATTTGAACAATTACTTTCTGTGAGCCGAAATCTTTCTCACATATCCCCAACG